>CAYTSY010000035.1:0-26101 GCA_964440555.1 uncultured Desulfobacteraceae bacterium
ATGGGCATCATGAAAAAAAAAGCAACCATAGGGAATCCTTTTGGATTTACCATGATTGAAGTCATCGTGACGGTCGTCATTATCGGAATTATGGCGGGGATCGCCATTCCCAGTCTCTTGACGTATTTCCCGAAATCCCGATTGAGCGGCGCCACACGCGTTTTGGCCGGCGACCTGATGGCGGCACGTATGGAAGCGGTCAAGCTTAACCAGACCGTATATTTGCAGTGGGCCGATTCACAGCAATACCAGATTATAGATAAGAACGGGATCAGCAAGACAATAAGTTTTCAGGAGGATTATCCTGACGTCACTGTCGATGATTTCGACAAGGTAAGATTTAACTCCAGAGGCGCATCGGAAACTGTTCCGCCCATTACGGTAAGAAATCCCAGCGGCAGCAAGACGATTGATGTCAATATTTCAGGACGCGTGAAGATTAACTGATTCGGGCAAACACATATTCGAAAGAGTAGAAGACTGGCCATGAAAAAAAAACAGATCAATAATTTACTGGGATTTACCCTGTTGGAAGTTCTTGTCGCAATAATAATTCTTTCGGTTGGACTCACCGGCACCGCAGGGCTTTTAATTTCGGTCATCCGAGTCAACCATCTCAGCAATGAGATGTCCAAGGCAAATGCTCTGGCCAAATCAACCATAGAGCAGATCCGTCAGGCCGGGTACTCCCTTGCAGTAGATCCGGGCGAATCGTATGTAGAAAACACTGTCGCCGGATATCCCGGGATTAAAAGAAGTACAGAAGGCTTTAGTGTCGGAATCGATGGCGCGAAAGGAATTAAGGTCACCATAACATATACATCTTTTGGTCAGCATACCGTTGAGATGAATACGATCATAGCGAGGTAAAGCATAATGAAATATTTTATTGGTAAAGTGCGTGGATTCAGCCTCCTGGAGTTGGTTCTGTCCCTTGCATTGGGCTTGATCATACTTGGGGCGCTTGTCGGCACATTCATCGTGCAAAGGACAACCTATGATGATCAGGAGCAAGGGGCTGAAATGGTTCAAACGGCCCGGGCAGTCCTGGACATGATCGGAAGGGAAGTAATGATGGGGGGGTATGATCCTACCGGTGCTCTTCAGCGGAGCGATGATACGCTTCCAACGTTTTCGGGTATTATCTGTGATGCCGGGCAGCTTGAAATCCGCGCCGACCTGGATGGGAGCGGCGTGATCGCGACCGGCAGCGGAATAGATCCGGATGCCTGGACCTATGACCCAAACGAACGGATTGTTTACAAACTTGATGGCGATATATTAAGGCGCAAAGTCGGGGGAGCGGGGGCCACTTTTCAGCCGTTTGCGGAAAATATTACTACGTTTACCTTTGAATGCCTGGCTGCAGACGATACTGCCGCAACTCTGGCCGCAGACATCCGTCAGGTGAGAATAACCATTGTCTCCAGGACCGAGAAACCGGGAATCGGAAAAGGCTATGACGAAACGGAGATGGAATCCATATTCAAAATTCGCAACATGGGATTAAGAAGTGCTTCCCCATCCGGAGGGGGAGGGTCGACCACGACTACAATACCCGTTACGACAACTACAACGACCACAAACACGACGACAACCTCGTATGGAGACACTACGACGACAACAGGTATAACAACCACCACCACTACTTCTACGACGACCACTTCTACGACGACAACGACTATCTATATTCCGGACCTATATACCGAGAAAACATGTGAGGACAATAGTACCCTTGGTGTCGGGTTAGAAGCATGTTCCATCGACAATAATGATTATGTTTTACTGAGAGCCCTTGTTACTAAAAATAATTCACCTTTTAATAATGCTACGGTTACATGGAAAATCGGCACCGAAACGCCTCTTCAACAGCCGGTCTGGCAAGGTAATGGATGGTATGGCGGCCCTACCCGCTGCAATTGCGGTACATTCATCTCTGAATTGCTTTGTGTCAAGTCCGGCGCTGAATATAATATGAATGCTGACATAACAGTTACAGTAACTGTTGATGGATGTTCTCTTACTTGGACTACGGACAGATAATAGAACTTTAAGCATACGATAGGGAAATATGATTTATCTAGTGTAACTTTAAATTGTTATGGAAAAGCTATGGGCTGTTATTTTTTAAACTAGCTTGGAGAATTAAAATGAAAGTAATTAAATTGCTTAAGGACGACCAGGGAATTGTATTGGTCGCAGGCCTTATGTTTTTGGCGTTATTAGCCATTTTAGGCTCCACAGCCTATATGTTGTCATCTACGGATGTAACCATCAGTGCAAATTATAAGTACTCGGAAGAAGCGTTTAACGACGCTGAAGCAGGCGCTAATTTTGGTAAAGCCGCGATTGAAGCAGCGTTAAAAGCCGGGAGCTATCTTCCCTCGGCTGTGGGAGATACCATGACCATGTTCAGTTCCGCGCCCGGCGATTTTGCATTTACCTTTTCGACTCTGGAAAAAACAGGGGATAATGCATTTACATTTACAAGCACAGGGCATGGTTCACAAGGCGCAACAGCCGAAATTGAAGTTACTGTCAGCAGAAGGTCGGCCTTTGAATATGCCGTATTCGGCAGAGATGTTATTGATTTAAAAAACAGTACCGGAGTATTCAGCTATAACTCCCTGGATGGATTGCCCGACCCTGGTGACGGAACATGGAATACTTCAAATCCTGCTCATGATTTGCTGTACAGCACCCACAATGGGGATGTCGGGTCAAATGGAGATGCTGACGGATCCAATGATATCATATTGAACAATGGATCTATCGTGGACGGTGATGTTGTTCAAGGAGCGGCCGGAGATCCTCTTGTTGAGGCGGTGATAAAGGATTCGGGAGGCCTGGTTACAGGAGAAAACGATTCGATAGGGCCGGTTGACACGGACCCTTTAAATATTGCAGGAGATGATGAATTTAATGATAAATTCCCGTCATATGATCCAGGATTAGGGGGATCAAATGACAATAATTTGGCACAAGATACGTTAGACGGCACTACGGTAGGCGTAGGAGCCGTCCTTAATAGCGATGGCTTCACGCTTGTGGGAAAATCCGGAGGCGCCAACTATTATTTTGATGAGATAAATTTAGGAAACGGAGATACATTGATAATAAATGCGTCTGCCGGACCGGTCAACATATGGGTTAAAGGAAGGGTCGTGGGTGATGCTGGATCCGAGTTTGATATACAAAATACCGCGTCAGATAGAAAGGTAATATTAAACGTAACAGAGCCTACGGGCGGCTGTGGGTGCGCAACCATTATAGATTTTAAAAACAGCGGTGATTTTGCCCCTTATAGCGATCCTGGGGATGTGATGATAAAAACGGATTCGGATGAGACCGTATCCATTCACAACGGAAACGTTACAAAAGCAGTTATTTACGCGCCTTTTGCCGCGGTTGATTTTGATAATGGCGCCGCATTTTACGGCTCTGTCAGGGGCGCATCAGTTGCCTTGAAAAATTCCATGAAGGTTTATTATGACGAAGCCTTAAAGGATGCATTTTTGGGAAACGACGTTGACTATACTTCCTGGCAGCAGGTTTTAAATTAATTCTCCTCCCCGGCATTTTCGGATGGAGGGCTCCACCAATCGGGAAGCGAGCCCATGTTTCTGTCTTTAACCCTCTTGACCAGACTCGCCTCCTGTTTTTTTAAATTCAAAAACTTTTCGTTGGCTGTTTTCATGCCTGCCATATCACCGGCACTTTTTGCTTTTGTGTATTCCTTGCCGGCTTCTACGTATTGCTCCGCAATCTCTGATTTTTCTTTTTTTAATTCAATTATTTCAATTTCAGTCAGAGGCGGTGTGGTCTTGGCGCCGTTACCCGCGGTTTGGCCTTTTGCATCTTCCTTTCCGGTCATATCTTCTTTTTCATCGGCTTTTCCCTCTTTTCCAACACCATCCCCCTTGTTTTCAGAAGAAGGTTTTTCATATGTGTAGGGCAAATCACTTAACCGGATGGCTTTTATGGAATCTTTATGAAACGATGCGATCCCGCCGTACAGGTCGCATTTGATTTTGTCGCCATCTTCCCAGTATTGATTGGTTAATATTTGGTTTCCGTTGGTAAACTCAATTATGTAAGACGAAAAACTTGATGAGGAAACCACCATTAAAGAAAATGCAAGCAGGAAAATATAAAATTTTTTCATCATGATCCTCTTTTTTTTTGGGGTGAATAAAATTTTTTTCATTAACAGATGAAAGTCAGGCGTGAACAAACCCTTGTATTTGCCGGTGGCTTCCAACCAAACCACAGGGATTTATCTATAGTAAAAAAAACATTATGAAATGTCAAATAACAGTATAAAAAATGATAGATCAGTGCCTGAACGGAAGGTCCCTTTTTTGTTGCCATTGATGGATTAAAAAATTATTATCCGGCATAACTTGAGATGCTTTAAAAGGAGATCCATATGGTCCAGCCGATTTATTTGGATTACAACGCGACAACGCCCCTTGATCCGGAAGTCATATCTGCCATTCGGCCGTTTTTGGAAACCGAGTTCGGCAACCCGTCAAGTTCACACTGGTATGGGATTGCGCCGAAACGCGCGGTTGAAAACGCGCGGAAGCAGGTGGCCGCGCTGCTTAATTGCGATCCGCGGGAAGTGGTATTCACCAGCGGCGGCACGGAGTCCAATAATTTTGCCATTTACGGGATCGCCGGAGCCTTAAAGCATCAGGGAAACCACATCATCACGAGCGCCGTTGAGCACCCGGCTGTTCTTGAAGTCTGTAAATATCTGGAAGCAAGCGGATTTGAAACCACGGTGATCCCGGTGGATACAGCAGGAAGAGTGGATGCGCAGAATGTGGAAAAGGCTATCCGGCCCCAAACCATTCTGATTACCATGATGCATGCCAACAATGAAGTGGGGACGATTCAGCCCATCGAAGAAATCGCGCAGATTGCAAAACATCATCATATCGTTTTCCATACCGATGCAGCTCAGTCCGTGGGAAAAATTCCAACAGACGTTTATGCCATGGGAGTGGATCTCTTGTCCGTGGCAGGCCATAAAATTTACGCGCCCAAAGGTGTCGGCGCCCTGTATATCCGTCATGGACTCAACCCGGAGAAGCTTTTGCATGGAGCAGGGCAGGAAATGGGACGCCGGGCAGGAACGGAAAATGTCCCGGGGATTGTGGGATTGGGAAAGGCCTGCGAAATCGCTCACCGCGGCCTGGAACAAAACGCTGCTCACATGAAACATCTCCGCGATCGTCTGCACCAGGGGCTATTGCAAAAACTTGACGATCGGGTGCGGTTGAACGGCCACGCAGATCTTAGACTGCCCAATACGCTGAATCTTTCCTTTAAAAGTCTTGAGGCCAACCGGCTCCTTGAAGAAATCGGTCTTGAGGTTGCGGCATCGGCCGGGGCCGCCTGTCATTCGGGGGCTATTGAAATATCCCACGTCCTGTCAGCCATGAATGTGCCTGTTGAATGGGCCAAAGGGACCTTAAGATTCAGCGTGGGCCGCATGACGACAGCGGTGGAAATAGAAAAGGCGATTTCCGTTATCGTCCAGGCTGCAACACGGATATCAATGCTGTCCACGTTTCCGTGTTTGGCATTGCCTGATGCCGATATATCTTGACAACCGTCAAAATTCAGCCATAAACTCATCACTCATTTTAAACAGTTATCACCTTGTCCGCCAGCTGCATCGCCGTGACAATATCGAGCATATTGGTCGTCTCCCCGACCTGCTTTTGATCCAGAAGGTTGAAATGGGTCAGGCAGGTGCCGCAGACCAGAATCGTAACCCCGTCATGTTCATATTCTTTGAGAACAGGAAGAACTTCCGATCCCGCAACCGTGAGTTTGACGCCGTTATTGATGAACACCAGACGCCAGAGCTCCGGTCCCATCTCTTTCAGCGTTTTGATGAAATTTGCCATCAGTTTCAGGCCCAATTCATCGTCTCCGAATCCAAAACGATCTGTCGCTGCGATCACCATTATTTTTTTGGACCTGGTTTTTAAATTTGCTTCAGGCAATGGGGCCGGTTGCTCTTTTGCGGCGCATGTACCGATAACAAAAAAATCATCGCCTTCTTGACCGACGCTGGCGGCATATCCCCGTGAAGATAAAAACCGGACAATATTTTCTCGGGCCGCCGGGTTGTCTATCAGAACTTTGATCTCCGTTGCCCGATCATTTTCCAAAACGGCCCTGGTTTCCAGTACCGGCGCCGGGCAGGCCAATCCTCTGGCATCAATTTCTTTCATACCGACATCCTTTTATATCCGTTCGTGTCCTTGTGGTGAAAATCAGGCTTTTTACGATGCCGTCAATATTATCATGTCTGCCGGCTATGTCTAATTGCTTATTTGGATAGTCAAATGTTTTAGAATAGATTTATTCGATAGAAACCGGTTGAGTGAATTTGAAATTTCAAATCTGAAATTGCTATTCCGGGAGAATATCAAAAAAATATTCATCAGAGATCGTCAATTTCAGCCATCGTTTCTGAAGCCGGGGCTCGGAAAAGCAGATAAACAAATGATCATCGGCCCGGGCCGTGAATCTGTCCTGCCATGAAACAATTTTTTGTTCAGAGACCGAAGAGCACTGTATCAGTATCCCGTCCAATTCCGACAGGCGTTTCAGATCGCGGACAAGCGGCAGATGTGAATGCTTCCACCAGTAGACCTGCCGCTTCATGTCTCCTGAAAAAATAAGCTTCTCATGTGAGGACACCAGCGTGAACAGCACGGCCCGGTTGCCGGGGTCAGCAAAGAGATATCGCAGGTCGTTGTCGAGGAAATGGGGGCGTTTTAAGCGGGCCGATGCGAGAAGACCGGCGGTTTCGGGCAATGACCCGGGTTCGATAAAAAGGACTTCCAGCGGCGTAAACGGATTGTTCTCCGTAAAAATTTCCAATACTTTTTTTTGCCAGGAAATTTCTCTGATAAGGGGCCCGAAAAATATCTGATAAGGCGACGTGACCCGGCAGGACAATCGGCAAAGATCTTCCAGGGGACGCTCACGGAGCAGGAAGATTTTATAGGCATATGGACGGTCTCCAATCCGCACCTCGATGTCCGGGGGCGGTCCCGGAGACCAAATATCCGAGTCCCCGAAGCCGGCATCGAGATCGGGCATGGGATAGAGCGTCGTGTCAAATCGGGATTCCGCCAGGTCAAACGCCATCAGCATGTCTTCTTCTGAAAATTCGGGCGTTCTGATCACCGTGTAAGGCGGCTTTGGGTCATAGACAAGGCCCAGCTCCCGGCTTTTGGATCTAAAATTTGTACCTGGCAATACCGAGAGGGGAAAAACCTGGATATCGTCGTACAAATCGTTTTGGATGACAAAATCCACGGTCTTTTTAAATCCCTCCGGCGTGTCGCCCGGCAGCCCGATGATCAGATCGATTCCGGTGACGATTCCCCGTTTTTTCAACAGGGCGGCGCCATTGAGAAACCGTTTGAGATCAGTGGGGCGGTTCATGATGGCAAGCGGCATGGGATTGGTGGATTGAAGGCCGATTTCAAACCAGGTAAAGCAGGCCTTTTCAAAAAGATCCGCGAGCGTTTCGTCAATGGCCTCGGCCCGAATTTCACTGAACAACGATACTTTTTCCCCTGCCTTGAGACGGATGATTTTCTCAAGCAGGTCTTTGAGGTCCGGCCGCGTATTCAGGCTGGGGTCCAAAAGATAAATTTCCCCGATTTTATTTTTCATGGCCCAGGATATGCCCTTTAAGATCACCGTCTCATCCGCGCACAAGACCTTTGATCTTGACTTGTTGTAATAACAGAATCCGCATCGATAGGGGCATCCCCGCTGGGTCTCAAGCAGCATCAGGTTTTCAATATTGGGTTCCAGTAAGCCATCCACATAAGGGCTTTGGGCTGACTTAAAAACAGACGACGATTTTCCGTGAATACACGGTGAGTTTGGAAAAATTTTATCAAGGAGCAGCTTTCTGAAAATGGATTCTCCTTCGCCATGAACGAATAAATCCACGGGTCCGGATTCAAGAGCCTTATTTCCCGCGGTGATTTCCGGTCCTCCGAAGATGACTTCAGGAGAATATTTTTCTTTTATTTTTCCGGCGAGATACAAGGACCGTTCCACATTCCAGCAATATGCCGTGAATCCGATAACGTCCGGAGAGCCGGCTAAAATGCGCTCGGTCAGTGCATAATCTCCCAGATAAGAGGAGACACTCTCGGGAAGGATTTCCACCGCTACATCCGGTATATCCCTTACGGCCGATTTCAGGCAGGCAGCGCCAAGGGGGATATTTCCCGTCTGTCTGCCGAAATTCAGCCGTGGAATGGGAAGCTGTGTGAGCAGGACGTTTTTCATGTCGAAAGGACATTTACCACAGAGTTCACAGAGTTCACAGCGATAAATTCAAAAAGCGCATTTCTCCATAGTCCGTGCTCTCCGTGGTGAATTGCGTTTTGGAATATTGACAATCTCTCATCCGGATGTCATAAACGCCTCATGAATGATGAATCTCTGAAAATTGAAGAATTGCCCCGGCTTAAAAACCCGGTTTTTATTGCCGGATTTGATGGATGGGGAAATGCCCTGAATGTTTCCAGGGGAATGACGGATTTTTTAATCAGCCGGATGCAGGCGCGTTATTTTGCGGCAATCAACGCGGACCTTTTTTATCGATATGACGCCACTCGGCCCACGGTTGCCATTGAGGAAGGCATTCTGACCCATTATCGTCCGCCCAAGGGTAATTTTTTTGTCATCGAAACCGGGGAACAGCATGCCCATGACATCATTGTCCTGTCGGCTGACGAGCCCAATCTCTCCTGGAACCGGCTGGTTCGCGAGACATTGGATTTATTGAAAAAATTGGGGGTAAAAACCATTATAACGCTGGGGAGCATGTTTGACAATGTGCTTCACACTGAAAGAATGATTTCCGCCCTGGTTTCAAACGATGCGTTGAAGCTGCTTTTAATTCAAAAAGGAATTCAGCCCATCTCCTACCATGGGCCCACGACCATTCATTCCACGATTCAATGGGAAGGCCAGAAAAGGGGGTTTGAATGCTTGAGTCTGTGGTGCCACTGCCCGTATTACCTTCAGGGAACGACGCATTTCGGCTTGCTTTCCACTTTAGGCAATTTGCTTGCCTATCTGGGTAATTTCAGCCTGGATACCCGGAGTCTGGAAGAAAACTGGGAAAAACTGGAAGAGGAAGTCCGGGCACTGATTAAAGACAATGACCAGCTCAAGGCTGTTGTGGAAGAACTCCAAAAGAGCCGGACAAAGCGGGTGAGGGCTTTCAGACAGCCTCTTGATCCGGGGGAAAAGATCATTAATTTGAAAGACTTCAGGCTGAAGGCGGAGGATTGAAGGCAGAGGGCAGGGTGGAAGGGGTTTGAATGGAAGCAGATGACTTTTATACGGTATTGGATCTTTCCCCGGAAGCCGATGAAAAGCAGATCAAAGAGGCGTATCGTCGGGCCGCGTTTCAGTTTCATCCGGACAGAAACCAGGATAATCCCGATGCCGCTGAAAAGATGAAAAAGATCAATGAGGCCTACACGATATTATCAAATCCGGCAAAACGCGGTGAATATGACGCATTGCGAAGCCGGTTCGGCGCATCGGCATACAGCAGGTTCAAACACAATTATTCCGAACAGGATATTTTCAGAGGATCGGATATTCAGTCCGTATTTGAGGAAATGGCCAAGGCCTTCGGTTTCCGTGGATTTGATGATATTTTTAAGGAGTATTACGGCACTGGCGGTAGTTCGTTTGAATTCAATAAACCGGGATTTTCAGCCAAGGGCTATATTTTTACGGGTTCACCGGGCAAAGGCAACGCGTCCGGGGCGGTACTTCCCGGTATGGCGCAAAATATTTTGACAAAACTGACCCGCTATGCCGTTAAAAAAATCAGCGGCGTTGAAATCCCCGAAAACGGATCAGACGCGTTCGACGAAATTTACCTGACGCCCGAACAGGCGAAAAATGGGGGACCTTACGCCTATTTCCATCGCAGAAAGGCAACAAAACTCGTGGTACAGACGCCCCCCGGAATAAAGAAGGGCGGGCGGATACGATTGTCCGGTATGGGCGGTTCGGGGAAAAGCGGCGGCAAGCCCGGCGACTTATACCTGAAAGTGAAATTTAAAAAACCGCTGATCCGGAAGATCAGGGATATTATTGACTTTCATTAAACAGTGCCATCCGGTTTTGTGCCAAGAACAGGCCGGCGATGGTTTTGGCGTCGGAAATCGCTCCGGAATAAACCATTGATAATGCCTCTTTGAAATTGATTTTGTGAATGTCGATAATTTCGTCGTCGTCAAGATTCTGGCGGGACGGCTTCAGGTCCTTCGCCAGGAACAGATGAATCCGCTCATCGGAATAACCCGGAACCGGAGTGATTTCGCATAGTTTATCCCATATGTCGGCGGTAATCCCGGCTTCTTCGACAATTTCGCGTTGTGCGCATTCCAGGGGGGATTCCCCGGGATCAAGTGTTCCGGCGGGAATTTCCCAGATAAATCCGCCGGCAGCATATCGGTATTGTTTAAGTAAAAAAATTTCGTTATGATCAGTGATGGCGACAATGGCCGCAGCACCGGGATGCCGGATAATATCCAGATCAACGGACCGGTTGTTTTGCAGCGTGACATTATCCCTGAATAATTTAAATACCCTGCCCTGGTAGATGAGTTCGCTTCGGTTGGGCTTTGTCGTCATGGCAATAAACTCCCTTTATCCATATAACAATGATTAGAAATGATTAACAAGGAGGAAACATGGCACAGATTACGTTAAAAGGCAATCCCGTAAAGACCAGTGGCGAATTGCCCAAAGTCGGCGGTCAGGCGCCTGATTTTGTGCTGACCAAAACAGATTTGTCGGATGTATCCTTATAAGATTTTGCCGGAAAAACAATCGTGTTGAATATATTCCCCAGTGTGGATACAGCCGTGTGTTCCATGTCGGTCCGAAAGTTCAACGCTCAAATTGATCAGTATGATAATGCCGCAGTCCTTTGCGTTTCCCTGGATTTGCCTTTTGCCCATGCCCGTTTCTGCGGCGCGGAGGGATTGAACCAGGTGGTTTCCGTAGCTGAATTTACACACCGGGATTTCCGCGACCGTTACGGCGCCCGAATGAGTGCCGGCCCTTTGGCGGGCCTGCTGGCGCGCGCCGTTGTCATTATCGACCCCAACGGCAAAGTCGTTTACACCCAGCTTGTACCGGAAATCGCCGAAGAGCCGGATTATGCGGCGGCCCTGGCCATGCTCAACCCCAAAACCCCGTAAGAGGCGGCGAAATGACTGAATTTATCCTGGATCAGCGGGTCAAAGAACGATTCGATCCGTTTATGGAAGATATCTTATCCGGTTTTACAGAAAATATCCACTCCATCCATGTTACCGGGAGCGCCTTGACGGACGATTTTGACCATAAGCGGTCGGATATCAATTCCGTCTTGGTGATGAACAAAATGGATTTAAGCCAGATTGAAAAACTGGCGCCCCTGGGGAAAAAATACGGCAAAAAAAGCATCGCCTCTCCGCTGATCATGACGCCTGCCCATATTCAGAGTTCGCTGGACGTATTCCCTGTCGAATTTTTGACAATCAGACGCCTTCACCTGTGCGTTTTTGGAAAAGATATTTTTAAAGATATTGAAATCCGTTTATCGGATTTGCGCAGCCAGTGCGAGAGAGAACTGAAAGTGAAACTGATCGGATTGCGGCAGGCGTACATTTCCGCTGCCGGGGACCGGAAACAGATTGCCGAAATTTTTACGCGAACGTTCTCCGCGTACATCCCTTTATTTGCGGCGATTATCATGCTGTTGGGCCACAATCCGCCTGTCGTCAAGGATGAGGTGTTGAACGAACTGGAAAAAATTACCGGGATTTGCATGGATATGTTCCGTCAGGTATCGAGGGTGAAAAAGGAAGGATTTCATTTGCCCGTTGAACAGTTGAACCGGATCTTTGAAGATTACTGCGCAGCTCTCGAAAAGCTGGGGGATATCGCCGATGAATGGAAGAAAAACTAGCCTGCTGCCTGTCGGGAGGCGAGCTTCCCGGCATGTATTTCCTCTCATCGTGCTGCTGCTCTCCCTGATTCCGGGACGGTTGGCCCTCTGTGTCACTATTCCGGAAACGCCCGACCATTATGTTGTGGATCTGGCGGACATTGTTGCGGATTCCGAGGAAAACCGGCTTAACGGTTATCTTCAGGAACTGGAGCAAAAAACAAATGCCCAAATGATCGTCCTGACGATTGACAGTCTGGAAGGAGACGCCATTGAAGACTTCGCTCTCACCGTCGCCCACGATAAATGGAGGCTGGGCAAAGCCGGCGAAGACAACGGGGTTTTGCTGGTGGTTTCCGTTGGGGACAGGAAATACCGGTTTGAGGTCGGCTATGGGCTGGAAGGCGTGCTTCCCGACAGCCTTGTGGGCGAGGTGGGAAGAAATTATCTGGTTCCTCATTTCAGAAAAGGGGATTTTTCCGGGGGAATTTTTGCCGGATCGGTTGCCGTTGTCAATGCCATTGCGGCTGATGCCGGCGTCGAAATCACCGGGGTGCCGAAGGTAGACCGCCGGTCCGGCGCCGGAACAAAACCTGGTCTGAAACAAAAAGGCATGGGCTTCCTGTTTCTGTTGTTTCTCATTTTTATGTTCATAAAATCCCCCAGAACATTGCGGGCCCGGATGGCGCGGTCATCCAGGGGCAAAAGAGGGGGGGATTGGGGTGGTCGGGGGGGCGGCGGATTCGGCAGTTTTGGCGGCGGTGGGGGCGGCGGGTTCGGCGGTGGCGGGGCAAGCGGCAGTTGGTAAAAAGAAGTGATTAGTGATCAGTAAAGAGTGAAGAGTGTAAGACGATATTCTTTGCGACTTTGCGTCTTTGCGCGGGAATATGGATATTAAACAATGGAGGATAGGTAAATGTCTAAGGGGTTAAAAATATTTTTAGGGATTTTTCTGGCGATTCTATTGGTGGGGTTTTTATTGGCGGGCCAGATCATCAGCGGCTACAACCGGGTCATCGCTATGGATGAAAACGTCAAGGGCAGTTGGGCCCAGGTGGAAAATCAACTGAAAAGACGCTACGATCTCATTCCCAACCTGGTTGAGACCGTAAAAGGATATGCGGCCCATGAAAAGGAACTATTTGAAAATATCGCAAACGCCAGGACCCAATACTTTCAGGCCAAGGAAGTAAATGATAAAGTGGATGCCTCCAACCGTTTGGAAGGGTCATTGTCCAGGCTTCTTCTTCTCCAGGAGCGGTACCCCGAGTTGAAAGCCAATCAGTCGTTTTTAAAGCTTCAGGATAGTCTGGAAGGAACGGAAAACCGGATTGCGGTGGAGAGAAAAAGATACAACGATTCGGTACAGATGTTAAACACCTATATCCGGACGTTTATGGGACGGTTTTACGCGACCTTTGCCGGCGTGTCTCAGGCCAAATATTATGAAATCCCTGAGACGGAAAAATCAGCGCCCCAGGTCAAGTTCTGAAAGTTGGTGGTTGTAACGCTTCATTAAACTAAAAAAGGAAAATGCATGGAATGGACCACGCGGGTAACCCGGCTTTTAAAATGCCGGTATCCCATATTGGAAGGGGCTTACGGAGGGATCGGCAAGTGGGAGTTCGCCGCCGCTGTCGCCGATACCGGGGCTTTCGGCCTGATTACCGCATCCGTTTACAAGACCCCTGAAAGGTTAAGGGATGCTGTAATGCAATGCCGAAAGGCCACGAAGGGCGTTTTTGGGGTGAATTTAAGTTTCGGCATTTGCCCCCGGATCGACGAAATGCTGGAGGTGTGTATTGAACTCGGGGTTCCTGTTGAGACGGCGGCCTATAAGCCCGATGCCCTTGCCCCGCGGATTAAGGAAGCCGGAATCACCTGGATTCATAAATCAGCCAGGATAAAAGATGCTTTGCACGCTGAAAGGCTCGGGGCTGATGCGGTGATTGTTGTTGGGTTGGAGGGGGTGGGATTCAAAAGCCCTGAGCAGTTGCCCACCCTGATCACCACGCCCCTGGCCAAAAAAATGCTGAAAATCCCGTTTATTGCAGCCGGAGGGATCGGCGATGCGTCCGGTTTTATGGGCGCTTTGGGCATGGGCGCAGACGCCATTATGATGGGGACGGCATTCATGTCCACCGACGAATGCCCCCTGGGCAAAGCGGCAAAAGAAAAGATCGTCAAGTCTTCTCCATTTGATCCCCGGCTTCGTCATCAGGTACTGTCTTCCCCTGACCCGGAAGCCTATCGCCAGGTTATGTCCATGAGAGACAAGGTGTCCTTTGATAAGTGGCTGAGAATGCTGGAGCGGGTCAATTTAAAATACACCGCGTGGCAAAATGACGTGGATCCCAGCGGAGAGTACAGTTTTGACGAGGAATGGGGGCAGGAAGGACCCAGTAAACTTGTATCCCTTGCCGTGGGTGTTTTGGATAAAGTTAAGCCTGTTGAAGCGTTTATCGGGGGGATGATTCACGGTGCGGAAGAAATTCTGAATCAGATGGCGTTTATAAAGAGAAAGTGAACGATTTTCAGCCGGCGAAAAAGGTTGCATAAACCCATATTAATTGATATTGGTCGAAATATGAAAACAACCATAGATATTTCAGACTCTTTGTTTGAAGAGACCAAAAAATTGGCCGCGCAAAAGCAGATTACCATGCGATCTCTTATCGAGCAGGGATTGCGCGAAACCGTAGCCCGATACAAAACCAGTCAGAAATTTAAGCTGCGAAAGGCCAGCTTCAGAGGAAAGGGTCTTCAAAGTGAGTTCCGCGGCGAAGGGTGGGAAAAAATAAGGTCCGCCGCCTATGAAGGGCGCGGCGGATGATAGCCCTCGATACGAATATCCTTGTGTATGCTCATCGGGAAGATGCACCGTTTCATGAGAAAGCGTTTGCATGCGTCGCTGAACTCGCGGAAGGAAGATCTTCCTGGGCAATTCCCTGGCCGTGTATTCATGAGTTTTTTTCCATCGTTACCCACGCCAGAATTTTTGATCCGCCCAGTCCCATCGCCCGGGCCATTGATCAAATCGACGCCTGGCTGGAATCACCGACGCTGGTGTTGCTTTCAGAAACACCGGATCATTGGATTTTCCTCAAGCAGATGATCGATGTCTCCCGGATCAGCGGCCCCATGATCCATGATGCCCGTATCGCTGCGATATGTCTGCAAAGAGGGGTTTCGGAACTGCTGACGGCCGACCGTGATTTCGGCAGGTTTAAGGATCTGAAAATCCGAAACCCGCTTATTTTTTGAGACTTTGGGTGCATTGGGAAACAGGCAGTTTCCTCTGCTGTTTATAATGGATTTTGATGAAGCGCTACTAATCGATTGGATCAAGGTGAAGCGATGATGGAAGAAAACATGCTTGAAGGGTACAGGGTACTCGATCTCACTGAAGGCGGGTATCAGCTCGGAGGACAGATTCTCGGCGACTTGGGGGCGGATGTCCTCAAAATTGAACCGCCTTGCGGCAGCGCTGCCAGAAACAGGGGTCCGTTCTACAAAGATGAACCCGATCCCGAAAAAAGTCTTTTCTGGTTTGCCTATAACCGCAACAAACGGGGAATAACGCTTAATATAGAAACTGAGGACGGGCGCGCGCTTTTTAAAAAGCTCGTAAAATCCGCCGACATTGTCCTGGAATCCTGTTTCCCGGGACACCTGGACAGTTTGGGCCTGGGATATGGCGGCCTTTCAGAAATCAAACAGGACATCATCTTGACCTCCATCTCTTCCTATGGTCAGACAGGTCCGAAAGCCGGGTACAAAACATCCGACCTGACGACATGGGCTTCCGGGATGATCCATTCCATCACAGGCGACCCGGATCGGCCTCCGGCATGGCTGAGCTGGCCTTCCGCAGGGCTGATGGGCGGAATACTGGGCGTCATCGGTTCCGTATTTGCGCTCTGGCATCGCGAAATGACCGGAGAGGGGCAGCATGTGGATGCCCCGGTTCAACAGTACCTGCTTCACTTCACCACCGGCGCACACTGGTTCTATGAGTGCATGCAGTTCAGTTTCCCAAGAATGGGGCGGTTTATGACGTCGGGATTCACAAAAAGCGCCAGTATTCGCCCCTGCAAGGATGGCTATGTCCATCTGGTTGTCGGCTGGGGGGCAGCAGCCGGTTTCTCCGACAGTACTGCAAGACTGGTGAAGTGGATGGATGAAGAAGGCATGGCGCCGGATTGGCTCAAGGAAATGGACTGGTTTAACCTGGGCAGTACTGTCGCTCAAATGACCCAGGAGGAAATGGACCGCATCCAGGCGCCCTTCGACGCGTTTTTAATGACCAAGACGACATCGGAGGTTTCAGAGGAAACCGCCAAACGGGGCATTATGGGATGCCCGGTGTCCAACAGCAGGGATATCTGCGAAGATCATCACCTTGAAGCCCGAAATTTCTGGCAAACGGTTGCGCACCCAGAACTCGGGGAAAGCCTGACATACTGCGGCCCTTTTGTTCAGCTTTCCGAAGCGCCGATGAAGGTTCGGCGCCGTGCACCCCTTATCGGGGAACACAACCAAGAAATTTATGAGCGTGAACTGGGCATTTCAAGGGAAGAGATGGTTCTTTTAAAACAGGCGGGGGTAGTCTGACAATGCAAAAATCAATATTCGACGGCATACGGATTCTGGATTTCGGCATGGCGGCCACGGTGCCTCTGGCCATGACATGGCTGGGGGATTTCGGCGCTACGGTGATCAAAATTGAAAGCCATATAAGACCTGATATTTCGCGGGCCGGCGGGCCTTTTTACCAGGCCCGGATGGGCGAGCTTGAGCAATGCGGCTGGCAGCAGTGGCTCAACTCCAGCAAATACAGCATGACCCTGAATCTAAGCAAACCCGAAGGCCGGGAACTGGTCCGACAACTGATTGAAAAATGGCAGCCCGATATCATTGCGCAATCATTTCGGCCCGGGATCATGAAGCGGTTCGGCTTGGATTACGACAGCATCATAAAAATCAAGCCGGATATCATTTACTGGAGCACCTGTCTGGAAGGACAATATGGTCCGCATTCCCAGCGTCTGGGGTACGGCACGGTCAGCACCAATTTATCCGGGGCCAGTTTCCTGGCCGGCTGGCCTGATCGGCCGCCGGCGGGGATGCCCATGGCCTATGGCGATTTTGCATCTACGGGTACGGGCCTTTTAACTTTAGTCAGCGCGTTGATCCGTCGCCGGAAAACAGGCAAGGGGGTTCATATTGACCAGTCCCAGTATGAAGTCAACGTCCATGTGCTTGCCGGTCCCATGATGGAATATATGGTGAACGGCCGCATCATGAAACGAAACGGCAATCGTCTGCCGTACGCCGCGCCCCATGGGGTGTATCCCTGTTCGGGGGAGGACCGCTGGGTGGCTGTTGCCGTTTTTACCCAGGACGAATGGGAAAGTTTTTGCGGGGTACTTAAAAAGCCCGAGTGGGCAGCCGATGCCCGGTTCTCCACGCTGGTCGCCAGAAAAAACAATGAAGATGAACTGGAGCGCCTCATCGGCGAATGGACCACACAGCATACGCCGGAACAAGTTGAAGCCATGATGCAGGAAAAAGGTGTGGCCGCCAATGTCGTCGAAACCGGAAAGGATGTTTATGAGGACCCCCAGTTAAAGCATTACGGCCATTTCAAGGAAATGGATCACCCGGAAATTGGAAAAATCCAAAGCGAAATTCCACCGTTGAAATTTTCAAAGGTCGCAGACAAGCATTTCCGGGCGCCGCTGCTCGGCGAGCATAATTATTTTGTGCTCTCCGAGTTTCTGGGTATGACCGATGACCAAATTTCCGAACTGTATGGATCCGGTGTTATCACGACCGATGCTGATCTTCCCGGAGAAAAAGGATAAATCGCAACTATTAATAGGCCAGATAATACGCCAGTTCCTTGGTCATGGCGACCAGGTCTTCGATGTAAACGTATTCATCGGCGCAATGGGCGCTGATGTCGGCTCCCCGGCTCCCCGGCCCGAAACAGGCTATGTCTATTTTCTGGGGTTTTAATGCTTCCACGACGAACCCCAGGTCGCTTGAGACGCTTAATCCGCCGTAAAAAAAGTCCTTGGCGCCCTTTACGGCGCGAGTTGCGGCGATTTTTTTCTTCACGGCAAAGCTTTCCGGGTCGATTTCAACCGGCGGGTAGCAATGAACCGCATGAAGCTGAACATCAATCAGTCTTGATTTTTGTTTTCCCCTCTTGATCGCTGTTTCAACCTCGGCGACGACATCTTCATACCGTTCATCGGGGATATACCGCCGGTTAATGGTCAGCACGCATTCGCTGGGAACGATGTTTTCCTTTTTTCCCCCGTGCAGCAGGTTGAGGTTGAACATGGGCGTCATTTTCTGATAGGGGCATCCGGGAATGGGAAACGTCGGGATTCTGGAGAGCCGCTGTTCAGCCTCTTTTTTCAACAGGATCAGTTCGTTTAAAACAGGCAGGAATTCTTCAATGGCGTTGACTCCCAGATAATTCATTCCGGAATGGCAGCTTCTGCCCACGGCTTTGACATCCAGCCGAATGGCGCCGGCCAGACCCGTATAGATTACAGGTTCCTGCGATCCGATTTCAAGCCACATCAGATGGGGTGAAAAATAGCCCTGCTCCGCCAGGTACCGGGCGCCGGGGTATACTCCCATTTCTTCGTCGGTACACAGGCAGCATCCCACGGAATAGCCGGGTTCGATTCCCAGCGCATGAAGCGCTTTGAGCGCCCCTAAAAAACAGGCGATGGACCCTTTCATGTCCACAGCGCCCCGGCCAAAAAGCTTTCCGTCAACGATTTCAGCGCCAAACGGATCATGGGTCCAGGATTCTTCAATGGGAACAACATCCATATGGGCGTATGCGGTGACTTTAGGTTTCCGGGTATCAAGGCTGGCCACGAGGTTTGTCCGGTCACCGATGAAATCCCAGGGCATTTGATCCACGATATCCTGCGGCACGGTGATTCTCTGGGTCATAAATCCAAATTTTTGAAATTCCGGTTCGACGATATCAATAAGCTTGCCATAGTGTTTGCCCGGGGGAACGGTCGTGTCCACGGCAATGATTTTTTTCAAGACATCGATGATGTAGTCCTGATTTTGTTCAAACATTGAAAAAAGCGCTTTGCACTCCATCTGCTTCTCCTTTTTTATTTTGATGATTTTAATCCCTGTTGGATCGCCTTTTGTTCAGATGCTTTCACCGGCATCTTCATCTTCTCCCAGCAAATTTTGGGGAAGTATGGTTTTAGCCTCACCGGCCGGCAGCTCCTGCACGTCTTTGAGCTTTCTTCCGACCGCCCGTGATCTCACTTTGGCCTTTTCGATGGTGTCTGATGCCTGATGCAGCTTATTTTGTACTGCGTCCAAAACATCGCCATATTTCGTCCACTCGGTTTTGACCGCTGCCAAAAGGTTCCACACCTCGCTTGAGCGCTTCTGGATGGCCAGGGTTCGGAAACCCATCTGAAGGCTGCTTAAAATCGACCATAAGGTGGTGGGGCCGGCAATTACGACGCGACATTCACGCTGGACGATTTCAGTCAGCCCTGATCTGCGGATCACTTCGGCAAAAAGACCTTCTATCGGCAGAAACAAAATGCCGAAGTCAGTCGTTTTCGGTGGATTTAAGTATTTTGCGCTGATATCCCGTGCACAGGCTTTAACTCTGGTTTCAAGCAGCTTTCCGGCGGATTCGACGCCTTCAACATCTCCCCGCTCCTGAGCGTCCAAAAGACGCTGATAGTCTTCGATCGGAAACTTGGCGTCTATCGGCAGCCAAACGGTCTCATCTTTGTTATCACCCTGTCCGGGCAGACGGACCGCAAATTCGACCCGCTCGCCGCCATCCTTAGTGGACACGTTAACCGCAAACTGGTCGGGGTTGAGCACCTGCTCCAATAGCGCGCCAAGCTGAACCTCTCCCCATGTCCCCCGCGTCTTGACATTTGTCAATACTTTTTTCAGATCCCCGACGCCGGTGGCCAGCGTCTGCATCTCTCCCAGTCCTTTGTGAACCTGCTCAAGCCGTTCGCTGACCTGCTTGAAGGACTCGCCCAGCCGTTTTTCCAGGGTCCCCTGGAGCTTTTCGTCCACGGTTTGCCGCATCTGCTCCAGTTGTCTGGCATTATCCATCTGCATGCTCTGGAGTTTGCCCTCCACCGTGACCCGTATCGCTTCCAGCTTTTTCTCGTTTGAATCCGAAAGCTTTTCAATCGTCGAGGACATGGCCTCAAGCTGGATTTTTTGGATACCGGCAACATCGGTCATTCGTAATACCGCGGAATCGCCAAAAGTTTTGAACGCATCCGTTAGCTCCTGCCTTTGTTCCCTTGCCGCCTTGCTTTGTTCGTCCCTGCTCAGCGCCACTTCCTCCCGGACGGCACGCTCCGTACGTTCCTGGTTCTTTTCCAGGATGTCCAAACGGGAAGTCATGATGGTAACGACTTTTGAAGTCTGTTTTAAAAGAACGAGAGACAGAACAACAACAACGGCCAGTAAAGAGACGGTTGCGAGCAATGGGATATCAACCATTGAGAAACCTTTCCCATAAAAAAGTGAAATTATTGTGCACTGTTTCAAGTACGAGATTTTTATCAAACATAAACAGCTTCCTTATCACTTCTTTTTATTCGTCGCCTTTCATTCGTAGTGGATTCTCTTCCATAGCTTTGACAGGAATTCCCCATTTTTCAATTTGTTTTGACAAACGATCGATCCGGCCGCCGGGGGTAATGTGCCCGAAAAAGACTTCGTCCGCCAAGGCTGCGATCAATTGATTGCGATATTTCGAGAGCTTGGCGGAAATGCGGTGATGCGAAGGCGAAAAGGGGGACAGGAGCAATATCCGGCCTGTTTCGATGCCTGTTTGCCATTGTTTTGGAATTCTCATCCTTTCAAGACTTCGGGCCGGGCAGATGATGATCGGCTGGACCCCTCGCAAAAGGATCTGAAGGCATTCTTTTTCAATGGGCGAATGGAATCCGCTTATGATGCAGCGGCCCTGTTCCCGCCATTCTTGGGCTTGATCCATGGCAGTCAGAATTGCATTTCCGGGGCATCGGTTTGAACAAAAAAAGGCGGTTTTGGGCATGTTGATCAGATCTGGACGGCCAATTGCCCATAGTCGGATCGGCGCATCTTTGCCCATGCGTTTGACCAGCGACACGGGATAAAATGGGCTGTCTTGATCTATGATCTGTAAGTGTTGTTCTACAGTATTTCCCATCGCCCGCCTTTCGAAGACCCCGTCCGTCGAAGAAACTGACTCTGCTTCAGCATTGATAAATGTCGCTGAACCGTTTTCCGGTCCCTTCCGGTAGCGCGTGTCAGTTCTTTATCATACATAAATTGCGTCCTTGTCGATTTTTTCTTTTAAAAAACGGTTCATTTTATCCCTGTAAGCTACGATATCGACAGATTTTTTGAACTTTGCCTCAAGATCTTGCTTGATCCCGACCAGAGTAAAAAGCTCTGGTTCTTCCAGGCGAATGACGACATCGACATCGCTGTCTTTCCGGTCTTCATTGCGCGCTGTTGAACCGAAAATTCCGATCGCAAGGATTCCGTATTTTTCCGCAAACTGATTTTTATATTTACTTAAAGCGTCGAGTATATCATTTTGCTCCATCGTTTTTCTCCTGTGTTCATGTTCCTCCGAAACACAATGGGGGGGCACAAAATTTTTATCAAACATAGATGCCATCTTTTTCAACCCGTTTGTTAAGAAATGGGGTCATTTTATCCCGGACCCGTATGATGTCAACGCGCTTTTATTCACTATTCAAGATGTGACACCATAGCCTGTCATAAGAAATTACCAATCGATGCGTAGTCCCCCCCACCCTGATATTTCAACACGGGATCGATTCCGGATTCCTTTGTAAAAAGTGTGAATCAGACCCGGTCTTCAATTTTGAATTGTATAATCCAAAAATATTTTTACGTCGTTATACAATTCATTGATACTGTTTTATCAGATAGATATAAATATTGCGGTCCATCCGGTAATCTAAAACGGGGCTCAAGCCAAAATATTTAATCCTTGTTATACAATTCCCACTTGGCTCCCACGCCCCGTTTGCCTTCAACAATTCGGATAACCTTTGTCCTTCTCATCTCCTGAAGCAGATTGGTGACAAAGTTCTTTTTCTGCTCGGCATTCAGCACATCCGACAGGTTTTTTAATAGCAAATTGTCAAAATCAGCGCGGGAGGCGACCTGAAATTTTCGGAGGTACCCCTCAACCATCTTTTTATAATGTTGCTTTTCGAACGGCAGCTTTCTGATGTAATCCGCTTTTGTTTCCGTTGCCGCAGCAACCTCTGCGGAGACGAACAGGTTGGGTCTGCGCCCTTCGATCAACCACCCCGCCAATTGCCCTTTCAGGTTTGCCTCATTGCTCAGGGCCGAAAAATATTTTCCAAGATCATTGAAATCAAAGCTATTCTTGGCCTCTTTGAACTCAATCCATTCTGTCTCCGCCGGCAGGTACATCAATTCCTGTAACCTCAGGTTTTGATCATCGAGAATCATCATTCAGCCTCCTCGCTTCCATCATCTGTCCCTCGCCCCATGCGGTATTTGATGTCATAGTTGATGATGAAATCCAACTCTTCGTCGGTGAAGCCGTAATGTTTGGCGAGGAATTGGTCGACTTGGCATCAAAAATCGGTATAATTGTGCTTCGGTGTATAGAAACTTCATAAATTAATGAGTCCCTCTTGGTCCCCGAACCCAAGACCCACACTTTTCATTGGGGGTTTGCGCATACCCTTGACCAGAGTATTCCGTTTAGAATGCAAATATTGACCCCAAACTGGCAGGCTAATACCATTTTGGGACCATATTTTCACGCTTTCTTATGTTATGTCAACAGGTTGACTTGGTCCGACCCCGAATCATGAGGCCGAATCATCAACCCACGCAATTTTATATGGATCCGCAGTCTCCTGTAAAATTGATTTAGTCCAGTTTTTTTCTTGCCGGTCTGACATCATACATCGCCTGATTTTCCATCACCAAACATGCCTGACCGGCATTGACCTTTTCAAAAAGAAGATCGGTCTTGGTAAATAGGCCTGAATTTTCAGCTTTCAAGTACCGGGCCGCCATCCGGCAATATTCCGGGTCGATTTCAACACCGATACTGTTCCGGTCAGCCCTTAAAGCGGCAATCATCGTGGTCCCCGTTCCGCAGAATGGGTCAAGAACGGTATCTCCGGTGAATGAAAACATCCTTACCAGCCGTAGTGCCAATTCCATGGGAAACGGCGCCGGATGATGTTTTGTGGATGCTCCGGGGATATTCCAAATCTGCTGAAACCATTGGTTAAATTCCTCTTTAGATAATTTGCTTGACGCCCGCTGGGCTTCGGTAGGTTTTCTGTATCCGCCGGGTTTTCTTTGCATGAGGATGAATTCAATATCATTTTTGATAATGGCATTAGGTTCGTATGGTTTTCCGAGAAACTTTGAGCCGTTTTTAACCTCATACGAGGCATTGGAGATTTTATGCCAGATGATGGGGTTCAGATTGTCAAAACCGATTCGACGGCAGATCACGCTAATATCCGCATGAAGTGGAAACACAAGATGCCGTCCAAAATCACGTCGTGCCACGCAAACATCCCCCACAACACAAACCAGACGTCCGCCGGGAACAAGCACCCGAAACACATGACGCCAGACTTTTTCCAGCTCCGACAGGAATGTCTCATAGTCCTGAACATGGCCGAGCTGATCCGGATTTTCGTTGTATTGTTTGAGGTTCCAATACGGCGGAGAGGTGACAACCAGGTGCACGGACTCCGGTTCCATAAAAGAAAGGTCTCTCGCGTCGCCGTTGATTAATCTATGGACTGTATGCGGCATGGATTTCACACAAAACTCGTTACATGGGAGGTTAGAATTCTTATAAACCGTGAGATTGAAAGGTCATCCGCAGGTGTCTCAAATTTCCCACTGATTCCGTCTGTTACGGAGGCAGTGATGAAGGCCGAAGCGGTATAATGTCGTTCCAAAACTAGTTTTCGGCAAAACAATTCGTATCGGCGTTTATAAGACGCGCCAACAAACTCTGGAAATACTTTAAAGTGAGGCTCCTGAACGCCTACGGGTCGGCTGGATGCCTCGCAGTCTTCCAGCATGAAAAAATATCCTAAAAAAGGCTGCGGGCTATTAACAAATGCCCGCTCTCGAAATGCTGTCCAAAGGTCAAGCGCGCTTCCCATCGCCTCTTCGGTCCTGTTGTTGAAATTATTGCCAAATGACGGGCCGACCTGAGACTTGGCTTCGATTGCTGCGATCAATGTCTGATCACGGACAACGATCAGATCCCATTCCTTGGTAGGCCTGAAAAAACCGGGAAGTTGAACAGCTTTTTTTCGAAAAATGTTTTGATCCGGAATTCCGGAACGAGAAATCTGTTCCGAAAACAAATCAATGAATCCGTCCATCTGTGCGCCACCAGTAACAGCGCTGCGCAGACCTTGATCTGCTTTTCCGGACTCTTCCTGCTTTTTGTGCTGTAAAGTGCGAACCTTCCAATAGTGGGCAACGGCGGATTTTATTTTTTTATGTAAATCGTTACTCATTGACTTTGGTCCTTTTGGGATAAGTTCAAATGTTACTTTGTTGAAAAAACTGAATGTACAATAATCGTATTCATCACAAAATCACATACGTTTATCCATGTACCCCTTAAATCCGTTCAAAAAAATATCTTCAGGATTGAGGCGTATTTTAGGGAACATCTTTTTGTATTTGCAAATTATTTTCCGGATGCCATCGTCTTTACATAAATCAACAACTTCTATTTTGACATCAGGCCTGAGTGCCCTCGCAAAAAGATCTCTTACAGCTTTGTCATATTCCGGGAAAGAATAGCCAATTATTGTTATAATGTCTGCGGATTTCAGTTCTCTACTGGCTAATTCCCATAGAGATTCAAGCTTATGGCTTTCATGAGGGATTACGATAAGCGGCTGGATAGTATTTGAACAATTCCCAGAGCATTTTTGTTCATCAAAAAAGTTTTTACTTAAAGGCGGGAAATAGAGATGGATGCGCCCACAAGAGGGGCAGATTCCCCAATCCAGTGAACCGTTGAGCTTGATAAGTTTAAAAGTTTTTTGGGCCAAATAATACTTTTTAATTTTGGGATCAATCGAATCAAATTCCAAACGATAATCAAAAAAGATGTTTTTCTCATAAGCTGCTCCGCTTAAAAGAACATCAAAATTAAAGGAAATAAAAGTATATTGATCTTCAAAGTGCGCCAGCAAGACTTTATCGACAAATCTCTTGTATAAGCTATCTTCGTTCCATTTATCTTTAGTGATTTCTGTTATATGCTCAAAAATCAACCTTCTAATAAGTTCTACGCCCTCATAATTTTTCCTTCTATTCATTTCTTCAAGAATTTCATCAATGTAATGTCTTTTTGGTATTTGATCACATGATACAATCTCAAGACCCCGGTTTCTATGTTTATTTGGTAAATCGCTATATTCAGGATAAATAGGTGCTACTAAATCATAAAATTTAGCAAGCTCCTGGAATTCTATGTTTTCCTCCTCAAGATTCGGCTTTCCATTATCGTTTAATGGAACAAATGTTGGGCAATCAGAATGATATTTCCATACCAAATCTTTCCCTATCGGCATATTAGCAGATGCTTTTGATGCTCCTGCTCCAAAAACATAAATGTGGTGCTTCATTTTAATCCGCCTAATCTTTATACTAATATTTGTATTTCAGTTAGTTATAATTATTAGAAGTTTGATTGTGAACGAACTCTCGTCAGTAAAAGTCCTTTAGCATCGATTAATTTTTTATATAATTGGTCTGCTGCACTATTTGCTTCCACTGGAACAAATGGGTGTTCGATCTTAAATTTATTCTCACCAGCAATATAAATGCATTCAGAAATCAATTCTGTTGTATCATCCCCCAATACCGCACCATGTTTCGACAGATATCTATTCAATTCTTGTTCTATAATTTCAAAAGAGAGAGCCAACTTGTGGTGGACCCGATGTTTAGGACAGTTTTTCCGTGTCGCTAAGCTCTGATTCG
>CAYTSY010000036.1:0-831 GCA_964440555.1 uncultured Desulfobacteraceae bacterium
TTTTTTTCATGAAAAACAGACTTTGGTGACGTTTCACATATGCGGCTATCTTGATCCCATTATGGAACTGGTTCAATCGGTCGGCATCGACGGCATCAGCATCGACGAGCAATCCTCACTGGAAAAAATGCTGAAGGTATCACAAAATCAAACCGTCGTGATCGGCAACGTGTCTCCTGCCCTGTTTGTTGGCGGTACGGAAAAAGATATCGAAGACGCCGTGATAAAATGCCTGGCAATCGCTGACAAAAACAAAAAATATATACTTGGATCAGGATGCGCTATCCCGCCGCAGACGCCGTTGAAAAATGTGAAAGCATTCATGGCGGCTGCTAAAAAATACAGCTTATGATTCTTTCACCGAAAAAAGGAGGTATACCAAGAAATGTCTCAGATTAACTACATATCAAGTCTTGATCACATGTATCAGAGCCAGGGATTCCCGCCTTATAAATGGTCGGAATACGACTCAAGCCCGTGGACGCCCTTTAACAAGTCCCTTGATCAAAGTTGTATCGCCCTGTTAAGTTCCGCCGGCATTTTCAGAGATGATCAGAAGCCGTTTGACCCATGGGCGGTAAATGACTTAAGTTTCCGGGAAATTGATGTCAGCACCCCTTTCGAACAACTGAAGTTGAATCATAACTATTTTGATCATCGAGACGCTGTCAAAGACTTCAACTGCGTCTTCCCCGTTCACAGGATGAAGGAACTCGCAGAAAAGAAATTTATCGGGAGGCTTGCATCGACTGCCGTCACCCTTGGGATGGGAAGACTCTACAAACGCACGGCCCTTGCCATGGAAACAGTTCCACAAATTGCAGGTATTTT
>CAYTSY010000036.1:841-11395 GCA_964440555.1 uncultured Desulfobacteraceae bacterium
AGGTGTGGAGGCCGTTCTTCTCATAGCGGCCTGACCTCTTGACCATCAGTCGGTCGGACTGATTGCACGCGGTATTGAAGAAACCGGAATCCCCACAGTATACCTCGGTTCCTGCAGGGATATGATGGCCCGGGTCAAAGCGCCCCGAAACGCATTCATCGACCTGCCTCTGGGTCATAACTGCGGTAAGCCTTTTGCCGCTGATTTGCAGGCCCGAATTTTAAAAGACACCCTCAACATTCTTGTCACGGCGAAAGTGCCGGGAGAAATTTTTGATCTGCCGTATGCATGGGAACAAGCGTTCAGTTGGGAAACCTTTCAGCGAGATGTCCAAGAGATGATTCAACAAGAGGATATCAGACCACAGGAATGGAGGTCTGCCACCTGACCCATCGGATAGGCCGGCATCCAGGGATGCCTTTGCTGGCAACATGATGAACGATATGGTGGATTTGATCGATAGGATAGCGATGCAAGGAGGTGGGGTAGTGGAAACTTTAAAATCGATTACGGAAAACCTGATCAATGGCCAGGATAAAAAAGTAAAAGAACTTGTTCATTTGGCCCTGAGCGAGGGAATAGGGGTTGAAAAGATATTAAACAATGCGCTGATACCCGGCATGAACATCGTTGGACAAAAATTCAAACAGGAAGAATTTTTTTTGCCTGAGGTTTTGTTTGCTGCAAGAACGATGAACGGCGCCATGGAAATACTGGAACCGATTTTAATCGGCGAAGGAATTGAACCCATAGGGAAGATCGTGTTGGGTTCAGTAACAGGAGATGTTCACGACATCGGGAAAAATTTGGTCGCAATGATGCTCAAAGGCGCCGGCTTTAAGGTCATTGATCTTGGCGTTGATGTTTCCCCGGAAAAATTCATAGAAATTGCGCATGAAGGCGTTCAGGTAATCGGGATGTCTGCGCTTCTCAGCACGACCATGGCTTCCATGCAATCCACGATTGATGCTTTGAAAAAAGCCGGCGTTACGGAAAAGGTAAAAATAATCATTGGGGGAGCGATTGTAACGCAGGATTTTGCAGATAAAATCGGGGCGGATGGATATGCACCGGATGCCGTTGCTGCAGTGGTTAAGGTAAGGCAGTTGCTCGGATTAAGTGAGTCGTAATCTCAATTCTTTACTCTAGGAGGCTTTTGAAATGGAAACACTGGACCCCTATCATGAACTCGGCCAAACCTTCATGGACCGCCTGAAGTTGACCACCTACCCCATCGCTGTTAAAATGATTCATCCGGATGAAGAAGCCCCCCGGGACGCTTTACGGCCTGCAACGGTTTTCTGCGCTGAAGTGCCCGCATGTCTTGTTTACACCTACTGCCGCAGAAGCGGGTTTTCCTTTTATTTAACCAAAGACGATATCGCCTGCAAGCCCATTGTCCTCTATTTTGGACTGGACGAACTCCCTGAACCGGACGACTTGTACCGGACGTGGGCGGATTGCGCCGGGTATAAACGAAACATGGATGCTGAAAAGAAGTCCCGGGCCGATGATGCAAGATTTGCACCTTTTCAATTCAAGGGATTTGTCGTTTCTCCCCTTCACCAAACTCTCGTCAAACCGGATTTGGTGATGGTATTTTGTTCTCCCCTGGTCCTGTCGCATCTGATCCTTGCCGCTACATACGATGGTGAAAACATCGTCAGCCGGTTCAATGGCATGGAATCAAGCTGCAAAGAGGGAATCATCAGAACCTATGCCGCCCAGTCTTGCCAGGTGGTTTCACCGGGGATGGGAGATCGGATCATGGCCGGCGTTCAGGATCATGAGATGATATTTTCCATTCCGGAAAGTCAGCTTGAAAAGGTTGCCGAAAATCTTTTTCTTTCGGGCAACAAGTTAGGTGATCCTTCACCGTTCAGAATACCACATCCGGTTCCCTCAATGGGCGCCAATCGCATTCTCGGAAACCCTGTGGAACCGCCGGTCTGGCCGGCCCTAAGGAAACGGCTTGGCGAAAAAATGGATTAAATCCTTTCAGGTTGAGCCCTCTATTACTATTTTCGCACAACCCGGGTTTTTGAAGAAATATAATTGGCTAAACCAATTTATATTTGTCGGCGCCGGAAGGCTGGAACAAAAACAAGTTTTCTACAGAACATATCAGATTCTGTAATGCTCACTTCCGTTTAAATTTTAGGGGGGAAGATGTATGTCTCAAGAACTTTTTAAAGCCCTGTCCGAACTGAGAGAGGATGACGCCATTGGAATAACCGGTGAACTGATAGAAAGCGGGAAAAACCCCATGGACATTTTGGATGTTTGCCGGGCCGCCCTGGAAAATATCGGGAAACGATTTGAGATCGGTGAAGCCTTTATCCCGGAGCTTATTATGGCAGGTGAAATCATGGAACAGATATCGTCTGTTATAAAGCCTAAAATGATAAAGGAGCCGCATAAGGAAAATAAGGATAAAATTCTTATCGGTACGGTTGCGGGCGACATACATAACATTGGGAAAGATATCGTATGTTTTATGCTCGATGTTCATGGATTTGAAGTTTATGATTTAGGCGTGGACGTCAAACCGGATTCTTTTGTGGATAAGATTAAGGAAATCAAGCCTAAAGTTGTGGGATTAAGCGGATTGTTAACCTCGGCCTTTAAAACCATGAAAGACACGATAGCAGCCATTGAAAGTGCGGGGCTGCGAAACACTGTCAAGATAGCCATAGGCGGCGCAGCGGTCGATGAGCACCTAAAATCTTATACCGGCGCTGACGGCTGGGGAAGAGACGCCATGGCAGCGGTATATCTTGCAAGGAAATGGACAGGAGGGAAACAGAATGAGTTCACACCAGGAAAAATTTATCCTACGTGAAAAGCGGTTAAATGATGCGATATCCCTGAAAAGACCGGACCGTGTTCCGATCATGCCGTTAAATTGTCTCTATTACGCAACAAGGTCTGCCGGGATCTCAAATAAAACAGCCCAGCAAGATTATGCCAAACGCTTTGAACATATGAGAAAAGTGACGATTGATCTCGATTTGGACGCCGCGCCGCCGGTACTCAATTTAACGCCCACGATCTTTTTTGAAATAATGGGCGTTACGGATTTTAAATGGCCTGGGGGAGATCTGGATGATAACATGCCCAACCAGTACATCGAGAAGGAATACCTTAAAACGGAAGAATATGACGAATATTTATCCGATCCAATCACATTTACCTGGAAGAAACTTTGGCCCCGATTTTCTCAAACCATGGCGCTTGTTCAAGACCTGCAGTTCCCACTGATTCACTCGGTCACAACAGGCTGGTTTCTTGGCCAGACACTCGGTCAAATTGTTTCTCAAACACCGGTTATGGCATTTCTAAAAAAAATGATTGAGCTGGCTTCTGAATGGCCTAATTATATGAACGAAATGATCAACCATATTTCCCTATTGGGTTCCGCCGGATTCCCCATCTCATGGATAGCAGGGGGCTTTCCTGCATTTGATATTGTGTCTCACGATTTAAGGGGCATTAAGGGAACCGTGAAAGACATGTATCGAAAACCTGAAAAATTGTCGGCCCTCCTTGATTTTTTAATTCAAATGACAATCCATGCCGCTCGCTCACATATACAGGCATTCGGCGCCAAAAGATTTTTATTGCCGATATTAAGGGGAGTAGATGGATTTCTATCCGATGAGCAGTTCGCCAAGTTTTATTGGCCGGGATTTAAAGCCTTGGTTGACGCTATGATCGAAGACGGCGTCACCCCTTTGGTATGGTTTGAAGCGGACTGCACAACCCGGTTAAAATATTTTTCCGAATTTCCCAGGGCGAAAATCCTGGCCCATTTTGATATTGTCGATCGAAAAAAGACGAAGAAACTCATCGACGGCAGGATGTGTTTCTGGGGCAATGTTCCATCTTCCCTTTTAATCGGCGGAACCCCTCGACAGGTTGAAGACGATGTGAAAGAAATTATCGATATTTTCGGCGACAGCGGTTTGATCCTGGACGGCGCCGTCGGTATTCCGGATGAGGCCAGACCGGAAAATGTTTATGCCATGGTGGAGACTGCCCGAAAGTACGGCGCCTGTTAAGAGGCGGTGCTATGAGTTAAAAGCCATGTTGTCAACATATCGGGGATTTTCAAAGATGTTTGCCGGGGCGATGTATTTTCCTTAGGTGTAATTCCGAGAAATTTATAGATTCAAACAGGAGGCAAATATCATGACTGCCAACAAAGAAAGTATAGTTCGGGAATATGCCGCAGCGTGGCCCTCACAAGACATAGAACGAATTTCGCCATTATTTACAGAGGACTGCGAGTTTGAAGACGTACCAATGAAATCAGAGTGCCACTTCGGCTGGAGCATTTGGAGCAATAAAATCTTAGTATTAACATTTATGGGAAGGATGTTTATTATGAAACTCAGGATATATGGATTAATGATTCTATCCGTTTTTTGTTTTGGGGTTGCCTCTACTTATGCGGAAGAGCCTAAAGAGCAGATGTATTATGTTTATGATGTGATCGTTAGTCCTTCCAAGGCAAATATGTATGAGACCGCACATAAAGCATTGATGGCCTCGCATCTAAAACAAAATTATCCGGTTGAGTATACAGCCTACAGTTCGAACGACTTCCATTATTATTTCATAATTCCAATCGCTAATTTATCGGATATCGATAATTTTACCAGAGCCGAAGACGCCTTTAGAAAGAATATTGGTGATGAAAAATACAAAGAACTTTTGAAAGGTTTTTCTGGTGTGTATGAGTATCTTCGGACGAGCATCCTAACATATAAAGCAGATATATCGTACGTTCCCGGAAACAACCAGCTTAAACCTGAAGATATAAAATTTTTTTGCTGGAATATGTATTACATTAAACCTGGAAAAGAACAGGATATGAATGATGTTTTGAAAAAATGGGTCAAGCTTTCTAAACAAAAAAAGCTTTCATTTGGTTGGAATATGAGTGTTGGCGGAATGGGTCATGATACACCATGTATCCTTGAATCTTTGCCCGCTAAAAATGCTTCAGAGCATTTTGTTCAAATGTCCAATGCATTTGAATTTTTGGGAAAAGATGCAAATAAATTATGGGATGAAGAGCTGGGACTGCTTCGAAAAATGGAAACTAAATATGGACAACCTCGTCTGGACCTGTCCTACACGCCAAAGAAAGAGTAAGCCTATAAAATGTCTTCCTACAGCTATATTTCTTAAAGGTCGGAATTATGTCTATCCTATTTGAAAAGACCAGGATCAAATCAATGGAACTGAAGAACAGGCTTGTTCGATCTGCGACTCACGAAGGAATGGCTGACGAGGAAGGGGGGCCCACCGAGTCCCTTTTCAAATTATATGAAAGGATAGCTAAGGGTGGCGGGATCTTATCACAACCGACTCTGCTTATGAAGGTAATTTAACTTAATCAATACTTGGAAAGGAGCAATTGAAAAGTGCAAACCGATGCATATAAGACTGAGAGGTTGTATGAAATAATCGTGTCAGAAGGCTCCAACCTTGGCAAGTATTTCGGAATGGAAAAAATAATTTACGGAATGGATGCCAAATCAATTTCACTTTTGATTCAAGAAGTAATTTCCAAAGCCATGTTAATACAAAAAAATAGCCGCGACGCAAATAAAATAGAAAACCTTTATGACCCTGCATTTTTCGAAACGCTTCACGAAGGATCATTGCGGTCAGCCAGAGTTATTGCGCCATTGCTGATCGATGCCGTAAAGCCGAATAGCGTGGTCGATGTGGGCTGTGGTGATGGAACATGGCTTTCAATATTTTTTGAACTTGGGATTAAAAACATTAAAGGATATGACGGCAATTGGGTTGACAGAAAAAGCCTGTATATTCCGGAAAAAACGTTCGAAGCCGTCGATCTTTCAAAAACTAAAATAGAAACAACTGAAAGATATGATTTGGTTGTGTCTTTGGAATGCGGCGAGCATATTGAAAAACAATATGCAGATCAGTTTGTAGAGAGTTTATGTAATCTCGGACCCGTTGTTTGTTTTTCTGCCGCACTGCCTTTCCAAGGCGGAGTTAATCATATAAATGAACAATGGCCGGAGTATTGGGCAAACCTTTTTGCCAATAGGGGATTTAAGGTGATGGATTGCATTCGCCCAATCATATGGCACAATTCCGATGTTCAGCCATGGTATGCTCAAAATATCTTTCTGTTCGCAGATCAAAATAAAATTGACCAAAATCCAGCCATGCTCAAGTGGGCTGAAAAAACCGACCCTAAAGATTTAACCAAAATACACCCGATTCTTTATCTTATAAAAATATTTTTTCTGATACCGGAACTGGCAAAAGGTTAAATATTCTGAGAGAAAATAAATTTCCATCGAAGGTGGAATGGCCAAGTTTTAAAAGGAAAGGCCTATAAATGAAGCCTGTATACAAGAATCCAAACAGCCCAGTTGAAGATCGGGTAAAAGATCTGATCGGTCGAATGACGGTGGAGGAGAAAATTCTTCAACTGACTTCCATCTGGTTAACTTTTGATCCGGATAGAGGTGAAATGGCGCCGCACACGGATGAGCTATTTCCTCCAGAGGACTTCGATATTGAATATTTTTTAACCACGGGTATCGGTCAGATTACCCGGCCATTCGGTAGTCAGCCGATTGATCCGATAAAAGGCGCTGAAATGGTCAACCGAATTCAGAAACGATTGATGGAAGAAACCCGATTGGGAATACCCGCCATCTGCCATGAAGAATGTCTTACCGGTTTTATGGCCCAGGTTGCGACTTCCTTTCCTTCGCCTCTTAATTTCTGTTCCACCTGGGAACCGGAGCTGATCGAAAAGGTAGGGGGTGTTATCAGGCGGCAGATGCGATCCGTGGGGACTCACCAGGGACTGGCGCCCGTGGCTGATGTCTGCCGGGATGCTCGCTGGGGCAGAGTAGAAGAGACCATGGGCGAAGATCCCTACCTTGTGGGAACCATGGTTACCCGATATGTCAAAGGACTGCAAGGACCGGATATTCGCCATGGCGTTATTGCCACGCTCAAGCATTTCGCCGGATATTCCTTTAGCGAGGGGGGCAGGAATTTTGCACCGGCTCATGTGGGCCGTCGAGAATTCATGGACGTATTCCTGATGCCATTTGAAATGGCCGTCAAGGAGGGGGGCGCCTTGTCGGTCATGAACGCCTATCAGGAATTCGATGGCGAAGCCCCGGCTGCATCCCGGTGGCTTTTGACGGAAATCCTCCGACACGCCTGGGGATTTAAGGGGTTTGTAGTGGCCGATTACGGCGCTGTCGGTTTTTTGATGCACTTCCACAAGGTCGCGGCGGATCAGAAACAGGCAGCGGCAATGGCCCTAAAGGCCGGACTGGATATCGAGCTTCCCAGCCCCACCGATTACCCACAAGGGTTAAAAGACGCCCTTCAACAGGAAATGATAACGCAATCGGACATTGATGCAGCGGCTTTTCGGATTTTAGAGATGAAATTCAGGCTGGGTCTGTTTGAAGAACCTTATGTAAACACGGGCGCCATTGATTTGGACCAACCGGAAGAACGTCATCTGGCAAGGGTTATCGCTGAAAAATCCGTTATTCTTTTATCAAACAATGGCATCCTGCCGCTTAATGATGATGTTGAAAGCGTGGCCGTCATCGGACCGAATGCCGACAACATGATGGCCCTGTTCGGGAATTACAGCTTTGAAAACCACGTTGTTTCCACCCATTTCCCGGAAGCGGCTGAAAAAGCAGTGACAGCAGTTACCGTACTGGAAGCCTTCCGAGACCGCCTGGGAACGGACCGTGTGAAATTTTGCCCGGGATGTGAAGTCATGGGAGATGATGCATCTGAAATTGCCGAAGCCCAAACGCTGGCCAAAAATGCTGCCGTTGCTGTTGTGGTGGTCGGTGATAAGGCCGGCCATTTTCGAACCGGTACGGTGGGAGAAGGAACCGATACATCCGATCTTTCTTTACCTGGTCAGCAGGAAAAACTGGTAAATGCCGTCATCGAGACGGGTACCCCAACGGTGGTAGTCCTGTTAAACGGGCGGCCTTTTGCCCTGCCGAAATTAAAAGATCGTGCAGCAGCTATTCTGGAAGCATGGTTCCCCGGGCAAGAAGGCGCCGATGTAATTGTGGATGCGCTATTTGGTGATATCAATCCGGGCGGAAAGACAACGGTGACCTTCAGTCGGGGAGCTGGTGTGCAGCCTTTGTTTTACAATCAAAAATATTTGTCTCGCGGTATTCCCAGGATGCCTGAGACCGATCCCGTATTCCCTTTTGGTCACGGATTAAGCTACACGATATTTGAATATATGGACTTGTCATTGTCGGCAAAGGAAATTTCTGTGGATGGTGAGGTGAACATCAGTTGCCGTATTAGAAATTCAGGCAAAAGAAAAGGAGAGGAAGTCGTTCAACTGTATATTCGGGATAAAGTCGCCTCTATCACCAGGCCGGTCATGGAACTTAAGGGGTTTAAACGCATAGCCTTAGAACCGGGTGAACAGAAAGAAATCATTTTTACACTGCCGTCGGATATGCTGGCCTTTACCGGCTTGGACTTCAGGAAGGTGATCGAACCCGGCGAGATCAACATCATGGTCGGTTCATCAAGCAAGGATATTCGCTTAACCGCGACCTATGCCCTTGTCGGAGATTCAAGATTTCCGGATGAAGATCGAGTCTTGTTTACTCAAGTAGCGGTTCGCTCTTTATGATTTTGAATAATTCACCAATAGGAAATACCCCGAAAACCTGAAAAAAGCTGAAACGATGTATCCAGAAATGAAAACGGGGCTGTGGCGGGGTAAAATAAGGGAGGCTTAAATTGAGAAAACTGCGAGATTACGTTCCCTGGACAAACGAAAACGTCATTGAACAATATGACTACCTTTTTGCACCATGGGTTAAGGCCATGGGGCTAATCGAACTGAAGGTTGGTAAAGGCAGCGCCTCGGCCCTTTTGCCCCAGAACTCGGAACTACAATGGGCCAATGGAGCTATTTGCGGACAGGCGATCATGGCGGCCGTTGATACCGTGGCTTCTATGGCAATGGCGACGTCTGAGCGGGCATCAAAAGGAACTGCAAGCCAGAACACTTATTTTCTCCGGCCGGCGTCTGGTGATGATTTGCGAATCGAAGCAAATGTCTTAAAATTTGGGAAAGTCATCGGATATGCAGAAGCGCGCGTCACTTTTGCATCAACCGGCAAACTGGTGGCGCATTCGACCATTGAATTTGTATTTTGAATCATAAAAAATCCGGTTTGTCTCAAATCATAGGCCGTTTATTGGCTTTTATCCGAGATATTCCATTAAAAGGAGCAGATATCAGGCAACCATTACTTTATCTGGCAGGATAAATCCATTGAAATAATGAGAATCTCCACCAAAATCATTGACTTTCTCCTGGGAGGGGTTGGCAATGTTTTCGAATCAACCCCAAAAAAAGAATTGCCCGGCGATCATTCGGACGATCATCTCCCCGATACGATCCCGCACAAAGATAAAGGAGACAAAAATTAATGACAGATTTAAGCATTGAATTTGCAGGGATCACATTCAAGAATCCGGTGGTTGCTGCAGCCGGACCGATTACTTCCACGCCTTATACGATTAAGCGCTGTATCGAGAACGGCGCCGGCGGCGTTGTCATTAAAAGTGTCTGCCTTGATGATGAGACCCAAATTCTGCCAAGACCGGGGAACTGGTTTTTGGACAGACTTGGTGAACGGGGCGGCCTGATGCATTTCTGGGCAGGACTGCTGACGCAAGAGAAAGCAGTCGAATATATCGATGCGGTCAGGACATTCGCATCAAATGAAAACGCCCGGATTATCGCAAGTTTTTTTTTCATCGGCCGATGGACCGGCATCCCGCCTTTCGAACCGGCATCACCGGGTGCTGAAGTCTCTTTGCGCAAGATGGCGCTGGAACTTGAAGCAGCGGGGGCTGAAGCGGTTGAGGTCGTTTGCACCTGCGGTTTGACGATGAATCAAAGCGATACGGTTGCATACGTTGAACGGGCGATTCCGGCAGTTTATCAGGCATTGAATGGATACCTCCGTGTCCCTTTCTGGTTGAAGCTGGGTTTCGGCCATGACGTTTTCTGGCTCCGGGACATGGACGCCATCCAAAGATTGGGAGCAACGGCCATTCACACATACAGTGACTTTCGAATTACATATCTGGATATCGAAAAAGCAAAGCCGCCACTTTCTGTTCCATTTGGATACGGCCGATGGCTCAGGGGACTGTTATGCCATGCCGCATCTATTTCCGCTCAAAAGACAAATTTGCAGGTGATGTGCAGCGGCGGCATCCGGACCTGGAGGGACGCCGTTGAAAGGATGATGTGCGGTGCAACAATGATTGCGCTGGAAAGCGCTGTTCAGCATCGCGGCTATAAAATCTTCGGCGAAATTCTTGATGGCATGCTTGGCTTCATGGACCGTCGCGGTTATAAAAAATGTTCTGACATGGTTGGATTGGCCTTGCCCTATATCGATAATCCGGAAGAATTCATGTCAGCGTTTATTCAATCGGCTGTTCCCGCAGCGTCTGTCCCAA
>CAYTSY010000036.1:11405-21398 GCA_964440555.1 uncultured Desulfobacteraceae bacterium
GCAGTGGCTATGACAAACGGTCATCCCGAGATCAACTTGGAAATGTGCGAAAGATGCGGCGCCTGTAGCACGATCTGCCCGAAAGCGGCGATAACCATAACTTGAAAGGACGCCGGATGTGACGACCGAAATATACAGTCAACTCGCTGAATATTTGGACAAAATGCATCGGATGCGGGCTTTGCGTTTCAACGTGTCCCATCGAAAGTGCTGCTCTTCTTCGGAAGGATCAGCCTGTGGTTCCTCCAAGAGACTTTGATGAATTATTGGTGAAAATGACCAAAGAGAGGGGGTTGGCATGATTAAATTAAGCCAGCCCTTTCACTGGCGGGAAAGGAATTTATCTTTTTTTAGTTATCATTTATCCCGCTTTTCGCATAGAAAATAAAGGAAGACCATTTCTTGATTCCGCAAGATTGCTCTTGACACTTGTAGACGACCGGTCTAATAATAATTCATCAACATAAACGACCGGTCATCTACAGAGATTATGTCTGAAAGAAGACACCCAAAAAAACCCCGGCAGGAAAGGAAGGAAAAATGAGCGACCCCGTTTACATTCAGATTGCCCAAAATATAGACAAGGGAATCCAGACCGCGCCGAAAGCGGATGGGGAAATTTCAAAGGCATTTGTTGCCTTTTTGAAAATCGTTTACACGGCCGAAGAGGCTGAACTGATTGCGCACCTTGAAATGAACAGATCAAAGACAGCAGAGCAGGTGGCCGACGCGACCGGGCAGGATGTAAAAAAAGTCAAAGCCCTCCTGTTCCCCCTGACGCAGAAAGGGGCCCTTACGGGAAGTGAGGAAAAGTTCAGGTTGCCCGGAATTGCCAACCTGCTGAACCTGCATATGTTTTATTCGGAAATTAAACCGGACGATCTTGAAGCGGCCAGACTTTATCAGGAATTTTTTATCAAAGAGAAATACTATAAATACTACGCAACATCTGAAAAAGGCACGCCGATGCTGCGCTCCATCCCGGTGGAACAGGCCATTCATCCGGAAACCAGAACTTTTGAGGCAGAAGAAGCGCATGCGTATATCCGGAATCTGGGTACGGAAGACCTGGCCTTGGTGCCTTGTCCCTGCAGAACCAGAACAGAGAAGATGGAAATTCGCGAATGCAGGGACCGCTTCCCTGTCGCCGCCTGTATTTTTATCGGAGGCGCCGCCAAGCGTTTCATGGATCTGGTATTGGGGAAACGGGTTACAAAAGACCAGGCCATTGAATACCTCGATAAAATGGTGGAACTGGGTCTGATCCCCACCGCGGAAAATTTTGTTTCAGACCCGCACGGAATCATGTGCCTGTGTTGCGGATGTTGTTGTTCCAACGTCCGGGGAAGAACCCGATGGGACAATCCGACAGCCGTGCTGCCGTCCAATTTTATCCCTCTGGCAAACGATGACTGCATCCTTTGCGGGACCTGCGTGGACCGTTGTTTTTTAGGCGCCCTGTCATTGGATGAAGATGCCGGGAAATCAGTGGTCGATCCTGAAAAATGCATCGGATGCGGCGTATGCACTATCGCCTGTCCGGAAGAAGCATTAAAACTCCATCGATATGAGCGTCTCACGGCTCCCTTTGAAACACCCATGGCGCTTTACGGAACCATCGCAAAGGATAACAACCGGCTATGATTCGGCGATTCTTGTCTTGACCATAAAAAAAGTTTCCTGCTTTTATCCCAATCGGACGGCTATCTCGAGGTTGAAAGGTGAATAAGATATTGCTCTATTTGCGCTGGTCGAACCGCCGTCCGAATATCATGCCGGCCAGGGTGACCTTGAGCATCTGTATGGTTCCTCCGGCCACTCCCCAGGCCCGGCCGTCCCGAAGCATGCGTTCTATGGGGAACTCTTTTGAATAGCCGTATCCGCCCAAAACCTGCATGGCCGTGTCGGTGACTTCCCGGACCATCTCATTGGCATAACATTTTCCCATGGACGCTTCATAAATCGACGGCAGGCCCTTTCCTGCGCCGCTCGCGGCCCGGTAAACCAGGAGCCGGGCGGCATCGAGTTTGGTGGCCATTTCCGCAACCATGAATTGAATGGCCTGGAATTCGCAGATCGGCTTTCCGAAGGCATGACGTTTCACGGCGTATTGCCGGGCTTCCTCAAAAGCCCCGCCCGCGATGCCTAAACACATGGCGCTGTTGCCGCAGCGTTCAATATCAAAGGTGAGCATGAGTTTTGAAAAATCGCCTTTTTGAATCACGACGTTTTCTTTCGGAATCTTCACGTCGTCAAAATAAAGATCGCTTGACGGCATTCCCCGCAGGCCCATATATCTTTCCTGCTTGCCGAAAGTAAATCCCGGCATTCCTTTTTCCGCGATGACGGCGCCGATACCCCGGTGCCCTTTTTCATCCCCCAACCGGGTATACACCATGTAATGGCTCGCATGACCGCCGCCCGTGGTGAAGGCTTTCCGGCCGTTTAAAATCAGGTGGTCGCCGCAATCAACGGCGTTTGTGGTCAAGGCGGTGAGATCGGAGCCCGCCTCGGGTTCGGTCATGGACACGGAAACACTGTATTCGCCATTGACCACGCCGGGAATGATCCGCTGTTTCTGTTCCGCGGTCCCGAACATGTCGATGACCCGAACCGGCCCGACATTGGATTCAAACACCGGCGCGGCAATGACCGGGCTGTATTTGGCCAGCTCCTCGATGGCCAGAATCGCGGTCAGCGAACTCTCCCCATGACCGCCGAACTCCGGGGACAGAGCCATGCCCAGCAATCCCATACGCGAATATTTTTCAATCAACTGCATGGGAAATTCTCCGGTTTCTTCAATGTGAGCTGCCAGTTCCCTGAAATTTTCCCTCCTGGCCATATCTTTGATACTGTCGATGATCATGGTTTGTTCCCGGGTCAATGTAAAATCCATCCTGATTATCTCCCTGATGCTATTTAAGTTCGTATTGGGTCCGTTTGATAATTTCATCCTGAGCCGTAGGGCTTAAACGGACGAAAGTCGCCGAATATCCGCTGACGCGGACGATCAAATCCGGATAACTGTCCGGCTGTTTTTGCGCCTCCGAAAGGGTGGCGCCGTCTACCATGTTGAACTGAACCTGAACGCCTCCGTTTTGGAAATACGCCCGGATCAAAGCCCCCAATGCCTTGTCCCGGAGGCGTTTTCCGTCAAAGCGCATATTGAGATTCAGCCCGTTATACGCCCGTGTAAGGGGCAGTCTTGTCGCCGAATTCATGATGGCGGTGGGGCCTTTGCGGGCCGCGCTGTTGCTGGGCGTAATGCCGTTTCCCAGAATTTCTCCGGCAAAACGGCCGTCCGGCGTGGCCCCGGTCAATGCACCCATGACGATATGAAACCCGACGGAAAAAACGCCCGGCCAGAATGCGCCGCCCCGGTAGTTTTGATAACGGGAACACAGATCGCAAAAATGCCTGAGTACGTCAGCCGCAACCACGTCCACATCCGCGACGTCGTTGCCGTATTTGGGGATATGATTTAAAAAATACGCCTGTTTATCCGGAGCCTCCGACCAGTTGCCTGTAAGCCATCGGGTCAGCTCGGCCAAGGTGCATGTTTTGTCTTCAAAAACCGCCCGGCGCACGGCATACAGACTATCCGCGATATTGGAAAACCCCATCAGTTGGACTCCGGTGGAATTGTAAACCGCGCCGCCCGAGGTGAGGTCACAGCCCTTTTCCATGGGCCCGTCGATCATGGCGGAAGCAAACGGCGAGGGAACCGCCCGGGCGATGGCCCGGTCCAGGCAGGAGACGGCCCTGACCATCTGGTCCATGAAGTGACTCATCTGGGTGTCATAGGCGTTCCATACATCGTCAAATGAATTGAACATCCCGGGATCTCCGGTCTTCAGACCCGACGCCTGACCCCAGATCGCATCAACGCCGTTATTCAGGGCCAGTTCCAGACATTTCAACCCGTTGAACTGAACGGCAAAGGTTGAGCCAAAGGATTTTCCCTGGGGGTTGGGCTCCAGACATCCCACCACCCCGTAATCCCTTGCGTCCTTTTCGTCGCATCCCGCATCCACAAGCGCGTCCACAATGGCTTCGTCGTTGAAAAAATGCAGCAGCACCCCGTCTTTTGCATACGCGGCGGCCTGCATGAAAAGGCGCTCGTCTGCCTTGCCGCTGATCCGGACCCCGAAATTGGGCTGGACGGTCCGGATATCCGCGTACGCATCCAACGCGATAAAGCTTACGTCATTGGTTGCATCCCGGCCCATGCGGTCAAGGCCGCCCACCGTTGTGTTCTGGGTGGTTTTGCCTTCGGGCCCTTCCCCGCCCGGAACATAGGCCTCTTCCAGCACATTCCAGATCTCATTTGTTTTCAAAAAAAGCAAGGAGAGCAGCTCCCGGGCACTTTCCGGGTCGATAAGCCCCTTTTCACGGTCGCGTTGATAATAGGGGTAAAGGATCTGGTCGATGCGGCCCAGAGAGATGGAATTGCCTCCGGATTCAATTTGGGCGATGAGGTGGATAAAATAAAGCGACTGAACCGCTTCATGAAAACCGGTTGCCGGGTGTTCCGGAACCCGACGACATATCCGGGAGATGGTTTGAAGTTCTTTTATTCTTTGCGGATCGGTTTCTTTTTCGGCCATTTCCCGGGCAAGATCCGCATACCGGTTGGCAAAGGCAACCGCCGCTTTCAAGGACCGGATCATGGCTTCGTAAAAGAGCGCTTTCTCGCCCCCTCGTTCTTCCGAAGAAAGAGATTTTATTTTTTCATCCGCAAGACGCATGATCCCGGCAAGCCCCATACCGAGAACCTTTTCATGATTCATGGTAAAATGGCCAATGCCGTAGGTGATTTCCAGCATGCAGGTGAAAATGAACTTCTCCATGTCTTCGGAAACGTCCTCGGGCAGCAGCGATGTAAAGGCTTCTTCAACGGTTTTGCCCTTCCAGAAAGGGATGACCTCGTTTTTGAGGAGTTGCTTTTCCCCCTCGGAAATGCGTGTTTTTTGAACCTCCCGGAGCTCGAAACGATCCACGTCCGCATTGATCCACTGGATTTTGTTTTCCGGAAAAAGCGGGGCGCCTTTGCGTTTTGAGGTCCGGCATCCGACGATCAGTTCGTCTTCACGGATGATAACGGAAATATTTTCAAGGATCTGCGTAAGCGCCAGACTCATCCGGGTCAGGGAGTGTTCATTCCAATGCGCGGCCATGGATGCCGTGATGAATCTCGCCCGCTCAACGCAGATTTCCAGGGGTGCTCCGATGATCCGTTTCCGGATTCTGCTGACCCGGTTGTCGTCCACAAAGTCTGTTGCGGCAAGTGTTATCGCCATATTCCCCTCCCCCATTTGCGGGTATCGTTGAAAGTTGAAAGCTAAAAGTCAAACCATCAACGGTCAACCATCAACGGTCAACCATCAACTTGCCTCACACTCTTCACTGATCACTCTTCACTGTTCACTGTTCCAATATCCATATGACGAAGCAAAATTGCATCCCGGAGCCGTTTGGGTAAAAATCGGTTTAATCCCAGAAAGAACGTGCTTTGAAAATCGATTTGGGTCCTAAATTTAAGCCGTTTGGATTCGATGGTGTTGACAATGCGTCCGGCGGCCTGCTCCGGGGTCGGCGCGTGCATGATCAATGTGTTGTCGCGGCGGATGAATCGGGCGACCCGGTCACGGTAAGGCGAGCCCTCCGGCGGCTGGACGTGAATCCGGGCCGCAAAGCCCGTCGAGACTTGGGCCGGTTCGATGAGCCCTACCTCAATTCCAAAAGGCGCCACTTCGTATCGGATGGACTCCACCATACCTTCCACGGCGAATTTACTCGCGGTATAAATGGATTCAAAGGGGAATGGGATCTGTCCCACCAGGGAAGACATGGCGATCAACCGGCCGCTTTTTCTTTTGCGCATGCCGGGAATAAACGACTGAAACACGGCGGCACAGCCGATGAGGTTGATTTCCAGACATTTTAATGCCTTTTCAAGGTTGATCTCTTCAAAGGGGCCAAAAAATCCGATTCCCACGTTGGACAATACCGTATCCGGGCAACCGAATTTTTCCAGGACCTCGCCTTTAAATCGCAAAATACCGGGCCGGTCCGTGACATCCAGAGCCTTTAGCAAATGCTTTGCTCCGGCTTCATCCAGTTCCTTTTTTAATGCATCGATCCCGTTGCTGTCGATATCAAATCCGGCGACACGCCAGCCCTTTTGCGCCAACCGCTTTGCCGTGCATTTCCCCATCCCATCAGCCAGTCCGCTGATCACGACGACCCGATTCATAGCATTCCCCCTTCAGTCTTCAGCCTTCGGTCTTCAGTCTATCTCCCCGTGAATTGCGGTTCCCTTTTTTCCAGGAAATGCCGCACCCCTTCGTGGAAATCCTCGGAATCAAAGCTTTTGACCATCTCCTCTTTGGAGATGCGGATGGAATCCTCCAGGCTGATGAAAAGATCGTTGAAAATCTGGGCTTTCATCTTACGCATGGACCGCGGTGATGAAAATTTTGCGATGTCTTTGGCATAGGCCCTGACATGATCCAAAAAGGTCTCCTGCGGAAAAATCTTGCTGGCCAATCCGATTCTCAAGGTTTCTTCCGCCTCCACGATGCGGCCCGAATAGAGCAGTTCCGCGGCATTGCCGACGCCGATGGTACGACTCAGCATCCAGGAGATGCCATACTCGGCTACCAGCCCCCGTTTGACGAATACGGTTAATATTTTTGCCGTATCGGAAACAAATCGAAAATCGCAGAACATGGCGACGACCAGCCCGATTCCCGCTACAGGCCCATTGATGGCCGCGATAACCGGCTTGGGCACGGAAGCAAAAAACGTAAACCGGTCTCCGAAACACTTGGGGACGTCTTTGGAAATTCTCAGATCGATTTCGTCTTTCGCCGCTGCGGCGCTTCCCGCGGAGCCTCCTTGCTGCAGCCGCTGTAAATTTTTCATGTCCGCGCCGGCACAAAACCCGCGGCCGGCCCCGGTGAGAATGATCACCCGCACGCCGTCGTCTTCCGCCGCTTGCGTCATGCAGTGATGAACCTCTTCTCCCATAACGTCGGTCCAGGCGTTGAGCCTTTCCGGTCGGTTCAGTGTAACGGTAGCGATACGGTCTTCAACCTGGTACTTCACTTGCGAATAATTCATGATGTATGCTCCTCCGGTCCAATTGCTGCGATATTTTTATTTGACGCTTCAAATGACTTGCTGATATGAAAAAACCATTGCAGTCAAGAAGACTGTATAACAGATTTTCTGTCGTATCAAATATAATTTCCTGAAATTAACGGCCATGAAGGCGCACAGATTCGTGGTTTTTTGCCAAGAAGATATGCTGACTACGGTTACGTGCCAACTGGCGGTTTGCTTCTGACCCGGCGATAGACATCTAAAAGACGGAGGTCGGAAGTCGGAATATGCAAAAATCCTTCTTCCGACCTCTGACCTCTGATCTCTGATCTCCCTCCATCGCCCCTCACGCCCCAATCCACCAACGTTAAACTTGACAAAACCACCTGAATATGAGTTAGATATTATTATCATTATTGAAATCCGACCCGCCGACAAGTTAAATGAAAGGCGAAATTTCTGTAACTTTCCTTGCAGCAAAAAACGGCTCCACCGGGCTAAGACGCCGGGATATGAAACACCCATTCTGAAAAGATATTCAGGGGGCAAAGATGAAAAAAGCAAAACTCAGTGAAGCCGCCACGGCGGATATGGCTGAAAAACCCGTAAACCCGCTCAAAGGTGTCTGGATGATCCCGGGTTTCGGGAACACCGGGGTCGTCGAGACCGAAAAAGGACTCGTGATGATCGACGTTCCCGTCATCCGGTGGGCCGAGCCCATGCTTCGGATGCTTCGGGAAGAGGCATCAGGCCCCATTGATACGATTTTTTTGACCCACGGCCATTTGGACCACGCCCTTTCCCTTTTGCCGGTTTTGGAAGAGGCCGCTCAAAAGGGATATCCAAGGCCCCGAATCATTGCCCATCGCAACCTGATCAACCGGTTTAACCGGTATCGGATGCTTCATCAGTACCATGATCATATCAACCGGATTCAATTTGCCGTACCCGGGGGAGTTCCCGCCTTCCCTCTGCCCGAAGTTAATCCGGACCTTGCTTTTGATCGGAGCATCAGCACTTCCGTAGGGGGGATGGATTTTCACGCCTTTCATGCAAAAGGGGAAACCGATGACGCCCTGTGGCTATGGGTCCCGGAAAAAAAGACGGTTTTTTCAGGAGATCTGGTCATCTTCGGCATTCCCAATGTCGGCAATCCCTTCAAAGTCCAGCGTTACACCGTGGAATGGGCCCAGGCCCTTGAAGCCATTGCCGCAAAGGAACCCGAGGTGTTAATCCCCGGTCACGGCAATGTGATCATGGGAAAGGAAAACATCCGCTCTTACCTTTTAACCGTGGCAAACGCCTTGCGGTATCTTCATGACGAGGTGGTCAGCAGGCTCAATGCCGGCATGTGGTACGAGGATATCCTCCATGAAGTGGATTTGCCCGATGAAATGAAACAACTAAAGGAACTGGCGCCGGTGTACGGACACCCGAAATTTATCGTTCATGGAATTTTAAGGCAATACGCCGGATGGTATGACGGCAATCCATCAAATCTTTTTCCTCCCCGAAAAGCGGAGATCAGCAAAGAAATCGTTACGCTTGTTGGAAAGGAAGGGATTAAAAAAAGGGCTTTTCAGCTTAAAGAAGAAGGACAAACAGCCATGGCCCTGCAGTTTTGCGACATGGCCATGGCCGTTCCGGATCTGGATTCAGGCGAAAAAAAGCAACTGCACAGGCTCAAGGCGGAGTTGCTTGGCATCATGGGAGACAATGAACCAAGCTATATCGCCAGAAATATTTTTTACAACGGTCATAATGAAGAAATGAAATTGGCGGAAGCCTGAGTTTTGGCGTAATTCACGCAAACCGGATCAATTTCGGGGGTTCCGGAATGATCCACGTCAGCGGGAGGTTTGTTTGGATTCTATTTTGGAAATTGTCGGAAATGGGGCCTGGAACGGCGGCACGCCGGTCGATAATGCCGTTTATGAAAACAAAGGGATGTTTTTTAAAGGGGGCATCCCGGTAACCGCTCAAACCATAGAAGACCGGATCGGCGTCAGGACCCGGATGGCGGCCGCACCGGATGAAAAAATCGGTTTGCTCGCCCTTCAGGAGTTGCTTGCCTCGCCCGGTTTTGATCCAACCCGGATCAAGCTTCTCATCGGCGCTACCAATATCGGGGAAAACCGATATGACCCCGGGCCATTGATCCGGCACCCGTTTGAATCCATACGCCGGTTTTGCCCCACCGCCATGGTGATGGATCTGTATGCCGGGTGTCCGGGATTCAATGTTTCCGTGGAACTGATTTTTATGCTGTCATTGGCCGGCGTTCTCCACCCCGGAGACATTTCCGTTGTTGTGGGCGCCGAAAATCTTCACCGGGAAATTGTTTTCCGCCCCATGGATACGTCCAATATTATTTTCGGAGACGACGCCATGGCCACGGCCCTTGAAACAACGGGCAGGGGCAATCCGGACGGCACGGTTGTTGAAAAACGCAAACCCGGTTGTCAGGTTTCCCATGATTTCGTCGACGGGATCGCAAAACATCTGGTTGAGTTGACGGATCATCGGAGAATCGACGGCATCATTGTGGATAATCATCTCGGAAAATTTTTATACCGGGTTCCGGCAACTGCGGCACGGGTTCAGCACCGGATGGTTGAACGAATGTATCCCGAAGAAGTTGATAAAAATACGTTTAAGCGGTTTAAGGACGCCATCTCTTTTTACGATACGCACGTCAACTCATTTGCCTTTGACCTCATGACCTTGGAAAAAAATCCGGCCATGGTGGAAAAAATCGCCCGCTCCTATGTACAATCGGGCCGTTACAACACCGTGGCCTCGGTTTTTCTGGCGCCTGATTTCACCGCGGACATCGTGGTTCATGAAGGCCGTAACTGCCGGTTTGAAAGACCCCGGCGCGGC
>CAYTSY010000036.1:21408-25438 GCA_964440555.1 uncultured Desulfobacteraceae bacterium
CAACCACCCACGGATGCTTTGCCGGTTTCATACAGGCCGTGGCCGACGGCGACGACGTGGTGGGAGAAATGGACGGCAAGGGGGTCTTTCTCCATGCCACGCGCGGGGCTAAAGCCCATCTGACCCGGTTGCTGTCGGAAAACGGGATCACGCTTAACGATGTTGATCTTCTTTTTGAACACCAGGCGAATTTCGCCATGATCCCACTGACGCTGGAGCAGGTTTTGCCGGTGGGTGAGGGAAAGGATGTCAAAAAGGCGGTGGCCGATTATATTGCAAACAAAATGGTCAACAACATTCATACCCGGGGCAACTGTTCGGTGGTCTGCATGCAACGGCTGCCCTACGACCTGTTTCACCATGCGCTTTCGCCGGACATGGTTCACGGATATCCCATCAACCGTAATCTGGATCATCTTCAGGATGCCGGAGTAATGCTGTATGATTCGGTGGGTTCCGGCATGACCCGAAGCTCTTTTCTCAACATCGTCGAATAAATCAGACAGGGATGGATGATGCCGGTTAACCGTTCCAGATTGGTTTATAGGAGAACAAAATGCAGGATCTGAAACAAAGAGCAGCGAAAAACCTGGCCTTGGTGCGGGAATTGCGGCCATTGATTCATAATATTACCAATTTTGTCGTCATGAACTATACGGCCAACGCCCTCCTGGCCATGGGAGCCTCGCCGGTCATGGCCCATTCGCAGGATGAAGTGGCAGAAATGACCGGTCTTTCCGGCGCACTTGTGCTCAACATCGGCACGCTCAGCAAAGACTGGGTGGAGGCCATGATCATCTCCGGCAGGACCGCCAACGTCAAAAAAATACCGGTCGTTTTTGATCCTGTGGGCTCCGGCGCCACCACGTTCAGGACCGATTCATCCAAACGGATTATCCGTGAGGTTGCCTTGGATGTAATCCGGGGCAATGCCTCTGAAATCCTGTCCCTTGGCCAGGCGGGCGCAGCAACCAAAGGCGTGGATTCCGTACACAGCGTGGACGACGCGTCCAAAACCGCAATAGCGCTTGCCGGAGAACTGACAACCACCCTGGCGATAACCGGCCCCGTGGATCTGGTGACCGATGGAGAGCGGGTTATCCAAGTCTATAACGGCCACCCGATGATGGCGTATGTGACGGGCGCAGGATGCGCGGCAACAGCCGTTATCGCTGCGTTTTGCGCTGTTGACGACGATCCGGCGTATGCTGCGGCCACGGCGCTTGCTTTTTTCGGGCTGGCCGGTGAACTCGCCGGTCAAAAAGCCGACGCTCCGGGGAGCTTCATGATCGAGCTGATCAACGCCTTGTACCGGATCACGCCGGAAATGCTTCAGGAAGGGTGCAAGTTTTAGACATCATGAAAACATCAGCGGTCCAATCCATCAAACTGACGCTTGTTTCAGCCGTGGGACTATCCAAGGACGCGCTTCATATTTATGTCGGCCTTGCTGTTTTTTTAGCGGCTGCCGCCATTTTGCGTAAACCACTTCGATCTCTCGTCCCGTGGATGGTTGCTGTTGCTGTTGCCGTCGCCGGCGAACTTCTTGATATGCGGGATGATATCGCAAGCTTAGGGCATTGGCGCTGGCGAGCAAGCCTGCACGATGTGCTCAATACCATTTTCTGGCCAACCGTGCTTCTGCTTCTCGCCAGGCTCGGCATTTTTTTTCGAAGTTCAAAATGAGCGTGATGTCTGACAACTGTGCGAGAAAAGCAAAAGCGGTTAAAACCATTCACGCCCTTTTTGTTTTTCAGGCACATGATGATTAAAACAAACGGCTGGGGGGGTCGATCATGAGCCAAAACCTTTTATCAAGCCTTCGGAATATCCTTTTTTGGGCGGTCATTGCCGTAGTGCTTTCTTTCGGCTCGACCGCCATGGCCGACACCCCGGTATCGTCCAATATCACCGCCAACACCACCTGGACCGAAGGCGGAAATCCTTACGTGGTAACCTCATCGATCAGCGTCAATCCCGGCGTCACCCTTACCATTGGACCGGGCGTTGTCATTCAATTCTATCAATATGTTGGTCTGACCGTTTACGGCAACATTACGGCATCCGGCACTGGGGCCAAACCCATTATTTTTACCGGCAGCGGCCAAACTCCGGGGTGGTGGCAGGGTATCAGAATAACGGAAGCCGGCTCCGGGGCATTTGCTTACTGCACCGTGCGCTATGGCGGATACTCCGGGACCGGCGACCTGACCAAGACCGGAACGGGCTCGCTTGCGTTGAGTCACTGCACCTTGAGCCACAGCAGTTATCACGGCTTACTGGTCTATTCCCATACAGGCGACCTGTCCGCTGAAGACAGCACGTTTTCCCATAACCAGAACGGCGTCTGGCTGGGCCTGAACATGTCCTCGGATTTTATCGACGATTCCTGCATATTCAACAACAATATCCATGATGCGGCCATTCAGTATGGAACGATGACGGCTGACGCCACCCTGGATTTCAACAAAAACTATTCCATGTATTTAACCGGAAGCCTGACCGTGGCGCCGGGGGCCGCCCTCACCGTCGCTCCGGGGACGGTGATTAAATCATCCCAGTACAACGGCATCTTTGTTCAGGGCGCCATTTCCGCACAGGGTACGGCCGACGCGCCGATATATTTCACTGATTACAGGGACGACACCGCCGGCGGGGACGCCAACAACGATAACCCCTCGGAATTAGTGCCGGGCCCCGACTGGTGGCAGGGAATTACGATCTCAGGAGCAGGTTCCGGGGCATTTACTTACTGCACGGTGCGCTATGGCGGATACTCCGGGACCGGCGACCTGACCAAAACCGGAACGGGCTCGCTTGCGTTGAGTCACTGCACCTTGAGCCACAGCTATCACGGCTTGCTGGTCTATTCCCATACAGGCCCTCTGTCCACTGAAGAAAGCACCTTTTCCCATAACCAGAACGGCGTCTGGCTGGGCCTGAACATGTCCTCGGATTTTATCGACGATTCCTGCATATTCAACAACAATATCCATGATGCGGCCATTCAGTATGGAACGATGACGGCTGACGCCACCCTGGATTTCAACAAAAACTATTCCATGTATTTAACCGGAAGCCTGACCGTGGCGCCGGGGGCCGCCCTCACCGTCGCTCCGGGGACGGTGATTAAATCATCCCAGTACAACGGCATCTTTGTTCAGGGCGCCATTTCCGCACAGGGTACGGCCGACGCGCCGATATATTTCACTGATTACAGGGACGACACGGTCGGCGGGGACGCAAATAATGATAATCCCGAATCCTTGCCGGGCCCTGACTGGTGGCAGGGAATTACGATCAGGGAAGCAGGTTCCGGGGAATTTGCCTACTGCACGGTGCGTTATGGCGGCTACGCCCAGACCGGCGACCTGACCAAGACCGGAACGGGCTCGCTTACGTTGAGCCACTGCACCTTGAGCTACAGCAAGTATCACGGCTTACTGGTCTATTCCCATACAGGCGACCTGTCCGCTGAAGACAGCACGTTTTCCCATAACCAGAACGGCGTCTGGCTGGGCCTGAACATGTCCTCGGATTTTATCGACGATTCCTGCATATTCAACAACAATATCCATGATGCGGCCATTCAGTATGGAACGATGACGGCTGACGCCACCCTGGATTTCAACAAAAACTATTCCATGTATTTAACCGGAAGCCTGACCGTGGCGCCGGGGGCCGCCCTCACCGTCGCTCCGGGGACGGTGATTAAATCATCCCAGTACAACGGCATCTTTGTTCAGGGCGCCATTTCCGCACAGGGTACGGCCGACGCGCCGATATATTTCACTGATTACAGGGACGACACGGCCGGCGGGGACGATAACAATGACAATCCCGAATCCGTGCCGGGCCCTGACTGGTGGCAGGGAATTACGATCTCGGGAGCAGGTTCCGGAGCATTTACTTACTGCACGGTGCGTTACGGCGGCTACGCCGGGACCGCCGACCTGACCAAGACCGGAACGGGCTCGCTTGCATTGAGTCACTGCACCTTGAGCTACAGCAGCTATCACGGCTTACTGGT
>CAYTSY010000037.1:0-7123 GCA_964440555.1 uncultured Desulfobacteraceae bacterium
GATATTTGTGAAATTTGAACCCTTCTTCAGTAAAAATACCCTCAGCTACACCGTTCTTGAATACATCCGGCGCATATTTCATCTCTTCGCTGAAGAAGGTTTCGAACTCGCTCTGTAAAGCTATTTCCTTTGCAGATAATTGAAAATCCATTTTTTATCCTTTTCTTATTACATGACATTAATATTTCATTTTATTTAGAATGCGAATTCAGGTTTTCTTTCAGCATTGCAAATGGACATTCAAAATGCACCTTTTCCTCCCTCATTTTAATGGCATCGAAATATAAATCAGCAATACTGTCGGCCTCATTTGTCAGGTTGCTCTTGTTTGCATTGAGCAAACCAAGAATGATCTTTCTATTCATTGCACCAAAATAAATTAAGGTTGCTGTTTTCAAATCCAAATCAGTCTTCACCTCCCCGGTTTTCTGACCTTCTTTCAGAATATTTTGCAGAATCTCACCATGCTTGCGGGTTTCCTCCCAAACACCTTCATTTGACAGACCATTTCCCGGGGCGATAAGATTAATCACCCAGGCAAGTTCTTTTTCCTGATCAAAAAAATTTAAAAAAAACCATGTCATTTTCCTTATTTTATTTAATGTTCCTTTGATTCCCAGCAAATGTTCTCTTAACCGAATTGTCAGTTCCTGCAGCACCTGTTCAGCGATGAATAGCGGCAAGTCTTCTTTGCCCTTGAAGTATTTATATATGGTCGCTTGCGCAATTCCGGCTTTAGCTGAAATTTGTCTGATAGTAGCATCCTGAAACTTGCCATCCGCAAATTCTGAAATGGATGCTTCAATAATTCGTTTGACGACGTCATCCGTGTAGCGAAATTCCATTGTACTTTCCTTCATTTTGAAATATTTCTAATATCGTACTTCTCCTTTGCTGATTTTGTCATATAATTGAGATGTCAACAAAACATATTCGGTTGATCCTGGTAGCTGCACATAGACCGGATCGGAAATCGTATGAACGTCAAATCCCTCCTTCTGAAGAATTGATTTCATTAGTTTGTGCGTCGCCGTGGTGTGAAATTCATCTGTAATCCGGACAAACAGAGGAATAGCGTATTTTGGAAGAGATCGGTTCATTTGCCTGTATAATCCGCAAATATCGAAATTCTCTCTGTCTATCTTGACGGCCGCCATTCCCGCCCGTCCGTCTGTACCGAGTATATTTACTCCATATACTGCTGATTCCTGAATACCGGCAACCTGGTTTAGTGTCCGCTCAACCTCAAAGGTCGAAACATTCTCGCTTTTCCACCGAAAGGTATCCCCGATTCTATCCACAAATTTTGCATGGCCGTAGCCGATCCTCATCACCAGATCACCCGTATTAAACCACGCATCGCCTTTCTTAAACGCATCGCGAATAATTTTATCTTGGGTTGCGGTCCTATCCGTATAACCTTCAAACGGAATTTTACCCCCAATTCTGCCGAGTAAAAGCCCGGGTTCACCGGTTTTACATTTAACGAAAAAGCCATCATCGTCACGAACAGGCCTATTATTTTCAATGTCATATTTCACTATATAATTTTTGAAAAAAGACATTCCGATTGTGCAATCCACGTTCAGGATATTTATATACCCGGTTGTTCCCTCTGTGGCCCCATAAAACTCCACGACTTTCGGAATGTCGAAACGGTTTTTGAATTCCTTGTATATTTCGGGACGAAGGCCGTTTCCCATGATGGTATGGACGGTATTGGTTATATCCGTATCTTTTGGCGGTTGATTTAGCAGATAACGGCATATTTCTCCCACATATATAAAAGTAGTGGCTTTCTGTTTCTCTATTTCATTCCAAAATGAAGATGCGCTGAACCTCCTTCCGATGATTACGCCAGCACCGCTGCCTACTGCTGCCGCCCAACCAAACAGGTTCCCGACCGTATGGCAAAGGGGTATGCAAACATACTGCCGATCCTTTTGGTTAAGATTCAAAATGCCTTTTCCGACAAAATACGATGCAAATACCCAACGCTGATGGGAAAGTATTGCTGCCTTGGGCAACCCGGTCGTCCCGGAAGTAAAAATATATGCATATGGGTCTCTGATGGTTATCGGCTCCGGTGTTTTTGGATTTAATACCGAGCTGTTGCGGCTTTCGTAATCTAAATCTATGAAGCCCTGGGGCAACGGCCGTTGTTTCTTATCGGAAACATAAAAGAGAGGGTGATCTTCTTTAATGGCGTCATGATTCCTGATATCCTCAAAATTTTCGATAACCTCTTCACCGACAACCATTATTTTCGCATGGCTTATTTGAATGCTGTGAATCAGAGAGCTTCCAACATGTTTAGTGTTGACCAGGGAGGAAATTACCCCGATTTTGGCCAGGGCACCGATTATCATTAACAGCTGAGGCCTGTTTTCAAGCAAGACAACCGCGGCATCACCTTTCCGTACCCCTTTTGATAAAAAAAAATTCGCGTATCTGTTGACGGCTTCGTTGAATTCTTGATAGGTATATGCTTTATCTTCACATACAACGGCAGTATTCGTTGAATATATAACTGCGCTTTTCTCGATAACCGCACCTATCGGCTCTTTGGCATAATTCGATCTTATAAATGCGGATAGAATTTTCGGCATCCGTTGAACCAACGATATGATGCCAGGAATAAGCTGCGAAAAATTCAATTTTTCTGAGTGACCTATATTCATCAAAAAAGCTCCTGCACTTCAGTTGAACTGAACGTGTAACCAAAAGTCTGCGCTTCTGCATTCACCACAAATTATTCATGGGCCAAGGTTCCCAATTAATGCCCGTCAACATGGCTCACAACATTTTTTTGGCCCTTTCCCTCAATTCTCTTCTCAATATTTTTCCAACACCTATCTTTGGAAGCGGTTCACTTAAAATATACACCTTTTCAGGGACCTTGTAGGTGTTGGTATGGGCTTTCATGAAATTGATTATATCCTGTTCAGTTGCAAAAGAATTTGGTTTCAGAAATACGAAAGCTTCAACCCTCTCGCCATAGACAGGGTCGGGTACACCGACCACACAAGCTTCCGAAACATCATCCATTTCGTACATTATTCCCTCAATTTCAGCTGGATAAAGATTCTCACCACCTCGAATAATCATATCTTTTTTCCTATCGACGATAAAAAGATATCCTTCCTCATCGAAGTACCCAATATCCCCTGTTCGCAAAAAACCTTTTGTCATGACAGCCTTTGTCATTACTGGGTCATTATGATAACCCTTCATAACACAAGGGCCTTTTATAACCACTTCACCTGAAACTCCTGAGGCCAATTCATTGCCTTCATCATCAAATATCTTAACTACATGCCCCGGCAAATCATAGGGCTTTCCGGCTGAACCGGGTTTGAATTTTCCACCGTAAGGTTGGATTGTGCCAATACCGCAACTTTCACTCAAACCATAACCCTCTCTTACGCTACAATTGTATTTTGTCCCAAAGGCCTTCACCAATTCAAGTGGGACCGGTGCTCCGCCGGTCAGAACATCCTCTATAGAGGATAAATCATAATCGTTAACCTTCGGATGTGATAAAATAAGGGCAAGCATGGTCGGTACCGAGCTGAACAATTGGGCTTTATGCCTTTGGACGAGTTCCATGAACCGATCCGGCTTGAAAAATGACAATTGAACATCATAACTTTCCGCCAGATGATCCGGTAGCATAAAACTCCAGATAGTTGAAATGAGCCCTGACATATGGGCGATTGGAAATGCGGAGATCTTTATCTGCGGTTTAGTTTTGGTATTCATACCGAACGCTTGGATACTGGCTTCGGTAGCCGCAATCAGGTTGCGATGAGTTAGTTCCACTCCTTTTGGTTTACCGGTTGTCCCCGTTGTGTAAATCATAAGGGCGGTTTCATTTTCATCAATCTGAGATACTTCTAATTTTGGCTTTTCATTGAGCAGGGAATCAATTGAGAATTCCGGTGGCTTTGAGTCGAGATTGTCATCTCCGCCTACAACAATTATCCATTCAATATGATCGAGGCCTTCCGCAGCTTTTCTTGATTTTTCAAGGTTGGCTCGATCTGTAATGATTCCGGACGATCTACAATCCATGAGTACATATCGGAATTCTTTCTCCGGCCACATGAACATAATGGGAACAGCCGCTGCACCTGTACGAAATATAGCCGGAAAAATCGAAAATGCCAAAGGATGATTGGCCATGAATAGATTCGCTACTTTTCCCTGCCCTAAACCAAGTTTTTCGAGTCCGCGATGCAGTTTTCTTGCAGATTCCAGGCATGTTTTGCTTGTGACTTCCTCATCTTCGAAAACTACGATTCTACGATTGCCTAAACGCTTATATGCTTCTTCCTGAAGTTGTGCTATATTCATGATATCTTCTCCAATCTATCTGCCCTTAAATATGGGATTTCGCTTTTCAGCAAATGCTTTTATGGCCTCTTGAGCGTCTTCCGTCTTTTCACTAGCCAATGCCATTTGAACCTCGTAATCATAATTTTCGGAAATTCCGCGATTTAGATTTTTTTTCATGAAACCGATTGCTTTTGTGGCACCCATTGCGAAACGTTTTGCAATGCTACTTGTCTCTTCAACCAAATTATCCGGAGCAACAACCTTATTAATAATACCCAATTCTTTTGCTTCAGTTGCCGATATCGGTATACCAAGCAGTAAAAGTTCTTTTGCTTTTGCCAATCCCACATATTTCGGCAGCAGAATTGAAAAAGCCGAAAGGCCCAAGTTAACCAAAGGTGATGAAAATTTTGTATTTTCCAAAGCAATCTTGTAATCACAAGCTAAGCAAAGCTCAAATCCGGCGCCGATTGCGTGCCCATTAATGGATGCGATTACCGGTTTCGGGATGTCAAGAATGCTTTTGGCCATTCTTATGTACCCGCTTGTCGCCAATTTATCCCCTTTTGGCGGTCGGGATTTCGGATTGTCAAAAAACCCCAGAATATCTTCTCCACTGCAAAATGTTTTACCGGCCCCTTTAAAGACGACAACCCTGATCTCATCGTCGTAATCGCATTCGTCAATTGCTTGGTTTATTTCCTCATACATGTTCCAGTTTATGGCGTTATGCTTTTCCGTACGGTTCAATGTAATTGTGGCAATCCCTTGGTCTTTGCTGAAAATAATCGTATCATAGGCCATTTTTTCTCATCCTCCTCCTCTTCCTCTTCCTGTTTTTATCAAATTAAACCAAATAGACGCATGCGAAGATAAAGATTCAAGTTCTTTACTGCCGATTGGTAATTTTCAAGAAAAAATATTTGGTTTAATAACATAGATCATCTTGAAATTACAGATTAATATATTAATGTAATATGTTTTATATAACGTTGCTTATATAAATAGATTCTATCCGCTTTAATGTCAAGAAAAAAGTGTTTAATTTATATATTTTTAAAATAGTATTTATTATAAAATATGAAATAGTTATATCTTTACATCTATAAATATTGGAACATCGTTTAAATGTATTGACATACTTTGTGTATTTGATAATTAACGAATATTTAAAACATACAAAGGAGGAAGAATTGGAAGAAATATGTAAAGCTTTACATGACGAGTACGAGACGCTTGATTCAATAATCAGCCAATTTAACGAAAATAACTGGGCTGTTATGACTCACGGTAATATATGGCGGGTGAGAGATCAGGTAGAACATATCGCCTATGTAGACAGCCAGGCAAGACTATCGGCGACCTCCCCGGAAGCATTTATCTCACATGCGCAGGCGGCTATGCTCAATATCGAGGAAGAAGCTAAAAAGGTATCGATTTTCTTTATAAAAATGAATAATCAACAACTCATTGAATGGTGGCGTATCGAACGAAATGCTCTGTTAGCTGCTCTTTTGAACCTCGACCCAAAAGATAGGCTTCCCTGGTACGGGCCTTCCATGAGTGCCAAATCCTTTGCATCCGCTCGACTAATGGAAACCTGGGCTCATGGACAGGATATTGCGGATGCGCTGAAAATCTGTCGGAAACCGACCGACCGGCTCTATCATATCGCACATCTCGGAGTTTCAACGTTTAAATGGAGCTTTTACAATCGTCAAATGGGGGTGCCGAATGTTGCCATTCGTGTGGAACTCACGAGTCCCACGAACACCAACTGGAAATGGGGTCCCGAGGATGCAAAAGAAGTTATCCGGGGGACGGCTGAAGAATTTTGTTTGGTCATAACCCAGCGCCGGCACTATATGGACACAGGCCTTGAGATCAAGGGAGAAACAGCCGAAAAATGGATGTCCATTGCCCAGTGTTTTGCAGGTCCTCCAACAAATACCCGGGAACCGGGCTTATACCCGAAACACGGCTGTTGATCGTCATTTTCGCCTGTTTTCGAAAAAATCATTGATCAGCCGTCGCGTCTCCGGATTATTGGCCATACCTGCAAGCTGTTGGCTTTCCAGTTCCATCTGGGTTTCCAATGTTTCATAGAATCCGGAATGCATCAATCTCTTTGAAGCACTAATCGCATATGTTGGCGCAACAGCGAGACCGGCGGCCAGAGATTCAGCCTCCGAGATAAGTTGCGAATCCGGGATAACGCGCGTAATAAGACCCATTTCCAGGGCCTCCTGTGCATATACCCGACGATTTGTTGCCGCCAATTCCACAGCTCGCCGAATACCTACCAACCGTGGCAGGAAGTATGAAACGCCTGCATCCGGAGATAATCCGATGCGCGTATATGCCATTGTAAACCATGCGGATTCAGCAGCCAGGACGAAGTCACCCGCACAGGCGATGCTCATTCCTGCACCGGCGGCAACGCCATTGACTGCTATAATCAAAGGCGCATCCATTCTGGTGAACCGAGATATCGCAGCGTGTATATGGGTTGTAATTTCTCTTAAATGATAGGCAAGGCTTTCTTTTTCTTCGGCAAAACTTTTTAGATCCCCCCCGGGACAAAAAGATTTTCCTTCACCTGTGATGATGACGGCTTTAACCTTCGAATCTTCACTGCACTTCATGGATGCATACATCAGGTCCTTAGCCATTTGAAGGTTAACAGAATTGTTGGCTTCTGGCCTGTGAAGCCTGATTTTGGCGATGTTGTTCTCGATTTCAAACAGAATGGTTTGAAATTTCATTTCCCCTCCTACCCAGAGAA
>CAYTSY010000037.1:7133-8605 GCA_964440555.1 uncultured Desulfobacteraceae bacterium
GGGCAGTCCGGATTTCTTCAACATCAGAAAATCGAGGTCCTTTAGGCTTAGTTCCTCGGCGATGCGTTCTTTATGGAAATCCAAATTCCCGCACTCATTTTCCAGCTCTTTTGATCTCAGGAGATAAAGACTGACATCCATTTCCCTTGTCCACCCGATAGCACCGTGAATGGCCACAGCATCGAAACAGACGCGATGGTAAGTCTCATTGGCTTTTACCTTGGCCGAAGAGCTGAGTAGCCTGGACGGCTTGCCCATACTCATATGCCAAGCCGCCTCATATACGAGGTTTTTCAGGCTGTTTACCGACCTGAGCATTTCAACCAGACGATGTTGGATAACCTGGAATGTCGCAATGGGGCGATCGAATTGGACGCGCTCCTTGGCATATCGAACAGCAAGGTCTAAGGCCGTTTTCATACCTCCTAGCATCTCTGCAGATTTCAATACCGCCCCGCACCGAGTTACATATTCGACGATCGGCCGCCCCTCGTTAAGCCTCCCCAATACATCATTTTCGGAAACGGCGACATTATCAAAATGAACTTCACATTTTACTCCCGGAGCGACTATGGGTGTATCAGTAATCGAAATTCCTTCTTTATCTGCATCTACCAAAAATACCGTTATTCCCTCCTCCGGCGACAACATGGCGTCGGTCCTTGCAACCACAAGGAATCCTTTGGCCGAGTTGGCGTATGGCACGAGGTATTTTATCCCATTCAGGATGTATTGATCATCATCTTTTTGCGCACTCAGATGAATGTCGGTCGCCTCATAATCAGCGATCGCATCGTTTAAGGCCAATGACCATACTTCTCCGGTGCCCGCTATTTCGGAAAGGACCTTTTTTTTCTGGAATTCGTTGCCGAAGTGCATAATAGCCGGGGCGCACAGACATACGGTACTGAAAAAAGGGCTGGGGAAAACGTTTCGTCCCACTTCCTCCATTAATAAGGACAGTTCAAGGAAATCGCCCTCCATGCCGCCGTATTTTTCTGGAATCAATACTCCTGTGAACCCCAGCTTAACTAACTTTCTCCATACCTTGTTATCATAACCGATTTCATGGGAAATCATTTCTCTCGTCCGGTCCTTGGGCCATTCATTTTTTAAAAAATCACTAAGCGACTGCCTGATTGCATTTTGATCGCTCGAATATTCGAAATTCATATGGTCACCTGTAAATTAATTTTTATTCTAATAAGCACGGGGCAATTTTAACCCGAATCTGGCTATGGTATTGCGAAGGGTTTCAGCCGTCCCGCCGCCGGACACCAATCCCGCAGCAGTCCAGTAAAGGTTTTCGATAATGATTCGAACACGGGAATGCTTGTCACTCGGCGTTACCGGATCCAGCTGGGCTGCACTTCCCAATATTTCCGATCCGATACAACCGACCCTTTCCATAAGTTCGGCGGTAAAGAGCTTGTGCATGGACGCCTCGTAGATTATATCCATACCTTCACTTT
>CAYTSY010000037.1:8615-25388 GCA_964440555.1 uncultured Desulfobacteraceae bacterium
CATAGCCGTCCAGGCGCAAGGCGCGGACCTGCACCGCAAGATCTGCAAGTTTGTGCCTGATGACAGGGCGGTCCATCAGCCCCTCGTCACGCGCATAAAAAATCAATTCATCCAAAGCGCGCTGTATAGCTCCGGAAAACATCAGGCCTAAAGTTCTTTCAAAATAGAGGGCCGTCATGATGACATACCACCCTTCATTTTCTTTTCCCACCAGATTGGCGGCAGGCACCCTGACGTTCTTAAAGAAGATTTCGTTGAATCCTTTGTGCCCGATGATATTTTTTATGGGCCTTACAGAGACCCCTTCACTTTTTAAATCCACGAGTAAAACGCTTATGCCCTGGTATTTTTGTGGGGTTTGGGGATTGGTTCTGCAGGCCAGCCAGCACCACCTGGATCGATGGGCCGCACTGGTCCACACTTTCTGACCGTTTATGATGTATTCGTCTCCCTGAAGTTCGGCCGATGTCTGTAAATTGGCCAAGTCGCTTCCTGCATTCGGTTCACTATATCCGGTACACCAAATTCCGTCTTCGGCGCCGGAAGCGATTAGCGACAAGTGCTGACGCTTTTGGTCCTCCGTTCCCATCTTCATAAGGGTGGGGCCGACCCACCCGGTACCGCTTTCCCCCATTCCGGTGCCGAGGATGCCCCAATAGCCCACCTCTTCTCGAAATGCGACTCTCTCCCATACGGAAGCTTCCATTCCGCCGAATTGCTTTGGCCAGGATATGGTCAACCATCCCTTTTTCGACAATTCTTCAGCGGACTTGTTCCCCATGACCAGATAATCGTCCAGCATCTCTTCAAGTTGGTGCACCGGGATGTACTCCAAAGAAAACCTCTCTGCTACAAATTCACGGATTTCCTTTCTGAGCCGTTCCGCGTCCTCATTAAAATAAAAGTCCATGGTATTAAGTTTCCTTTTTGGCGGATTTTTTCAATTGACCAATATCTAATAAATCATCTCTGCAAAATAACGACGGAACTCAAACCCGGCGCACCATAGACTTGAGCAAGTCCTACCTTTGGATTGTTCGGAACCTGGCGTTTACCGGCCAGCCCTCGCAACTGATGACAGATCTCATATATCTGTCTTAACCCTGAGGCGCCTATAGGTTCGCCGTTTGCTATGAGTCCGCCATCCGTATTGATCGGCAGCCGACCACCAATTTCGGTTTCCCCGTCGGCAATAAGCCGTTCCTGCTCTCCATGCCGACATAGGCCGGTTTCCGCCATATGCATGATTTCATGGCCGGATTCGGAATCCTGCAGCTGGGCTACCTGAATATCTTTGGGATCTATGCCGGCCATTTCAAAGGCGTCCTTACTGGCGATTTCAACCGGTGTCGGGGATTCATCCAGCGGATTACAGGACTGAAATACTTCAAGTGATCCGAATTGGCGGGTTCGAACCGAAAGCCCTTTTATAAACACGGGTGTGCTTGTGTAGCGATGTGCGATATCCCCGCGACAAAGCACGGCAGCAGCGCCGCCTTCACCTGGTGAACAGATCATGTACTGACGCAGGGGATGGCACAACATTTTTGAATTGGCTATAGTTTCGTAACTGAATGCCTCATGACGCCATGCATGCGGTGTTATCGAACCGTTTTTAAGGTTTTTCACGGCCACCTTTACCAGCGCATCATCCGTAATCCCGAAATCATGCATATATCTTTTGGTCTTCATGGCAAAAAATTGGACCGTAGCGATAAATCCGATCTCCCCATACCATCTGCCCAGGCCGAAAATAGACGGGTCGGGGTTGAACATACCACGGGGATGTTTGTCGAATCCGACGGCTAAGGCGATGTCGCACTTTCCCGATTGGATAGCCGATGCAGCACAGGCGATGGCGCTGCCTGCGGTAGCACACCCATTTAATACGTTAGTGTATTGAGCGCCCGTTAATCCGAGTCTCGGAATCAAGCCGTCCGTGTTTCCGAGTTCTTGGCTGCCGCCAAATGTGCATTGGACATCTTTCCATTTCAGATTGGCATCTACCAATGCTTCCCGTACCGCGTATTCTCCAATATCCAATCCTGTTTTTTCATCATGGCGCCCGAAAGGGTGAATTCCTACGCCGACAATTGCAATATCCATCAGGGTTCCCTCGTATAGTGAAAAGTTCGATTATTTAATCACAGGCGACCTGCTTGCGGTTACCCGCACGGCTTAAACACATATATCATCACCTGATCGCCTTCTTCATTGATCCTGAAAGGAACAATATCCAGCTCCAAATACATGCCGATCTGCAGCCTGCTTTCATCTTCAACCGATAAGCGGGATTGGACCCTTACCTGACCGGGCAATTCGACATACCCCAAATAATACGGCTTGAAGGTCTCCGGCGTATCATCCCCCTTATACGGTATTTTGGGTCGAAAATTTTGAGATGTCCATGTCCACAGCGTACCTTTTGTGGCCAGCTCCATCTTTTCCGAGGATATACCGCCGCACTTCGGGCAACTGCGTTGGGCCGGAAAATTAATATTTTCACATTCCAGGCACCGGCTGCCGAGTAAATGTGGATTTTCCGAAGGCCACGCGAATAAGTCAGGATCAATTGGAATCTGTTTTTTATCCATTTGCACTACCCGCACTCCTTTTCATAATTTTTTATTTTATTTGTTTAACAAGATAATCTATTTTTCCAGTTTTTCTGCAATCATTTTTCTAAGCTGGGTTTTAAGGATTTTTCCGCTCGCATTCATGGGAAGCGCATTAATTATCTCCAATCGTTCTGGTATCTTCCGTGTTGACATCTGATTGGATATGAAATGTTCCATCATGGCATCAAATGAAAAAGTACAGTCAGGCCTTACCTTGACATAGGCGCATGCCTTTTCTCCAAGCTTTTTGTCCGGCATCGCCACAACCGCAGCCTGTTCTATGGCCGGATGCTGATAAAGGGTGTCTTCTATTTCCTTGACGCTGATATTCTCACCACCTCTGATGATGATGTCTTTTTTTCGCCCGCTCACTACGATGTAATCGTTATTTACGATATATCCCATATCCCCGGTGTGAAAAAATCCGTCTTCGCCAAAGGCCTCCTGATTCAGCCGAGGGTCGGTATACCCGATAAATGTTTCGGGACCTGTCACCAAAATCTCGCCTTCCCGTCCAGGGGGTAGATCTTTTCCGTCTTCTCCGATTATTTTTACCCTCATGCCCGGGCTTATTTTACCGTCGGTATTTGCAGAGAGATCTTCCGGGTCTTCCGGCACTCCCAATGTTACGCTCGGGCTCTCTGTCATACCATAGCTCCTTACCGCTCTAATTCCGACGATCGACGCCTTTTTGATAATTTCGGAAGGAATATAAGCTCCGCCGCAAATGAAGTTCTTCATTGTGCTTAAATCATATCGCCGGCCAACGTCCGATTCCACTAACCATTGCAAAAAGGGTGTGGCACCCACCGTAAAATCACATGCTTCGCGGCTAATCATTTTTGCGGCATCATCGGCGGTGAATACATCCAAGTAGACAGCCTTGGCCCCCAACATGATCGGCATTTCAAGCCCCGCAAGCCCGGTCAAGTGACCGATGGTCGATGGCATAAATATGGAAGAGTTCTGATTCAGTTTGAAATTGTTTATCGCCACCTTCCAGTCGCGAAGCAGTGTCTGGTTGGTATGTTGAACTCCTTTCGGCTCCGATGTTGTTCCGGAGGTAAAATAGATCGAACAGACATCATCCGGGTCTACGGAAAAATCACTTAATTTTTTTTTCTCTTTTATGGAACCCTCAATGTTCAACAGTTCCTTGAATGTTATCATTCCTTCCGGTGCATTATCCCCAAGAACAATGACCTGCTCAAGGAAGCTCAACTCGGTTTTTAAAGCCGAATACATGTTGATAAAATCATGTCTTCCGAACACAGCCGGTATAAAAATAGCCTTGCATTTGGTTTGATTTAAAATAAAGCGTATTTCCTTCTCCCGGAAAATTGTAATTACCGGGCAGGCAATCGCGCCCATTATTCGTAGTGCATTATGGATGGCATGACCTTCCGCAAGGTTCGGGAGCTGATACGCGACACGATCCTGGCAGCCGATCCCAAGTGCGGATAATCCGTTGATTATATTAGTACACAAATGACCCAATTCACCGTATGTCATTCTCTTATATGGGTCTACGACTGCAATTTTATCCGGTACAGAGGCAATTGCTTTTGAAAAATAGTCGCCCAGGGTTTCATTCGTCCAGTATCCATTTTGAATGTATTCTGAATGCAGTTCAGGCGTGATTCTGGTTTCCATCTGCCTTTCTCCAGGCCCAAAATATACAGAACCGATAATCTTCTTCAGCCATAAATCAATGGGCACTTCTTGAATAATGTAATCAAATCAATCGATAATCATTATACGGGCCGTATCTATTGAGCTGCCGCTAAATACAAACCCATAACACCGAATATTGTCAAATGGAACGTCACATGGCGCGTCACTATGAATCATTTTTTCTTTTCTTCCATAAAAACCTGACCAACGCAGGTAAAAGCACCATGGCCCCTATCATGTTCCATAGAAACATAAAGGTTAACAGGAAACCCATGTCGGCTTGAAACTTGATGGGAGAAAATGCCCAAGTGGCAACGCCGATAGATAATGTGATACCGGTGAAAGATACGGCCCTGCCGGTGGTATTCAGGGTGCGATAATAGGCAGGAGTGAGATTGTGCCCCATTTTGTCTCGGTAATAAAGCAGCTTGTTGTAGATATAGATCCCGTAGTCTACGCCTATGCCGACGCCGACGGCGATGACCGGCAGGGTGGCAACTTTGACCCCGATGCCCATCTTGGCCATCAGGGCCTCACATAATACGGAAGTCAACGCCAGAGGGGTCACCACAGCAACGGCGCCTCTTAAATCGCGATAGGTAATCAAGCATACCAGAAACACAGCTGCATAAACCAGAAGGGTAAGCATTCCCAGGGCGCGCTCCACTTCAATGTTGGTAGCCGCCTCTATACCTGCGTTGCCAGCCGCCATGAGAAACCGGCAGGTGTCCGTATTGTGTTCTTTTGCAAATTCATCAACAGCCGCGACCACTCGCTTAAGGGTCTCGGCTTTATGATCATCCAGAAAAACGAGAACGGGCGTCAAGTCTCCATTTTGCTTTTGAAAGCTCTCAGGGATCTTTAGCACCATATTATCCAAGGCCACCTTGCTGCGGGGAACAGCCAGCCATTTTAGATTACCCTCCATATAAGCGGAGTTGAGCAGCTTCAAAAAGTCCACATGGCTTTTGACATTTTGTACTCCTTCGAGGTGAGTCAGCTTCCATGCAAGCTCGTCGGTGGCCGCCACAACGGGATAGGCGCTGTTGCCGGCCGGCGGGGTTTTGAGCATCACTATGAAGATATCACTGCTGGTGGAATAATGCTGATTCATGTATTCATTGTCTTCATTGTAACGAGAGTCCGGGCGTAATTCCGGCGCCCCTGGATCCAGATCTCCAATTTTTAAATCCTGACGGACGTAAATGCCAACTGTTAAACCGATAATGGATACCAATATAGCCGCGGCAGCCCATTTTCTTTCTGTAAATTTGGACAAAAGAGACCATACCGGATGTTTCATCCCCTCTGTCCGCTTTCTGACCAGTTCGATGGTTTTGCTGCTAATGCCCGAATAAGACATCAGAATCGGCAGAAGCATCAGATCCGTAAATGCCACGACCGCCACGCCGATACTGGCACCAATGGCAATGTCCTGAATTACCCCGATGCGGATCATCATGAGGGCTCCAAACCCGATGCAATCGGTGATCAAGGCGGCAAGACCCGGAATATAGATCTGACGGTAAGCCAACCGGGCGGCTTTCAATTTATCAGCCCCGGCCATCATCTCGAAGGCCATGGCGTTGAACATCTGGATGCCATGACTCACCCCAAGGGCAAACATCAAAAAAGGCACCAGCATGGAATAGGGGTTCAACCCATACCCGCATATTTGCATGATGCCAAGTTGCCATATCACCGCCATTATTGAGGAAATGGCACGCATGGCCGTGCTTTTAATGCAGCGTGAATTGACCCACAGTAGAAAGAGAAGGATGAAAAAGGAAATGATAAAAAAAAGCACGACCCGAGTGGACCCTTCAATGAGATCTCCCATCATCTTGGCAAATCCCGTGATATGGACCTTGATTGTATCACTTTGATATTGGGTTCGGACGTCTTCCAGTTTTTCTGAAAAACGCTTGTAATCCAGAGGCTTCCCCGTCTTTGGATCAATTTCGTGCAACGGGGCGATGATGACGCTGGATTTGAAGTCATTGGCTACCAAACTCCCCACCTCGCCGGATTTGAAAACATTCAGCCGGACTTGGTCGAGGCTTTCCTGGCTGCCATTGTAGGTGGGCGGGATGACGGGTCCGCCGGCAAAGCCTTCCTCAGTCACTTCGGTCCATCGGGTCATCGGTGTCCACAGGGACTTCAAAGCCCCCCGGTTGACCCCTGAGATAAAAAATACCTCATCCGTAATTTTTTTGAGAACTTCCAGATATTCTTTAGTGAAAATATCCCCTTCTGTGATCTCAATACTGATACGGACCATATTGCCCAATCCCTTGAGATCTTCCTGGTGGACGATATAGTTTTTGATATAGGGATGATAGGTGGGAATCATTCTTAAAAAGCTTGCCTCCGGCTTCATCTGTACCATTTGGTAACCGAAAAAAATGGTGATGATAAAAAACACCGCCAAAACCGCCGGGCGTTTGGCAAAAAGCATTCTCTCCATGAACGGCGCGTCATCCAAATACGAGTCTTCGGATTTTGTTGATGTATTCTTCTGGATCATACCGGTTATCTTTTATTTCCTTGGCTTGATAGGTTGAGGTCGACTATCATCACGCCTTTTATCCCGACTACTGCAATGGCGCCGTTTTTGGCTTCACAAACATCAATGGCGCCCGGAAACCGCGTGGGCAAAAGGGTGAAGGTTCTTCCCATATCCGTACTTTTCAGAATAGATCCATCAACACCCACAAGACAGAGGGTGCCGTCGGATAAAAATGCGCCGCCGGAAAGAGACGCCATTTTACCGGTATTTAAGGACTGCCAGCTATCTCCCCTGTCTGATGTATAATATAGATGTCCTCTTAATCCAAAAACCATTACAAAACCACCGGAAGGATCGCTGATGATGCCGAAAAACGACCCTTCATAGGGAGATTCCAGACGCTGCCAGGTTTGGCCGAAATCCTCCGACCGGTACAACCTACCGGCTTCGCCGGCAATGAACAGGTCGTCGCCGGAACGCGTAATGCCGTAGTGATGGTAGCCGGGCACATTATCGAACCGATCCAAATGCGGTTTCCACGTCCTGCCGCCGTCCCGAGTCCCCAGAATCATACCAAACGAACCAATGATGATTCCTTCCTGATCATTTCTAAACCAGACATCCATCAACGGACGGGTAGGCCCCTCCTCAATCGCCAGTGCGGCATCATTTGATATTAAATCCAGCTCTTCCAATTCCAATACCAGAGCCTCCTGTTCTTCTTCTGTAAGCTCGGTTTTCCGGTCTTCCAATAATTCCGTTTTGGCCTGGATCATCTGCTTGATCTGATTGAAAAGCAGTTCATTTATTTTTTTTCCGTCAATCTGCTTTTTCCAGGTTTTACCGCCGTCTTCGGTATGGAGCACAACCCCGTCATGGCCCACAGCCCATCCCTTGTCATTGGTAGGGAAGCAGAGGCCGGTCAGAGTGACGGCAACCGGAACATCAGCCTGAACCCAGTTGCATGCATCCTCAGAAACCAGGATATGCCCACGCTCCCCCACGGCTACAAGTCTGCCGTTTACCTTTTCAATATCCATAAGAATGGATGAAGGGGATAGATTTGAGTTCCGGGCATGCATTTGTAGAAAATCGATTTCCTCTCCTTCAACAGGGAAGCTGGCCAATGTTGAAAGTATAATAAAAACCCATACACCAGGCCCTCTAAACTTTTGAAATAAAGGTCTATTTTTCATTTAATTTCAACGCCTAAAATTATCCGATTATAACGAAATGCTTCGGAAATCATTTATATTGGTTTATCTTTTGCCAATTTTACGAATATTTTGAGGTGTAAACATTTCAATCGGGGGTTCTATATCCCTAAGGTTCATTTCCACCTCTTGACCCAAATTAGACGCCACATAGGCATTGACTTGAAAATCATAGTAAAATGCTGAACGTTGGCGTAAACACGGGGTATTATAAAATTGAATGGAACAGCAAAATGCGGTTCTCCATAATTCTCCTCTTGTATCCCATTTGTCATGCACCAGTACGAGCCAGGAATCTTCATCCTGGTATAAAGTTCGTTTCGAATAACAATGCCGGGTGCTCTCCTTTAAATTTGCTTCTATCTCCCACACCCTGTGGTTTTCCCATCTGACAAGATCTGGATTGGAATGAAACGGGGTAGTTACATCATTTATGGATGCTTTTTCGATGGCGTAACAATTATACGGCACATACATTTCTTTTTTGCCTTTAATATCCCAGTTAAAACGATCGATTTGTCCATTAAACATCCATCCGTCATCCATGGTTGCGTAACCACCCTGGCCAGGGTTTGGTGCGTCATATAAGAGATTGGGCGCCCTTCGGACACGACGCTGCCACGGCATATACTGCCATGCGGCTAAATCGACCTGTGAATAATCCAGGAATTCGTGAGCCAGAACTATTTCCCCTTTCCGTCTGGCTGGTTCGACATATTCAACCATCGCAGCCGATGTGATACCGGCAAGGGGTCCCTCAAAAAATTTCTCAGAGGATTGTGCAGCATAATACGGCAAAAGAAAGTAGTAACGGCCGGTTCCTCCGGTGACCCTGGTTCCATCGGAATAAACAATCCGGCCGGTGGAATCAAACACATATCCCGATCCTGAATATTTCAAAATGTGATTATAAATACTTTCAGCGCCGTTCTTCGGAATGGGGAAAGGTATCCCGCCAAAGGCTCCTTTGATCCCGTCATCACCGCCGTTAATTAGTTCTGCATTAAGCGCATTCTGATATGTCAGGTCATAAATTTTTTGAGGAGCTGCAAATGGTCGCCGGGTAGGGTATACATTCATTTTCCAGGTATCCGGATACTTCCTGAATAATTCCTTCAGACCGGCGCTTAATCTATCCGCATATTTCTCCATGTTTTTGGCTGTTATTGTATAAAGAATTGTGTCATCTGCATAGGGATCTGGAGGAAGCATATTACCTTCGGGATCGAATGTTATCCCTTCGGGAATGCCGTTTATACCGCCATCCCATGCTGGAATGGTCCCTTCTGAATTGCCTGCCCGTTCTGCTCCAAAAGGCGTCAAGTCCTTTTTCAGCCGCTCTGCTTCCTGGGCGGACACTTTTGCATGTACGGGCGCAGCATTACAGATAAGAAAAGTCGTAAATACCATTGCAAGTGCTATAATTAATGATTTCTTATACATATTGTACCTCCTTCAATTTGACTTAGAAAGTGTAGGACATTTTTAGAGCCAATGTATCCCGATCTTCATATACATTTCTCCGCTCGTTAAAACGATTTTCATAGGTAATTCCGGCTTTATAGACATTCTTGTATATGAAATCAAAGCCAATGGATCCGCTTGCAGACCCCTCGGTACCAATCACGTTTGTCCCACTTGGGGTATCGCCGTATGCTAATGTAAATGTCATATCCAAACCTTTCATAACCTGATAGTAGTTTAACGATGACCTTACTATATATTTCCATGCGAAGGTATCATCTGCTCTGCCGATCTCCCGAGCACAACCGATTTCCCCTACGAAGTTAGCCAAATCCGCAAATGAGCCCAAACCCATTGCGTAAACCGCCGAAACCTGTGTTTGATAATAGTTCGCCTTTTCCGTAGGGCTAAAACCGTAATCTTCGCGGTAGCTAAATTCACCCGCAACATTGGTTGCCCCGACAGCTGTATCAAAGCTTAACCCGTAAAGTTTTATATCCTCGGTGTATGTCAAAAAGTATGGGAATCCAACGACGGGATTAGGCATTTTGTCATGATAGTTGATGTAGTACAGCCCCAATTCTGTTGCATTAAAAAGTGCCCAGGGGGGTTTAAAGGTGAGGCCCACACCGTATTGACCGCTGTCTTTTGGTTCATCATCATCACCCCTGGGTAAAAGGATTCCTGGGCCGGCTATAATGGGGGCTTTAATTTCATCTAAAAAATCACTGGGAGAAAAGAAGGTACCGCCTTCAAAAAGTACATTGGAGTACCATTTCCACTGATAATATGAGGCCAAGGACAAGTGATCGGTAAGGTCGACTTGTAGATAAACTGATTCCGACGGAAGATAAATTTCTTTTACCTCCGTACCCACCGCAGTTGCCGCTGAGAGGTCCATGTGACTTTGGGCGGAGGAAACCCCCCCTGAAATCAAAAGGCTTGTCCCCCAGGATATCATTTGCCGGCCCACCCTGAATCCTATGAACCGGTCGGCAAAACTAAAATTTCCATAACCGAAAAGATCTAGAATTTTAGCATTGGCGCCATGCACGTCTTCGACATCATCGGCCCATTCGTCCGAATCATTGACTAGTCCCCCTAACAAGGCGTTATTTGTTGCAGGACTGTCGTTTGAATTGTCGGTCATGTAAACCTGATCGTAAAAAGCCTTTGGACGAACAAAAAGGCCGGCATTTTTAAACTTGATATCAATGTCGGCAAGAAGGGAAAATTTGTTGTTTATCATATCCCATTGATCAAAATTTCTATGGGCATCATCCGTGTTGGGATTAAGAAGATTATCCCCATCAGGTTCGGATACCCGCCAGCCCCCTCCGTAATTTACAGTGGCATCTACATCAATTGTCGTGTTGTCATTGGGACTGAAATGCATTGCGTAGGCAGAGTTGAATGATGCTGAGGCAAGGAACGCCAAAGTGGCTAAAAAAAGTGCGAATTTTGATTTTCTTTTACATTTCATTTTCTCCTCCTTGATTATCAACGGGTTTTTTTCGGATTTGCCTTCCATTTACACTATCCCCTCTCGAATGATGCCTTTTGGGAAAAATAATTTGACGTTTATGCAGTGCAATTTCGATGCCTATTTGCTTTGTTAAAAATTTTGTGTATCAATATAGATAGTTGACAATTCTAACATAGAAATGCCGTTATTATTTACCAAAATATGAACATTTAAACTTGTTCAAATATGGACGTTTACCGATTTTATCAGGCCATGAAAAAAGACATGGCGCCACAACTGATCCCGTCCCCCTTTTGGATATGTACGGCTTTTTAGTTATCGTTGTTTCCATAACCATACCTTCAGTGAGTTCAGTATGCTGCCAAGCTCTTCAGGGAGAGCGGAACCGCACGCTATGCGGAGCCATTGAATCCGGGACTCCATCATGCGGTTTCAGAAACTCGATGAACAGGAAAAGGCGTCCGCACTAATTAATCGGGCACTATTTCGGCGATTGCAGAAAAAGCGTTTTTATCCAGGTGATGTCGGGTGTTGTTGCTCGCAACCGGATGAGAAGAAAATTTTGCAATTACAATCTGCTTTGCCGGGTTTATGTGCAGGACTTGGCCATTGACGCCCCAGGCTTCAAAGGCGCCATCGGGATTATGGGTAATCCACCACTGATTATGATAGGAATACCCCTCTCTGTATGCATTTCCTTTCTTAAATTTTTCACGATCCCCTCCTCTGCGGATTTCCTTTATTGCTTCCGGGGAAAATACTTGCCGCCCATTAATAAATCCATCATGAAGAAGCATTATACCAAATCGAGCCAGATCTCGAAGGGTCGCATTTAATCCGCCGACCATCATCTCCGAACCATTGTTGGTTAACCAAAAATAGGCACATTCTTCGGCACCTACTACCTCCCATATGCGTTCGGATAAGAGCTCCGAAAGAGTTTTTCCCGTCATCCGACATAATATCCATCCGATCACTTCTGTATTGACGCTGCGATACTTGAAAACCTCTCCGTGTTCTCCCTTTTTTTTCAAGGTTTGTAGATAACTTGTTATCCCTATTGGTCCATCATATTCTGCAGGTGCGGCAATGGCGCCACTCGCGTAGGCATATCGATAAATATCAGAGGTTGGGTCATCGTAAATTTCAGTAAAGTCTATGGCCGTCGTCATGTCCAATGTCTGCTGCACAGTTGCGTCCCCCCATGCGGAATCGGACAGTTCGGGAATATAATGGGATACCAATCGGGACGGATCAAGTTTGCCTTCATAGATGAACTGAGTGGCCAGGAGTCCGATAAATGATTTGGTCATGGAGAACAGCATATGCGGGATTTCGGGTCTCATTGAATGGTAATACCGTTCATAGACGATTTTGCCTTGATGCATTATGATAATCGCATCTGTGAAGGTATTTTTCTGCCATTCCTGAGAGGTGATTCTGTTGCCGTTTTCATCCTGAAAAACGGTATCGTCCAGGTTTTTCAAGGCGTATTCAAGAGGTATAGGCCTCTGTTGCCCTCGCCATACGTTTCGTGTTGGGTTTAATTCACGAATATTATGAAATGCCCAGCGATTATATGGAAATTGTTCGAAATTCAAACGGGTCACTTGTTTATCCGGCGGGACAGGAAATCCCTGCATTAAGCCAAGAGACACTGGGTCGCTGTTTTCAGGAGATGGCATTTGATCCTGTGCATAAACCATGCTGCTTCCAAACAACAAGAGAATGCAGCAAACCAAAAGGACTCGTAATCGATTCATGGCTTTCATAACCTTTCTTTTACAATTGATGGTTTATCCTTCCATAGAGGGATCGGATGAAGGATTTTGTATTCTGTATCAACACCTGACATGTGAGAGGTCGTTACAGCTCAAATACCAATGGTTAATCGAAATAAGATATGCATTCAAAGAATAAACCCTTTTATACAGGGCGACAAATGAATTAGCACAGCATAATTTGTATATAAGCTTATCCGCAAATGATATCGAATAATATGATGCGCAATTAATTAAGTCGCTGCGTATAATTTGATGACGTTAGCAAAAACTGCCTCAATACGGTCGAAACGGGTTTGCCTTGTTACAGGATGAACTTCATCAAAAACCCTTTAAGAATTTAATGCAAAATTGATACCGATTGGCTCAATAATAAGGATTCTTTTAATAATGATGGTTTCGTAAAAAGTCACCAGAAAAGGTTTTGACTACTATATATGGAGTTTAATAGCTTATTACTTCTACAATATAATGGTGTAGTAATTCAATTTTTTGACTTTTTACGAGAGCATCAATAATGAATAGCTAATTTCGATTATATAGATGCCCAACGCCGTTTTCCAAATTTAACCACTTTACATTGTTCAGATATGGACAAGCATGGTTATGAGCTAAGAAACGAGATGTATATGGGTGTGAAAGATAAATATTAAATGAGACGTTTACGTGCAAGGAAGTTTTTTTATCTATCGCCTGTTTGTTTGTTTTTCAGATAATCTGTCCGATACAGTTTATGTTTTAGGCGCTCGATCTTCTAATTTTTAATTTTATGCTGTCTCTTCTGCAATTTCCGAGTGAGCTTGGAAATATTTATGTTCAACTTCTTCATTTTTGCAACAAGCGTACTCCGCTTCATATCAAGAAGCTCAGATGCACCACAGGGTCCACTCACCTTCCAATTCGTAAGTTGAAGAACCTTCAGAATATGTTGTCGTTCCACTTCCTTTAAGGTTGCTATTTCACCATTCTTTGAGGTTAATATAGGTTCCGAGAGCATGTCCGGTACTACAAATGAAGGAGGTTTACTTAATATAGCCCCCCGCTCAATGACATTTTGCAGCTCCCTGACATTACCAGGCCATCCATACATTATAAGTTTATCCATTTCGGAGTCGCTAATCGCATCAAAACTTCTCCCCATGTCCACTGACCGGTTCATCAGGAAAAAATTTGCCAGAAGCGGAATATCTTCAATCCTTTCTCGTAAAGGCGGGCCGTGGATTGGGAATACGTTTAAACGATAATACAAATCTTTTCTGAAGCGACCGGCCTCCACTTCTTGAGAAAGATCCCGGTTTGTAGCCGCAATTAACCGAAAATCGGAGGTCAGCGTCTTGTATCCGCCGACGCGCTCAAATTTCTTATCTTGGAGCACTCTGAGCAATCCCACCTGTGCATCTATGGGAAGTTCTCCGATTTCATCCAGAAATAATGTCCCCCCTTCAGCCAGCTCGAATCGTCCTATTCGACGACGATCCGCCCCGGTGAATGCTCCTTTTTCATGTCCGAAAAGCTCGCTGGGAATCAGATCCTTGGCCAACGAGCTGATATTTACAGCGATGAAAAGCTTCTCTCGTCGCTTGCTCTTTTCGTGTATGACGCTTGCAATCAACTCCTTGCCCACCCCTGTTTCTCCGGTAATCAAAACGGTGGCATCGGTATCCGCCACCTGGTTGATCTGCTCTAAAACCTTTCGCATCACTTTGCTCTCACCAATAATTTCTGTGAATGGATTGGTTTCACGATTTTTATCAATATAGTGCTGTTTTTCTGCGCTTAGCACCTGTTCCTGCCTCTGCAGTTTCTCATAAAACTTTGCATTATCGATAGCGATCGCTGCCTGACCCGCAAAATAAGAAAGTAGTTCTAAATCCTGTGCTCTGAATGCACCAGGAAGAAGACGGTTGTCATGATACAGGACACCGGATACATGCCCCCTGAACGTCATGGGAACACATATGCACGAGCGAATAAAGGAAGAGTGTTTTTTCTGTTTGCCTGCTTGTTTTTTTATCAATCCTTTACCGGTTTGAATTACGTTTTGTATGGTATGCATGGAAAAGTTGAATGTTTCACCTTCTACATCTTCTTGAGTAAGCCCCTTTGATGCGATGAGCTTCGGCATGACTGAAGACTCTGTTTTATCATAAATGAAGATGCCGCCTCTTTCAGCACCCGTAATGCGGTTTACGGTTGAAAGAATATACTGAACCAGTTGCTGATAATCCCTAATCCCGACCATTTCCTGCCCCAATACCAAAATCTCTTGCAGAAGCTCGTCGCTGCTGTGGCGTTGCTTTTTCAGCAACGGCAAAAGATCGTCCGGAAACATTGACATGTTTATTGGAGAAAAAACCTTGTAAACGTCTTCTGCCAGTTCCGATGCCTTTTTTTCATCTCCGATAGAAATATAAAAACGTATCAGCTCCAGCTGTGTTTTGGCAGTCTCGATCAAATGCCCCGACTCCTTAAGGCACGTTAAAGATAAATCAAGATTTTTGAAAATTACATCCGATGAAACGCCGGTACTATGTTGAAGCAAGGCGAAAAACCGGTATGCAATTCCCCTAAAGTAAATGTTTTTATCTTTTATTAATAGATGGATTTCTTTTTTTATCTCAATATTTTTCGATTCGGGAAGGAACCCCTGTTTTATCGCCCAGGCTAAATTCAGCATGAATATACCCAATGTCTTGGGCAGCCCTTTGTCGTTATAGATGTTGTATTTTTCAAGCGATCTCTTGGCCTTATCTTTTTCCTGGTTCAAATAATGAAAATAGGCGTCCAGCAGGTGACTGTGATAGTGTATATAACTGATGTTTTCCAAGGATGCCGATTTCTGAGCGGCTTCATAATGCAGTTTGGCTTCTTTAATTCGCCCTATCTCAAGCATAATAATCGAAATGCAAAACTGAGCAAAAGCGATAAGATATCGGTTTCCCTGCTTTTTTGAATGCGATCTGACGGCTTCAATAATTCCCAGACCTTGTGAATGTTGACCGCAACTGGCATAGCAGAGCCCTGCCATTACGGTCGCCATAAGCGGAAAGTTGCCCTTGGGAAATCGCTGGATATCCTGCACGAACTTTTCATAAAATTTTATAGCTTCTTTAAAACGGCCTTGCCAGTAATAAAAAAGAATGCGAAAGCCCGAGCTGGATAACAACAGCTTTGGATTATCGATCTTTTTTGCGAGCGACCACCCTTCTTCGAATATAAGAAAAGCGGTTTCTTCTTTACCGCCGATAAATTCATTTCGGGCAAAATTCATTTTAAGCAATGCAAGTTCGATTTGCATTCCATTTTTTTCCGCCCGCTCTATGGCCTGCATAAGAATTGTTTTTACTTTCAGAGAATCATTCCGGGTAAGGTGAAGGCTGGAATACCTGAGCGCCGATTTAACATAAAGGTCATTCGCCGATTCGCCGCTTGCATCGGAAAGATCTTCAAGTATTTTACCATAACACCGTATCGCGCTATTTGTATTGAATCGCTTGAGCTCCAGATCTCCCAAATTTTTCAGCCACCGGCATTTTACCACATCATTTTTAATACTCAGAAGATGGGAAGATAATGACTCAAGCTTCGCTTCCTCACATAGGGGGCTGTCGATCAAGACCGATGAAAATTTTTCGTGAAGCAGCATACTTTCCTTATCGCTCAAGTTCATCATGAGCGCTTTTCGCCGTTCGTCATCTACAAATCGGAATTTGCCGGGTCCGCTGCTGATTAGATTTCCATTCTTAAGACCTTCTTCCATTTTTTCCAAAATGTGAAGTGGTTTTTTACCGGTGATTTCGACTAATAGATCAATGTTAAATTCGGTGGTAAAAAGTGCAGCTACGGATAACACATAATTTGACTGATTTTCAGAATTTTTAAATAGTGGTTCTGTTAGCATCTGTGCATCCTTTTTACTTTTGAAAATTTGACCCAAAAGCGATTATGAGCGAGTTGATGAACTAATAGCAAAGTGCGGTGGTCCCCAAAAACTGGACAATGTGATAAGCTCTGTTTCACAACCTGA
>CAYTSY010000038.1:0-24286 GCA_964440555.1 uncultured Desulfobacteraceae bacterium
ATGAAAGCATGATTTTGTGCGACATGTCCTGGCCCGTCATTCACAGCCCCGCCACACAGGACCACGTCGGCGACCCGTTGCTGGGAATTCAGATTCTTTCAGCCGTTACCGGCATCGCCACCTATGACGACGCCATGGATCAATTTGCGGAAAGAATCTTTACCATCCAGCGGGCAGGCCAGCTCCGCGACGGTCACAGGGGAAGAAAAGATGATGTGCTGGAAGAATTTCACTTCACCGTGGGCCTGAAAGGGGATTTCGGAAATGAAAACTGCATCGTTCCGGGAAAAAACGGCGAGGTTATCTCCCGAAAAGGCGTGGTACTGGACAAGGAGGAATTTGAACGAATCAAAGATGAATATTATCATCTCAGGGGCTGGGACGTGAAAACCGGACTCCCCAGCCGGGAAAAGCTTGAAAGCCTGGGATTAAAAGACGTCGCCGATGGCCTTAAAAATAAGTACCTTCCGGCGTGATTACCCAAAATAAGAGAATATGACAAGCCTATCTGCTTAATTTGAGAATCAGCGCAAAGGATCCCGGCAAGATTAAAGAGTACTTGACTTTTACAGGCCGATCAGTGTAGCTAATTTAAGTTTGCGCATGCTCATATGAAATAATTTCAGATGGTTATTTTTTATATGCGCGGGTTTTGCAAAGAAGGGGGCAACGTGGAAAATGATGCTTTAAAAACAAGCCGAACAGCTTCGGAAATCCGGGTTACAAAAGAAACCAAGGTTGAGGCCAAACTCGATTTAGACGGCGGCAACAGCCCGGCCATATCAACCGGGATCCCATTTTTCGACCACATGCTGACCTTATTTTCAGCCCATGGTTTTTTTGATCTTTCCATATCTGCGTCAGGCGATCTCGATGTTGATTTTCATCATACGGTAGAGGATGTAGGGATTGTGCTGGGCGCTGCTTTTAATCATGCCCTTGGCGACCGGAAACACATCAGGCGTTACGGGTACGCGGTTACGCCGATGGACGACGCTCTTGCTGCAGTAGCCGTAGATCTGTCCAGACGGCCGTACCTGGTGTATAACGTTGCCCAAAATTGCGGGGCTCCCGGGGAATCATGGATCTCGCTGTCCAAGGAATTTTTCAGGGCATTTGCCGTTTCCGCGGGGATGAACCTTCATATAAATGTGCTTTATGGTGAAAATGAACACCACATCATGGAATCTGTTTTTAAATCAACGGGAAGGGCCCTTGATGAGGCATGCGCCGTCAACGCCCGTATAAAACACGTCCGTTCGTCGAAAGGGGTATTATGAAGCCGAAGCAAGGGAGGGGGGAAAGCCATTTCCCGTTGCGATTCTGCATGCTGGTTTTATTTGTGGCGATTTTGTGCCTGATGTACGGGTGCGCCTCCCGCGAGGTTGTGGAAAAGGCTCCTGTTAACTCTCCTGATCTGGAAAAGGTGTTGTTTTTTCCAATGAAAAATATGGTCCGCATCTATGGAGAGGGCGAAGGCGTATTAAGCCCTTTTACCGGAAAATATTTTATGACAGGAAAGGTTGTGCAGTCCGCAGAACAGTTTTTTTCGGATCACATGATCAGGTCATTAAAAAACCGGAAGGGATTCTTGCTATTGCCGGCGAGTGAAGCCGAAGGAGAAAAAGCACAATTGTTAGCCGATGGGAAAACGCCTGTGAAAGAGAAAAACCTGCTGGTTAAACTGGGACAAAAGGTGGGAGCCGATGCCGTTGTCGCCGGAGGCATTTACCGGTTTGAAGAGCGTGTAGGCGCCCGGCATTCCATTGAATCGCCGGCGGCTGTTGCCTTTGAAGTGTGCCTGATCAGCACGGTGGATGGGTCTATTCTATGGTCTGAATCTTACACGGAAACCCAAATTTCATTAAGTGAAAATCTCTTTGAACTGGGCGCTTTTATCCGAAGAAAAGGCAGATGGGTCACCGCTGAAGAAATGGCGTCTTTTGCGCTTGATGAAATGATGAGGACTTTTCCGGAATGATGACTATAATACCGGCCATCGACATAAAAAACGGTAACTGCGTCAGGCTGCTGCAGGGGCGGATGGATGCGGAAACGGTGTATTCGCATGATCCTGTAAAAATTGCCATGCAGTGGCAAAATGAAGGGGCTCAGATCATCCATATCGTTGACCTTGACGGCGCGGTTGAAAAAACGCCTAAAAATTTGAATTTGATCCGTGAAATAATCAAATCTGTGGACGTGGATATACAGGTCGGCGGGGGGATCAGAGACGAAGAAACGATCGCCTTGTACGTTGAATCAGGCGTAGCGCGTGTGGTTATTGGTACCGAGGCCATAAAAAATCCGAAATTGGTTGTCGATGCGTGCAAACACTATCCCGGCCGGATCATCGTCGGGATTGATGCCAGAAACGGCATGGTGTCGATTGAGGGGTGGACGCAAACAACCGATGTATCGGCTGTTGACCTGGCAAAGCGGTTTGAAGACAGCGGCGTATGCGCCATAAACTTTACCGATATACAACGCGACGGCATGCAATCCGGACCCAACATCGAGGAAACCCAAAGGCTTGCACAGGCTGTGGCAATTCCCGTGGTGGCGTCGGGCGGTGTGTCCGGACTTCAAGATATTAAAAAATTATTGCCGCTTGAAAAATTCGGCGTTGTCGGGATTATTACGGGCAAAGCACTGTATACCGGCGCTTTGAGCCTTAAAGAAGCCATATCGCTTTGCAAAAGCAGAAGTTCCTGTCTTGACAAAACGAAAATGCAATAATATATTACAAGTTTTAAATTTGATTGATTTTTCAATATTTACGGATAACACCATTGCACCGTGCTTAGGTCTACTCTGGGATATTTAACTTTTATCGGATTTGTATTCCCCCGCAGATGTCCTGTATCCTTCCGTTTTTGTATGTCTTCCAAAATTCAAATGAAAGGAGGGGCGTTTATTGTCAGTCAGAATCCCGGAAGAAAAGATTTCTGAAATTAAAAATTCCGTAAATATTGTAGACCTGATTTCAGAAGTCGTGCGTCTGAAAAAGGCCGGCAAAAATTTTATCGGTCTTTGTCCGTTTCATTCTGAAAAAACGCCCTCTTTTACGGTAAGTCCGGATAAACAGATATTTTATTGCTTTGGCTGCGGCCAGGGCGGCGATATTTTTCATTTTTTAATGAAGCAGGATAATCTTTCGTATCCCGAGGCCATCCGGTCGCTGGCCGCCAAGCTTGGGATTTCCGTGGCGGATCAGGAAACATTTAATAAAGGACCTCTCCAAAAAACCGATAAAGAGCGTGTCCTTGAAATCAATCAAGAGGCCATGAGATTTTTTCGGGAAATGTTGAAAAACGATAAAACGGGGAAACCGGCATCTCTTTATCTGAACAATCGAGGAATTGCACCGGCCATGATCGATCGTTTCAATATCGGATATGCGCCCAATGGATGGAATGGCCTTTCGGGCTTTTTTTCCAGAAAAAGAACAGCCGCTTCTGACCTTGAAAAGGCGGGACTGGCCATACCCAGAAAGGAAAGCGCGGGTGTTTACGATCGTTTCAGGAATCGGATCATTTTCCCGATTATGGATATCCGGACGCAGACGATCGGTTTTGGCGGACGGTCGATCGACGATCAGATGCCCAAATATTTAAACTCCCCGGAGACCCCTGCGTATGTTAAAAGCCGCTCTCTTTTCGGGCTTCATCTGGCGAGGGATAAATGCAGGGCGGAAAATGCGATTTATATTGTGGAAGGATATTTTGATTGCATCATGTTGCACCAGCATGGCGTGGAGAATACGGTGGCCACGCTGGGGACATCTTTAACCTCCGAACAAATCCGTATCCTCAAAGGGTATGCCGAAAAAATGATTTTGGTGTATGATTCAGACGACGCCGGAATCAAGGCTGCGGCGAGAAGCATCGCCCTGTTCGTCGAGCAAAATGTGAGGGCGAGGATTCTGGTTTTGCCCAAGGGGCATGATCCGGATTCGTATATGCGGGAATTTGGCGCCAAAAGTTTCGAGAGCCTTGCGAAAAAAGCAGCGGATGCCGTTGGCTTTTTGATCGATTGCGCCGTTAAAAAGCACGGTATGACCCCGGAAGGAAAACTGCTCGTCCTTCAGGACCTGATTGAACCGCTTGCCGCTATTGCTGATCCGGTGGCAAGGTCATTGTATATCAGGGAGTTTTCGGAGCGATTGTCTGTGGATGAAACAGCGATCTCAGATAAAATTAATCAACATTCAAAAAATACGGGGGATATACAAGCCAGGCACAGTCAAAGCGATCTTCGCTTTGAACTGCAAAGCAGTCATGGAAGCAAGGGATACAAGGACCTGGGTTTAAAAGGATGCCGATTGGAACGGAGAATTATTGCGATGATGCTACAATTTCCCGATATTATTTCAGATGTCATAAATCATGATGTTTTGGGGAATTTTGAGGACAAGCATTTACAATCAATCGGAGAGACAATTTTAAAAGCAGCGGGTAAAGGCGGGTATTCTGTTTCAGAGATTTTAAGCGGCATTGAAGATGAAGAGGCGAAGCTCACCGTCTTGGAACTGGCCATCAGCGACGACATTTGGGAACATGCCGGGTGCATACGCTTAATCCACCAGTTCCTTGAAAATGTCAAAGTCAGGCATGAAAAAGACTTTCTTCATTTGATCAAAGCGGCTGAGAAAAAGGATGATCAGGAATTGCTTGTAAAATTGTTGTATGAAAAACAAAAAAAAGCGGTGCAACATAAAAAAGATACAATGTCACGGGTTCGCGGATGCTTGAAAAAATGAAATAAAGGTCGATCAATCTTTTGGTTGAGAAAATTTCTCCAATAGCGATTATGACTAACCGGCAAATATCGGAGGCAAATGGTTATGGGAAAGCAATCCGTAAAGAAAAATAAAACCGGAAAAAGAGAAAAAAAGGTGAAAACGATTCAAACGACTGAGCCAGATGATATAAAAGACGAAAAAGAAGCGAAAAGAGCTCTCAAGGAATTAGTTTTAAAAGGTAAAAAGCAAGGCTACCTGACGTATGACGAAATTAATGAAGCGCTCCCCAAGGACATGGTTTTGTCAAAGCAGTTTGATGAAACATTGATGATTTTCGATGATAACGATATCGATATCATTGAGGAAGGGAAATTGGCTATTGCGCATAAACCCAAGAAGTTCGACGATGACTCCATGCTCAAGGAGGATACGTCCCTGTCGGATTTTGGAAGCGTTTCAGATCCGGTCAAAATGTATCTTCGGGAAATGGGGCTGGTTACGCTGTTAAGCCGCGAGGGCGAAGTTGAAATCGCCAAAAAGATCGAGGCCGGAGAACAAAAAATATTGCGGGCGCTTATTGATACGACCACCGGTGTAAAATGTATTCTGGATCTGGGCAACCACATCTCTGAAGGAAAGCTCAGGCCCAAACACGTTTTACGGGACATTGATGAAGGCGACGCCTACATCGATGAAACCGTGCAAATTGAAAATTTTCTTAATACCATAAACGCTATCCAGGAAATATTTAAAGAAAACGAATCCTATCGGGAAACCCTTTTTTCAGAGGATGCCGATATTGAAGAGCAAAGGCGGATTCGAAGGTCTATCAACAGAAGAAACACCAAAATATTTGATCTGTTGAAAGAATGGCGCTTCGAGGGAGGCGTGATCGACAAGGTTGAAAAAATCATCCGTGAGCAGATCGACTGGTTCGATTCCATGAATAAAATGATCGTCATGTGTGCGGACGCCATGTGTACGCCGGTTTCAGAGTTGCGTTTCAATCTCAAAAATAAAAACGATTTCTATAAGTGGATGAAATGCAAATGTGAATTAAGCAAAGAGGAAATAATTTGCCTTTTCAGAGAGATGAAGGATTTTTACCGTGAAATCGCCGAAAAGGAGAAACTCATCAAGTCCAAAAGCCGGGCGCTTAAACGCATCATAACCAGTGTGGATGAAGGACGCACTGTTGCCAAAGATGCCAAGAGCGAATTAACGAAAGCCAATTTGCGGTTAGTGGTGAGCATCGCAAAAAAGTATACCAACCGGGGATTGCAGTTTTTGGATTTGATTCAGGAAGGAAATATCGGGCTTATGAAAGCCGTTGATAAATTCGAGTATCGCCGGGGGTATAAATTCAGCACGTATGCAACGTGGTGGATCCGGCAGGCGATCACGCGTGCCATTGCCGACCAGGCGAGGACGATTCGAATTCCCGTTCACATGATTGAAACCATAAACAAGCTGATCCGGACATCCCGTTATCTGGTCCAGGAACTGGGGCGGGAGCCGACGCCCGAAGAGATCGCCGAAAAAATGGAAATTCCTTTGGACAAAGTTCGAAAGGTATTGAAAATCGCCAGGGAGCCGATTTCGCTGGAAACGCCGATCGGTGAAGAAGAAGACAGCCATTTGGGTGATTTTATCGAAGATAAAAAATTCGCATTGCCTTCGGAGGCCGCCGTAAATCTGAACCTGGCGGAACAGACCCGTAAGGTTCTGGCCACATTGACGCCCAGGGAAGAAAAAGTGTTGCGGATGAGATTTGGAATCGGTGAAAAGGCTGACCATACACTGGAGGAGGTGGGCCAGGATTTTGCAGTTACGCGGGAAAGAATACGCCAGATCGAAGCCAAGGCGCTGCGGAAATTGAGACATCCGACCCGAAGCCGTAAATTGAAAAGTTTCATTGATACATAGCTTGACAAATGAGTTGTCAGGCGTTACATACAGTCGCCGAATGATCAAGGCGGCAAATGACCTGAGGGCCCATAGCTCAGCTGGAAGAGCCACCGGCTCATAACCGGTCGGTCCCTGGTTCGAACCCAGGTGGGCCCATTCGCCCGGCAATGACGCAAGCAGGATGCAAATGAAAAATAATCAGGAAATAACGATATGGCTTGGGGATTAATCCATAAGTTTATGGAACAAAAAGGCGTGGTTGATACATTTTTCAATCACGCCTTTTTTTGTTTCAAAAGGAACTGCCATGACGGCGACAGTCAGTGACATCATCCATGCAATGGATGTACTGGCCCCGTCGGCCTTTGCCGAGTCATGGGATAATTCAGGGCTTCAGGTGGGTCGAAAGGATCAACCGGTGAAATTGATCTGGATTGCCCTTGATCCCTCGCAGGAGGTTGTCGAGGCGGCCTGCCGCAATCAGGTCGATTTGCTGATTACGCATCATCCCCTGATTTTTAAGCCTCTTAGATCCCTTGACGGCGGCACGCCTACAGGTAAAATCATCCGCCAGGCCGTTTTGCACGAGCTTTCAATTTTCTCCGCGCACACCAACCTCGATGCGGCGTCCGGCGGCATCAATGATGAACTGGCCGTTCGTCTCGGGCTGAAAAATATTCGCATGCTCTCTCCCGGCAATGCTCCCCTTATGCCCGATAATATCGCCGGCACAGGACGCCTCGGCGATCTTGAAAACCCGATAAAATTACTTGATTTTGCGCACCAGGCAAAGAAACTGCTGGCGCTGACTGCCATTAAGGTGGCTGGGAGAAAAGAGTTAATGGTTCAACACGTTGCGGTTTGTTGCGGGAGCGGATCAAGCCTGATGGGCCCTTTTTTTGCTTCAGGAGCCCAGGTCTTTATCAGCGGAGATCTGAAGTACCATGATGCGCGGGATACGCAGGCAAGGGACCGGGCTCTGATTGATATCGGCCATTTTGCATCCGAGCATTTGATTTTGGATGTCCTTGCGCAAAGATTGGCCGGGGAATTTGCATTGCGCGGAGTGGATGTCGTGGTTTCCAGTTATCAGATGGAAGAAGATCCTTTTCAAATATATTAACCGAAATAATCGTTTACGGGCTGATTTTATGTCAGAAACAGTTAAAAAACAAATAGAGTTTCTCAAGCAGCTTCAGGGGATAGAAACCCATGTGTTCAACATCGCCAAAAAACTGAAAAACATCCCTGTCAAACTTGAAGAATTTGATAAACGACTGCATGAATTTGAACAGGATGTCCATGAGGAAAATGAGCGTATCGATGAACTGAAAAAGCAATACCGGGCACATGAATCGGACCTCCAGATCAATCTGTCAAAAATTAAAAAGAGCAATGAGAAACTGGGATCTGTGAAAAACAACAAGGAATACCAGGCTACGCTGAAAGAAATCGATGATATAAAGGCCAAAAATTCCGAGATTGAGGATCATATTCTTCAGTGCCTGGACCTGATTGAAGAAACGGAAAAGCGAATCCAATCGCATAAGCGCGAATTGGCTGTTGTTGCCAAGGAAGTAGAAGAAGAGAAAAAAATAGTTCACGCGGAAAGCCTGGAAAGCCAAAAGGCCCTTGGGGAATTGGAAAACGAAAAAGTACAATTGGTGGCAAAAATGGATCACGGCTTTTTCGATCAATTTAAAAGAGTTGGAGAAATCGTCGGGTTAACGGCAATTGTCCGTGTAAAAGATGCCGTGTGCCTGGGATGCCATGTGAGCCTCCCTCCCCAACGGTATAACGAACTCCAACGGTTTGAATGCCTCCAGTATTGTCCGAGTTGTCATCGAATCATTTATTGGGAAAAGAACAATGAACGGCCGGAGTAGTCTATACGATCGCTGAGTCAATTTATTTTGATTTGGAGGAAAGTCCGAACACCGCAGGGCAGGGTGCTCCTTAACGGGGAGTCGCGGCAACGTGAAGGAAAGTGCAACAGAAAGCATACCGCCTTGGGGCCATCGTCGATGACCTCAGGGTAAGGGTGAAAAGGTGCGGTAAGAGCGCACCAGTTTCCCGGGTGACCGGGAAAGCTTGGTAAACCCCACCCGGTGCAAGACCAAATAGGGAAACGTTTGAGAGCTGCCCGCTCAAGTTTCCGGGTAGGTCGCAAGAGATGGCGGGCAACTGCCATCCTGAGATGAATGGTCGTAACCTGTTGCGGGGAAACCTGTTTCAGGTACAGAATTCGGCTTACGGACTGCTTCGGCCGTTTTTTTAGCGTTGACCCGGCAAAGAAGATAAGGGAGAAGATGTGATGGCAAAACCGCTCGATCCTGCTGAGGGATCATTTTTAGATAAAGCCAGGATCTTTTCATCAGATTATCTGAAATGCTGTCTGTATATTTCCGGCGAAGACAAGTCCCGGAATGCATTTGCCAAAAAACTTTACTCAAAGCTCGTCGCCGATTCCCAGTTGCTTGAGGACTTTCTGGATTATCACGGAGCAAAGAACAACAATCAATGGTATTATTACCGTGAACTTGCGGCTGCGGTCCGACATCTGAGCCTGGCCAGCTACTCACAGAAACACATCCATAACCGCCTGTCTTATTACGATCTTATCAATATGGAGGAATTCGACAAAGAAGGACGGACAACCATGGCGTTTCTGACCCGTTGCTTGATGAACCTGGCGCCGGCCATTCTTGAAGAAGCAGAACGGCTGAAAATCCCATTGCCTGAGAAAGGGTTTGACAATGAAGATTTCCCCGGCATTACAACAGCGGAAATGCTTGATTATGATATCGACGACGAAGACAAGGATCTGCAAAAAGAAAACATCGTAAAGATCGCCAGTGAGTTTTTAACCATCGCCGACAATTTTGACCAACTGGGTTTTTTTGAACCCTACGACCTTGATGAAATTTTAAAAATCGTTCCGGATAAAGTCAACGAAGTTGAGATCCGGCGATTTGAAATGGTTGTCCACAACCTTCAGTCGTCTTTTGATACTTACGTGATTCACGGCGGCTATCTTTTTGGAAACAGAAAGCTCAAGCAGTTGCGGGGTTATTTTTCATGCGTATTCCATTTGCTTCAGATCATCGGCAGACTGCTTCATTTTTATGAACGCCACCTTTTTGAGGCCGGTTATAAAAATATTTATAAAGTCGTCCAGCAACGGCTGTCCGAACTGGTCGATCATGATTCGCTTTTAGACCGAACCATCAATTACGGCCTTTATTATGTCTGCTATTACCTCAACACCGGGAAAGAACTGGCAAAGGAGATTCTAAATGAAAATATTGAGAGATCTTCGATCCGGGTCGGGATACCGATAAAGCTGGGCTTTCACAGCAGGCCCAGCCTGCTGGTAGCAAAAATTGTTCAACATTACGGGGGCCAGGTTGAACTCTGCGTCGGCGGGGATCGCTTCGATGCCAGCAGTGTACTGGATATTCAATGGGCCGGCGGCAAAATCAGCAAAGAGAACATCGGGGAAGTGGTTTTTGAAGGCGATTCCCGGGCACTGGCAGATATTGAAATTCTTTCCTCTGTTAATTACGGTGAGGATACCATGGGAAAGGGGGTGCCGTTGCCGAGGGAACTCAGCTACCTCAAATAGGAAGCATCATGTTGAATTACTGATAATTTTCGCACTATAAGGATGAGGAAAACAGATTCAGGCGGAATTTTGAAAATTGAAACTGCAAAATTTAAGACAAGGAGAAGAAATCAAAATGAAAACACCATTCAAAAAAATGTCCTTGCTCCTGGTTTTTGCCTTGGCTGTGGCGGGTTTCGGTTTTTCACATCCGGCTTTCGCCGCGGATAAGCCCAATATCCTGGTGATATGGGGAGACGATATCGGCTGGTTTAATATCAGTGCATACAACATGGGCATGATGGGCTACCGGACACCTAATATCGACCGGCTTGCCGATGAAGGCATGCGGTTTACCGACGCCTACGGTGGCCAGAGCTGCACCGCGGGCCGCGCCGCCTTTATCACCGGGCAGCATGAATTGCGCACCGGGTTGACCAAAGTCGGGACCCCGGGCGCCGATCTCGGCATCCGGCCCGAGGACCCCACCCTTGCGGAATTGCTCAAACCCCTGGGATATGCCACCGGGCAATTCGGGAAAAACCATCTCGGCGACAAGGACGAGTTTTTGCCCACGAACCACGGATTTGACGAATTTTTCGGTAACCTCTACCATTTAAACGCCGAAGAGGAGCCGGAGCATGAGGATTACCCGAAACTCCCCCAGTTCAAAAAAGCCTTCGGTCCCCGGGGCGTGATCCACAGCTACGCAGACGGACGCGTGGAAGATACCGGGGCACTGACCCGCAAACGGATGGAAACCGTGGATGATGAATTTCTGGGTGCTGCCCTAAAATTCATCGATAAGACCGTGGCCGATAAAAAGCCCTTTTTTGTCTGGTTTAATTCAACGCGCATGCACTTCCGGACCCATATCAAACCCGAATCCGCGGGCCGGTCCGGGCAGGGGTTTTACAACGACGGCATGCTCGAGCATGATGATCAGGTCGGAGCATTGCTGAAAAAACTCGACGACCTGGGGATTGCCGAAAACACCATCGTGTATTATTCGACGGATAACGGCCCCCATTACAACATGTGGCCCGACGGGGCTATCGCCCCGTTCCGCGGGGAAAAAAATACAAACTGGGAAGGCGGGTACCGGGTGCCGGCCATTGTGCGCTGGCCCGGAAAGGTCAAGGCCGGATCCATATCCAATGAGATCATGAGCCATCTCGACTGGGCGCCCACGCTGATGGCGGCGGCGGGAGACCCGGAGATCAAGGGAAAGCTGCTCAAGGGCCACGCCGCGGGAGATAAAACTTTCAAGGTACATCTGGATGGCTATAATTTACTTCCTTATCTGACGGGAAAGGCAAAGCAGTGGCCCCGCCGTGAATTCCATTATGTTAATGACGACGGCATGCCGGTGGGCGTCCGGGTTGGAGACTGGAAAGTCGTGTATGCCGAACAGCGCGCGCACCGGTTTGATGTCTGGCGGGAGCCGTTCACCATGCTGCGAATTCCCAAAGTGTTCAACCTGCGACGGGACCCCTTTGAACGGGCGGACACGGACTCCAACATGTACAACGAATGGTGGCAGGACCGCACCCCCTTGGTTGCACTCGGAGCTACGGCCACCCGGCAGTTCTTGGGAACATTTAAGCAATTTCCCCCCAGGCAGCGTCCCGCATCCTGTACCATCGATCAGATGGTGGAGGCATTTAAGAGGCAGGCGGCTCAGCAGGCCCGGCAGTAAATGGAACCCCGCGACGCTTTTGAAAAAATAAAAAATGCCATGGAGCGCGCCGTCATCGGGCAGGAAAAGGTCGTTCACACCCTGCTCATTGCGCTTCTGACAAACGGGAATGTGCTGCTGGAAGGGGTCCCGGGTACCGCGAAAACCAGGTCGGTCAAAACCCTTGCCGATACGTTGGACGCGACGCTCGGCCGTATACAGTTCACCCCGGACCTCTTGCCTTCCGACATTACGGGGACTGAAATCTATCGGGAACACGAAGGACGCCACCATCTCATATTCGAACCCGGTCCCGTGTTCAATAATTTCATCCTGGCCGATGAAATCAACCGCGCACCGGCAAAGGTTCAGTCCGCACTGCTGGAAGCCATGGAAGAGCGGCAGGTCACCGTCGCCGGGAAAACCTATCCGCTGCCCGGGCTCTTTATGGTTCTGGCCACCCAGAATCCCATTGAACACGAGGGAACTTTTCCCCTGCCCGAAGCCCAAACCGACCGGTTCATCATGAAGGTTCGGGTGGGATATCCCGATGAAGACAGGGAAATCGACATCATCCGGCTTGTCCGGCAGGAGGAACTGCTTTCAGCGGAAAAGGCTGCCGTCGTTGCCGATCAGGAAGCGGTATTTGCGGCCCGTAAAGGAGTGCATGAAGTTTATATCGGCGAAAACGTCGAGAAGTATATTGTTTCTCTGGTGACGGCGACCCGCGACCCCGGGCGATGCAGCGGCGACCTCAAACGCTGGATTGAGTTCGGGGCCAGTCCCAGGGCCGGAATCGCCCTGGATAAATGCGCGCGGGCCCACGCGTGGCTTGCCGGAAAAGATTTTACCGATCCCGATGACGTGCGGGCCGTTGTTTACGAAGTCTTTAGGCATCGGCTTATACTGGCCTATGAAGCGGCCGCTGAAGGTGTGACGCCCGATGACGTGATACGGGAGCTGCTGAAACAAACGGCGGTAGTTTAATCTTTCTATGAACGGAAAAACTCTTTCCCCCCTCCCCCCTTGATGGGCCAGGGTGGGGGGGTGAACCCGGAATGTCCATGAAAGAACCCGACACATCTGATCCCCGCGTATATGCGGATCTTGGGCGACTGATTTCTCTGCGGCATCAGACCCACGGGTTCGGTTTTCTGCCGCGTCGGTCCCTGGAGAGCCCCTTTACCGGCCGCTATGCATCCAAACTGCGGGGCCGCGGACTCAACATTGAGGATCTCAGGCGATATTATCCCGGTGATGATATCCGACTGATGGATTGGAAAGCGACCATCCGAACGGGTAAACCCCATGTCCGGACCTATACGGAAGAACGGGACCGGTTTGCGCTGATTCTGGTGGATCAGCGGATGTCCATGTTTTTCGGCTCCCGGGGAAAAATGAAATCCGTTGTCGCCGCCGAAGTCGCCGCGCTGGCCGCATGGCGCGTGATGAGTGCGGGAGACCGGGTGGGCGGCCTGATATTTGACGACGAAAAAGTGACCGATATCCGGCCCCAGCGGAATTTTAAGAATCTTCTTCGCCTGCTTTCCACGCTGGTCGACTATAACCGGCGCCTGAAGGTCGGCCGGGCCGTGCTTCCTCGAAGCCGGCAGCTCAACAAAATCCTGTCCAAGGCTGAAAAGCTTTCCACGCACGATTTTTTAGTCATTGTCGTCAGCGATCTCAACGGCTGGGATGAGGCATCGGTAAAACATCTTAAGAACATTGCCCGGCACAATGATGTGGTGGTGTTTTACGTGTATGACCCGCTCGAAAAGAAACTGCCCAGGGAAGGCAAATTCATTGTCACCGACGGCAAGCTGCAGATCGAGTTTGATCCGGCGGAAAAAAGCGTCGGGCAACGTTTTTCAGAAAGATTTTATAATACCGTGGACTATCTTGAAGACAACCTGAAACATCATGCCGTGCCCGTGGTCCTGGTGGATACAATTTGCGAGGTCCGGGACCGGATGCGAAGCGCCATCGGCGAGCGAATAAAAAGGTAATGCGGCAGGATCTTCCCATAAGCGACACGTTCGGCAACACCTGGGTTAAAGGAATTGCGGAAATATGCCAGCCCGAGCCTGTTTCCTGGGCGCCGGCCGCCCCGGGCTGGATCGCTGCGGGAATGATTCTTTCCGGGATTGTTTTCTGGTTGCTGTGCCGCCTTTTCCGGCTGTGGCGCCGCAATGCCTATCGCCGTTTGGCCCTGGCAAAACTCAGATGTCTGGAAAAGCAGAAAGTGCTGGATGAAACGACCTTTCTTCAGGCGTTGCCCCTGCTTTTGAAAGAGACGGCGATCACCGCCTATCCCGGCTCCGGTGCAGACTCCCTGACCGGCGGCTGTTGGCTAGGTTTTCTTGAAAGCAGGGTCCCCGGCGCCGGGTTTACGGGCAATGTTGGGCGTCATCTTCTCGTAATCGCCTACCAGGACCCACGGAAATGGGCCATCACGGCCCAGGACACAAAGACGCTTACCGCCATGGTAAAACACTGGATACGCCGTCACCGCACAGGGGCTTGCCATGCTTGAGTTTGCTTATCCCTGGCTTTTTGCCCTGGCCGTTGCCCCGTTGATCGTCCGCCGGGTGTTTCATCCCTACCGGGAAAAGCAGCCTTCGGTTCAGGTTCCGTTTTTTGAACTGCTGGTCGAATTTACCGGCGCATCGCCGGGCAAAGGCGCCGTGGTCCGCCAAAAAATGCGGCTGCAAAAAATTGCGCTGGCCGCGGGATGGTGCCTTTTGGTGATTGCCATGGCCCGTCCCCAGTGGATCGGGGAGCCTGTTGAAACGAATCGGTCCGCCCGGGACATCATGATTGCCGTCGATATATCCGGATCCATGGGCGAGCGGGATTTCAAGGCCAGGGAAGGCCAACCCATCACCCGGCTTGAAGGCGTCAACCGGGTGATGAAGGATTTCGTAGCCAGGCGTCCTCTTGATCGCCTGGGCATGATTGTTTTCGGCACGTTTTCCTATCTGCAGACGCCGTTTACAGACGACCACCCCGCCTTTCTCTCCCTTCTCCGGGAAACCCGGGTCGGTATGGCCGGTCCGAAGACGAATTTCGGAGACGCCATGGGGCTTGCCGTGCGGTTGTTCGAAAAATCCAAAACCCGCAACCGGGTGCTGATCGTCCTGACGGATGGAAACGACACGGGAAGCAAGGTCCCTCCCATTGAAGCGGCCAAAATTGCCCGGGCCGGAGATATCCGGATTTATGCCGTCGCCGTGGGAGATCCGGCTGCCGCCGGGCAGGAAAAAATCGATGTGGAAACGTTGAGACGAATCGCCGCTATCACCGGCGGCCGTTTTTTTGAAGCACAAAATCACGGCGAACTGGAAAAAGCGCATCAGGACATCATGGCGCTTGAACCTGAAGAATATGAAACCATCGTATACAGCCCCCAAAAATCCCTTCATCCTTATTTTCTGGGCGCCATCATTATTCTTTACTCTGTTTTTTTCACAACTTTTTTCGTCCTTGCAATGACCCGAAAGGCAAGGGCCGCTGATGATATTTAAGATGGTATTTGATATGGAAATTGTATCGCATTTTCATTTCCTCAGACCCTGGTGGCTTTTAACGATTGTATCGGCGTTCTTTTTTAAGCGGTATTTTTTCGGGAGGCAAAACATCAACGCCAGGTGGCAAAAAGTGATTGCCCCTCATCTTTTTACTCACCTTATCGTGACCGGCGGCAAAGGGAAAAGGGTAAGGCCCGAAAATGCTTTTTTCTTCGCAAGCATTATCGCGGCCATTGCCATGGCAGGTCCGAGCTGGCAGCGCAGCAATTCGCCATTTGCCGAGGACCAGGCGCCCCTGGCCATTGTCCTGGATCTGTCCCGGTCCATGGGCCAGACCGATATTGCGCCTTCCCGGGTGGAACGGGCAAAACAGAAGATCCATGACCTGCTCAAGCTCAGGCCCGGTGCGAAAAACGGCTTGATCGTGTATGCCGGGAGCAGCCATACCGTTATCCCGCTGACCAATGATCCGGGGGTTCTTGAAAACCTCCTTTTTTCCGTACAAACCGACATCATGCCCTTGCCGGGCAAATCGCTTTCACACGCGGTACCCCTGGTCGAAAAAATGCTGGGGAAAATCCTTTGCCCGGCAACGATTCTCGTAATCTCGGATGCTGCGACTGTTTCAGGCATAGCGGCTTTTTCAGCGCATTGCGCGGCATCGGATCATCAACTGATTGTCTATGGCATAGGATTGGAGCGCGGGGAAAAAGGCAACAGTGAAAACGCAGGTGAAGACGTTTTCGGAGAGGCGTTTATCCCTCTGGCGAAAAAAAGCCTCAAGGATCTTGCCCGACGCTGCGACGGCATCTATCTGGAAACGACGCCAGATAAAACAGATGTTGAAAAAATCGCCCGGCATATCGACACCCATTTTATCTCCGCAGAAGACAGCGCAAGGCCATGGATCGACGCAGGGTATCCCTTATTGTTTCCCCTTGCCGCTGTCTTTGTCTTCTGGTTCCGCAGGGGGTGGACCCTGACCTGGAGTCTTGCTGCCGTGATTGTGCTGCTGTCGGGGAATATGCATCCGATTCATGCCGGAGATCATTTTATTTTAAATTTATGGCTTACCCCGGATCAGCAGGGACGCTTTTATTTTGAGAAAGGGGCGTATCTGGAGGCGGCAAACCGGTTTAAAGATCCGCTGTGGAAGGGAACGGCTTTTTATATGAATGAAAATTTTGAAGCGGCCGCCGAAATTTTTTCGCAAATCGAAACCCCGGAAGGTCTCTTTAATCTGGGCAATGCCTTAGCCCATGGGCGGCATTATGGCCGGGCCCTCGAAACCTACGACCGGTTGCTTGCCATTTTGCCGGATCACGCAGATGCGAAAAAAAACAGGCAAATCATATATCGTATTATTGAACAGATCAACCGCGCCACGGACTTCCAGGCTGTGGAAGAAGGAGAGTCGCGGGAAAAATTAAATTATGGCCCCCTTCCGGCCGGCAAAACGAAAAAGGAGGACTCCGAAGACCAGGCGCTTGAGCAGTACACCGCGCAGCAAATTCTATCCGATCCTCACTTGCAGGAACTCTGGATGCGGCAGGTTCAGCAGGACCCGGGCCGGTTTCTGGCCATGAAATTTCAAATGCAAATTCATCAGGAAGATCATGAGAAGGCGCATGAATAGAGAAGACAGAAGGCAGAGGTCAGAAGTCAGAAGTCAGAAGACAGAGGACGGAAGTCAGAAGGCAGAAGTCAGAAGGCGGAAGACGGAAGACGGCTTTTGGATTCTTATCATTCATACATTTCAAAAAGCGGTGGGTGGGCTTTTCTCCATTTGTTTGCCGGCTGCCGGAATATGTTTCATCTGTGCGGTCGCCCCTGTATTTTGCCGGGCCATGGAAAACAAAACAGGAAACCATGACATCCCGCAGGATATCGTAAAGGTCAGGGCATGGGTGGAAAACGGACCGAAGGTGCCTGTTACCGGGCAGGTGAGTCTGGTTGTGGAAATTGCTTCGAAAACCTGGTTCACGCAGGGGACCCGGATCAAAAACATTGAAATCGGCGATGCGGTCATCCCAACGGCCCATTCGTTTGCAACCAATTTCACCCGGACGGAGGGCGGCAGAACCTGGTCGGTTCAGCAATGGACGGTGATCATTCATCCGATGAAGGAAAAGACCTATGTGGTCCCGGCGATTCCCGTCACTTATGTTACGGTAGATGAAAAAGGCAAACCGGTTTCCGGCCGGGTCGTTACAAAACCGGTTCAATTTCGGGCCGTTGTGCCCGGAGAACTGGCCGGGACCGCGCATTGGGTTGCGACGTCGCGGATGACCGTGCGGCAGGTTATGGATGAGCCCGTGAATGGCCGTAAAGTCGGAGATGCCGTCAAACAGCGCGTGGAGATCGAAGCATACGATTTGCCGGCCATGATGCTGCCGGTTTTTTCGATAGTTGCGCCCCGGGGGCTGGCGATGTACGAAGACCCTGCAAAACTTATCGACGACGTCAATCGGGGAACCCGGATCGGCAAGCGGGTGGAGTCCATCACCTATGTTATCGAAAAGCCGGGTTCGTATCGAATCCCCGGAAGGGTTTATTCCTGGTGGAATGTCCATGACCGGCTCGTGGAGACCATTACGCTGCCGGACCGGACGATTGCAACAGCAGGCTTTGAAAAAAAATCGCCTGACACGGTTGTGGAGAAAAAAGAAAAACCCCTTTGGGTTAGGGATTTTTCTTTGGGGCCGGTTTTTGTTCTTTGCGCTGCAGCGGCTGTTTTTATCACGGTCCGTCTTTTATTAAAGCGCTGGAACTCCCCCACCCGGACGCCTGAATCCCTTACGGAAAAACAACTGCGGCGCGCTTTGAAAACGGCGCTTAAAAATAAAGACGCCACCGCGTTCCTGCGGTTGTTTTATGCCTGGTTCGACCGCTATGGGGAAGGGGGAAGGCGGATTCCTTTGCGCCGGTTTCTGATGGAGAAAGGATGCGTACGAGGTCTTGAGGGGTTTGATGGCTTCATGTCGCATCTTTATGGGAAACCCGCTTTGAATACCATTTTACCTGCAGATGATTTGATGAAGGAACTGATTCGGGTGACAAAACCCCCCTATCCCTTCAAGCTCCGATGGGCTCAAATCCTTCACCGCCATTCAAATCCCTGAAAGGCCTTCTCTTCCAGCGGATGATAGAAAATTAATATCGGCATATCATTTGCTGATTGAAAAATTCTATCAACTTTGATATGTGACTCAGAACACTCAAAGTCCCTGTTTTTCACAAACATCTCAAACCTCTTTTTGCTTATACGCATCGCTGCTGCATAATTGCGGTTTAAGGAATGCCCCATGGTGATGATCATCCAAACGGAAAGGAGAAAAAGCCTGTGAACGACGTTGCCGCGTTAAACAAGACGTTTCATTTTATCATGACGAAGATGAAAGAAACCGGCGTAGCGCCCCACTATACGGAAATCGCCGGAGAATTGGGGGTTTCCGTTGAAGAAGGACGCAACACCCTTCATGCCCTGTTCAACAGCGGGATACCGGGATGGCTTTATCCGGGAACCGACATTATCGTATCGTTTGCGCCGTTTAACAATCTGCCCACGCAATATAAAATCACCGTTGACGGGGAGCGGAAATGGTTCGGGCAGTGAGCATTTGAATCGCTGGCGGTCAGCTGGCTTTATCCCGGAAAAAAAATTGAAATCGATTCGCCGTGTCTGGATTGCGGGGACGCCATTCATATCGAGATGAAAGACGGAAGACTCATTGCCGCCGAACCGGCGGAAATCGTCGGCCATGTATCGGTGCCGTTCCCGGAGTGGATGGCAAAGATGGCATACGCCTGAAGTACCATGCATTTCTTCCGGTCGGAAGAACATTTAAAAAAATGGCCCCATTTTGATCCGTCAACCCGGGAGGGGATGGTGCCGTTACAGGATCTTATTGCGCTTTTCTCCATCGACTTTTTTAGAAAACGCATGGAGCCGGATTATTTCTCCCATTTGCCTGAATATATGGTGGGCTTTTTCCCCATGCTTCAACAAATCGGGAAAACCGGTCCTTTCTGGTTGCCGGGTGCAGGGGGATAAGATGCCGTGCGCGTTACCGGCTCGGCAATCTTACGGTCAAGCCGGGCCGGTGCGCAGCTTTATCGGCGATCAGGACTCCTTTATAACAACGCTTGCCCGGGTATTGAACGGATTGATGCGTATGGCCAGGGAATAGAGAAAGCCATAATTTTTTCTTAAATAGCCCATATGCCGAATCCATTCGAATACCAGCAGTTTATAGATTCTTACAATATCGCCTTCCAGATGTTTTCTGTCCGGATCAGGCAAATCAAAAAGATCCGTGCGGTTGAGCAACTCATCCCGTAAGTGGAATATGGCCTGAAGCAAATCAGAAAAAACACCATGTTCATGAATGATCGGGTTTTCGAGCAGCCGCAATAAGAGATCAGCCTGTTTCTGCAGGAACTCCCGTAATCCCGAGAGATCACAGCGTTGGGAGTCGATTGCAAAAGTGTGTTTTTTCAGCCCCTTGTGAGCGCTGATAAAATCGTTATCGCCCCATCGGTCTGTAATTTTCAGAACTGTGCAAAGTGCATCAATTTCAGGATCGAGCTGCGCAAAGGTTTTCAGCAGTCCGTTTCCCAATTCGCTGAAGAACAACCCGGTAACCATATCGAGTTTTTGTTGCCGGATGATGTCTTCCCGGCGTTTTACAAACAGGTCCGTGATGCTGGCGACGACGCCAAGAAAAGTCCCGACCCCGCCGATGATCAATACGATTGCCAAAATTTTGCCCGGGGCGGTTTGAGGATGGATGTCCCCGTATCCTACCGTGGCCATCGTCACGATGGAAAAATAGGCGGCATCCCCCAGTGAAAGGTTTTCGAGGTGCGTAAATCCCAACGTTCCAAGCAAAAGCAGGACGATGAACACAGCCAGATATAATCTGAGTCGAATTCTGTCCGATTGCATTTTCCCCCTCACTTTTGATCAAACCTGCTGTTATTTTGAGTCATAGCCCCGATCCACAAAGACGCCGGCCCGGACAGACCGGACAATATTGCAGTATCAGAAAAACAACCCCCTGTGCAACCGGTAGTTCTGATTTTCAAAAGTACGACCGGCCCGGACAGGCGACGACGAAGTTGTTGACACATAGGTGTATGGGACGGTCATAATTAGATAATTAATTCAGGTTCCGGTCGCAGGGGGATAAAACGCAAATCAGCCTTTGTTCCTTATTCAGTCCGGTGGATGTTACGAATATTTTTTCCAGGAAGTCATACTTGGGTTTGCCCCACTCGTGGTAGGTCAGGAAAAATAAGGGGCAGGGCTTTTGCGCGCCGGAGCATCATGGACCATTTCTCGTTTGCCTGCCGGAGAAAGCCCATACGCCTGTTCCAGGATAATGATCGGATGCATCACGTTCATGCCCGTTCTTTGCCGGATTTGAATTTTGCATCCGAAACACTCCGTTGCCGCCACATCCGAACCTGAATTTCGGATGGCTTCAAACAAAGGCTGACCGATTGCCATGGACTGTTCGTAATGACTGCGTTTGATGCCGAATGTGCCGCCCATCCCGCAGCATCCCCGCGAGATTTCATGGACGGCCAGCCCCGGAATTTTACGCATCAGGCGCAACCGCCTGCCGATGATTTCCCGCCCCAGCGCTTTCAAGTGGCAAGGAGCATGGTAGGCGACAGAAAGCGCCAGCGGGCGCAGATCCGCATTCAGGGGGATGGACGCTTCGCGCATCGCCAAGTAGTCGATGATGTCATAAGTCCGTTTGGCTATGTCCATGGCGGTTTGAGTTCCGATGAGGCTTGGATATTCATGCCTGATCATCAAGGCACAGGTGCTGCATGCGGTTACAATATCAACATCTTGTTCCGACAGCGATTGAAGGTTAAACGCCGCGTTTTTTATAAACAATTTCCTGTCCCCACGAAGCAATTCAGGGGCGCCGCAACACATTTGATCCGGAAGCAGCGGCGTAATGCCGTTTTTTCTCAGGACCCGAACGACAGCCTTCCCGATTTCGGGCTCAACAAAGTTTGCTGTGCAGCCTGCAAAGTAGGCGACGGCTTGTTTCTTCATCATTGTCATTTCAGGGCTTAGGTTCGCCCGAGTGAAACCATTTTGCAAATGTCGATCGGGAAACATCCGGGAAACGGATATCCTTGTTGATATCGAACGCTTTCTCCGCAACCCAGCGAATCGGGCGCGCATTTGCCAGTGTGTTGAATATCGCCGGGGCACGGCTGCCCCATTTCTCCAGGGTTGCCATTTTCCCCAACAACGCATCGTTTACCGGGTCAGCCCGGTCGTGGCCGAATTCCCTTTGCGCATCAAGAATCATTCCCGGCAGATCAATGTCCAGAGGGCAGTTCCCCCGGCACGTTTTGCATTGGAGGCAGAAGTTCTCAAACGGGCTTTTCCCCAGGACGAGAAGGTGGACGTACTCCTTCGGACTCCACTGACCCGGTTTTTCCATCAGCCGGGAGGCCGCACAGTCACGCGTGCAGGCCCGGCAACCGATGCAATGCAAAAGATCCTTGTAACGGCCTTCACGCAGCCGGCTTCTGCCGTTATCAAAAAGCACAAGATAAATCTTTTTCCCGGTCTGCTCCAAAGACACCGCGAAGGGCAGGGCATCAATTTTTTCAGACTTGTCCTGCTTCCCATGAAAGCCCGGAAGGAGCGGTTCCAGGCCGAAGGCGGCCATGCATTGAATCTGGAACAGGGCGTCATGGAGGTCTGTGACGATTTTGTCCAGGCCGGCCACAAGGATGATTTGTCTGGCCTGTTCAAATACTTTCCGTATGTTTCCACTGTGCTGGAGAAACAGCACGGCGCCCTCTTGGGCCGAAAGAGCACTCACGCCCAAAAGGCCGGTGAAGTCTTTGCTGCCCTACTTTTCGATGCTTGCCCTTCGTAAAGCGCCCAGTCGGCCGGAAACCCCCACGGACTCAAAGGAAGTTGCGTTCCATAATTGCGGAAGCTGCCAGGAATGTCTGAAACGGCCCTCTATCATCTTGAATTCACCGCCGTAGGTTTCAATAACCTCAAAGCCTTTTCCGGTTAGAGAAGGAACAATCTCTTTTGAAATTACAGAGGACTTGTTGACGGCGATCACCGGTCCGTTGCTGATCTCCTCAATAGCCCCTACAGCCTGATCCGCATCCCGGGCGAAAAAAACCTTTACGTCCGGAAGCAGGGAAAGCTTTTCCATCAAGGTCTCAGCACCAGGCAGGTTGCAACAGGTTGAATTTTCGCGCAGTTTTTTAAGCCGGTCTTTCATGTCCTGCAGACCGGGCTTACCCCGTATTTTTGCATGCAGCAGGACATCCGCATGGTTGCGTCTTTTCATCGAAGAATCCGGTTCAACAAGAAAGACGGGAAGCATTGTTTCCTTTGCTCGGATTGACGAAAATTTCTTATCTCAATTTCTCCGCTCACCCGACGGAATCTCCCCGACAACGCGTTCCAGCTTGTCGGCAACCGGTCCCAGGCCGAGATCCTCCATGGCTTTTCGGGTGGGCATTCCCAGGTCCGGGTCAACGCCAAAAAGTGTACTGTACTCAACCCCGCATTGCAGCGATCCTTCAAGATCGCTAGCCCAGCATGTGCCTTTAAAATGGCCGTCCGGCCGGGGCACAAGCCAATGAAACCTTGGGCTGGGTACGATCTCTTCACCGACCAGCCTCTCGCACATCAGATAGTAGGACAATTCCAGCAGGCGCTTTCTGTGAATCACTTCGAGCAGCTTTTCGGAGGTATATTTCGTTCCCGTAGCAGCGGTCAGCCATTTTGAAAACAATTCCAGCCCTCCCCGCGTGCCCATATGCGGCAATCTCTCGCTCTGGTAGTCGCAATGGCCGGTAATATCACAAATCTGCAGATCTCCTTCGATCATTTTGAGCAAAGCCGCCTTGCCTTCGATTGCCTCGGACCGGTAGGCGTTTTTGTATCCCGTGTATTTTTCGGATTGTTCAGCGCACCAGTCCTCAAGGATTTTTTTCATGCTTTCGTTGTCGATTCCGCATTCCTGGCCCATCCAGGGGTAGGTGCCATGAAAATCAACATGGGGGGGGCTTGTCCAGACATAGGAAGGCTCGGATCTCCAGAGTTGAAGGCCCCCCATTCCGGATATCGTAACCTCCATGGGGGCGCTGCTGGGCGATGGCAACTGGTTTAAGTCATGGTGAACAAACTCGAGTCCCTGGCCATTTGCCATTGCTTTCGCCGCCGGTACAAGGCCGTTTACGAAAAGTTCGCCGAATCCCTCCTTTTTGCTGATTTTCTCAAGAGCCGTCAGCATGGCTTTTTCGCTTCCCCATTCCATGGGTACGCCGTCGGTATCCGCGGCGGAGATGATGCCCTTTTCGTACATCTGCATCAACCAGCCCGTGATATTGGTTACATCAACAATATCGATACCATAGAGATTTGCTTCCCGGCTGGCTTTCCACCAGAGTTTAGGGTCTGTGGTTTTAACCAGAAACCGGTATCCTTCATACATCATACAGGTGGCGCCTCCGTTGCCGACGCCCGGAACGCTGTAATTCTGCTGACACTGAACCGGGCAGAAGGCGCATCCGATGGAACCGACCTTATGCCTTTTCAGGAACTCTCCCATTTCCGTTTCCTTGGTCAGAGGGGGATGGATATAGGTATCGTAATATCCATAGGGATAGACATCCAGATGCTTGCCGAAATCCGCAATCTGCCTTGCCCACCCCTCCCGGTGAAACATTTTTGCCCAAAGTGCAGCGCGGCCCTGGGTATAGTATTCCCAATTGTCTTTCCACAGGGCCATGAAGGCCTCCGGGTCCGCCACCTTCAG
>CAYTSY010000039.1:0-22544 GCA_964440555.1 uncultured Desulfobacteraceae bacterium
TGAAAGAACAAAAACAGCGTACCGTAGCCAAATAAATAAACCCTATTCAAAACATGGCAGGTGGTATAATGGATAACCGTTATTTAGTCAAGTAAAACCATTTTGACTTTTCTGGATGTTTTTCTTTGTGACAGTTCTTCGGGATTAAAGGAAAGACTGAGGACTAAAGGGCGAATATTGAACTAACTACTTGGATAAAAAAGAAATTCACTTTTTGACCATCCGGAAACAGTTGGAGGGATATCGGGTGTTATATAGGGGCGACTGGTGAAAAAAGTGGCAAATGTTACAAAAAAAGGGGGGTCGAAAAACCGTCAGACACTTTTCTTTATGCCTTTGGTAAAAATTTCAAAAGCAACTTCCAGGGTGTTTTTTAAATAATCTTTTTCCTCGTTGAGAATATTTTTACTTGCTTCCCACAGGATGACGCCTGAAAACAACGACCAGAAGATATCCGCAAGCGCGTTGGGATGTTTATCCACGAATACGCCTTTTTTTATTCCCTCTTCGATGATATTGGCGATGCCTCCGATGGATTTTCTGGACAATTCATTGATTTCATCCAAAAATTCGGAAGATAGATTTTTTAATGTTTCGCTGGATTGGAGGTGGAACAGGTTGATAATCGTCAGCGGGTCAAAATTATACACATCAAACATGGCTTCCCGCAGGGCGATCATTTTCTGTTCAGGATCAAGGTTTTTTTCGTCATTGACATGTTGAACCCGAATATTGAGGTACTGTAAAATCCTTAATGACAAAGAGGCATACAGCTCTTCCTTGTTTTTAAAATAAAGATAAAGAGTTCCAGGACTTAACTCGGCTTCACTCGCTATGTCCTCCATGGTGGCCTTGTTGAAACCCTTATCGGAGAATACGCGTTTTGCGGCAACAATGATCTGCTGCCTGCGCCTCTCCCGTTCCCGTTCTTTTCTTTCCTGTATTCCCATCTTTTTGTTATCCATGAATTAAATTTATTTTTACAAGGGGCTTTTAATAAAAAATTTTGATTTAGTCAAGCAGGATATGCGATTTAATTCAAATTATATTTTTTTAGACGCTCAAAACGATTACAGTAATTATAAATTTTATAATTTCAAGCCCCCGGTCGCAGACGATTTAATTTTTTTCGCCGAATTATTTTTCGATGGTTGCTTTTGCAGCCTGCATCAGAAACGCAACCATTGTCTTAAATGCTCCGAACCTCTGGTCCCCGGTTATTCCATGGTAATACCGGTAATAAATCTGCTGAAGGATGACGCCTAACCGAAACAGGTTAAAGCTGATATAAAAAGGCAGGTTTTCAATCCGCCGGCCGGACAGGTGTTCGTAATATTCCACCAGTTCTTCCCGGCAGACCGCCTCCCGTAAAACCGTCGGAAAGGATGCGAAACCGGCCGTGTCCGGATCATTTTTTTCCGGCCAGGACATCAGCGTATACGCCAGATCCGAAATCGGATCGCCGACTGTGGCCATCTCCCAGTCCAATATGCCGACAACGGCTGTCGGATTATTTTCATCCACCAGCACATTGTCGAACTTATAATCCCCATGAACAATGCCGGGCCGGCCGCAGTCCGGCGGCAGATGGCCGGAAAACCACGCCATGATGTCGCTGCAATCCGGTGCATCCGGAGTTTTTGACCCTTCATACCGCTTGCGCCATCCATCGGCCTGCCGCTGCATATACCCTTCGGGTTTTCCGAAATTTCCCAGGCCGATCCCCTGGTAATCGATCATATGAAGTTCGCACTGGGTTTTAATTAAATTTTTGCAAAGCGTCTTTGCCTGCTCCGGGCTCAACGTGATGCCTCCGGGAATTGAACTGCGGATCACGACGCCTTTTAATTTTTCCATGACAAAAAATGGACAGCCGATGACGGAGGCTTCTTCCGTATGGAAGAGCGGTTTGGGCGCGCAGGCAAACACCGGAGACAGGGCATGCAGCACCTGGTATTCCCTCCCCATATCATGAGCGGATTTCACGTTGCTTCCAAAAGGCGGACGCCGCATCACCATTTCCCGGGTGCCGAAAGAAAGCAGATACGTCAAATTTGAGTGGCCTCCGGGAAACTGTTTTATTTTCATAGGCCCGGAAAGACCTGAGATATTGTCTTTAAGGCAGCGCTCAAGCGCCTCGACCGGCAGTTCCTCCCCTTTTCGGATTTCTCCGGCCTCATCTTTTAGTTCCATAAAGATCCTCTCTTTCACATCATCCTAAAAATACCGCCAGCAGGTTTTTCCTTGCGTCCGCATGCTGAATTTTTACATGAATCAGATCCTCGGGCTTTAAATTCATGCCGCCTGACAATGGGAGTTCGGATTCGATCATAAAATCGGGCAAAAGAATCTGATAGCAGTTCCTTTTTTTAAGCAAGACCATGGCTTCGAACTGTCCGCCGATCTTTTTTTCAAGGCATTTCAATATCCAGTAACGGTTCCTCTGCATCTGGAGCCGGCCCACGTTTTGCAGGGGCGTCTCCAGAAGGGCCATGATGTGGCTGATTTCCTCCGGCTGATAGGGCGTTTCAAGACCGAAAATCGACCGCAACTGGCGTTGGGTTATCAGATCATAATATTTTCGGATAGGCGAGGTGGCCGTTACATAGGCGTCCAGCCCCAGGCCGGAGTGGGGCTCGGGCTTGATGCCGAGCTTAAACCGGCTTAAGTGCCGCCGCTGCATGTAATTTTGGAACAATGTTCCTTCTTCCCCTTTGTACAGGCGCTCTTTGGGTTCCGGTTGGGACCTGAAAACAGCCGGCATCTGATGTTTGGCCAGGTACTTGGCAATTAAGGCGTTGGCCATGATCATCATTTCCGAAACCAGCATCCTTCCCGGACTTTCGCGGTCAAAGCGCTGTATATGGAGGGCTTTTTCATCGTCTATCCACAGATTGATTTCGGGAACCGAGATGTGGACAGCCCCCTGCATGAACCGGTTTTGGCGAAATTGCCGGGCGGCTGTCAATAGCACCTGAAGCTCTTTGCTTTCACAGACCATGGCATCCGCATCGCCATAGGTAAGCTGGCGCTTAACCGCAATAATGCTGGCAACGATATCATGATCGACAATTTTGCCTGACGGCGTCAAAACGATCATGACGCTGACGGCGGGTCTTGTTTCACCGCATTTCAAGCTGCACGCCCCTTCGGCCAGTTCGCTGGGCAGCATGGAAATTTTTTGATCCGGCATATAGATGGAACTACCCCGGAAAAGGGCCTCCTGGTCGATAACATCGCCTTTTTTTACAAACTGTCCCACATCGACAACATGAATGCCCAACCGGATGTTTTCACCGTCATATTCAATGGACAGGGCATCGTCGTAATCCCGAGTTTCCGAACCATCGATGGTCAGGACGTCCAGATCCGTGAAATCCGTTCGGTTATGATTGTAAATGCTTTGGACGGAGCCGGCGAGTTCAACGGCCCGTTGCCTCACCTGATTCGGAAAGTCCACCGGGATTTCCATCCGCAGCAGGTCTATATTTTCGTCCTTATCAAAAACGCCGAGCCTGACCAGAACAGGAAACAGATCTTCAGCCTGGGAAACACCCGCCCTGGAAAAAATCTCCTTGCCCACGCCATAATGGGGGCTTTGCTTGCCAAAGAGGTAAACGGACCGCAATATCGATTCAAATTCCGGATCAGGGTCAAGTTTTCCGGCATTTTTTTCATTAAACAGCATTTTCAACCGAATGGCGCCCTCTTCAATGATGCGGCTTTTACGCGCATTTTCTTCAGCCTGGGCCATGGATTGACGGACCTGATCTTCGGAATACGGGAAAAATCGGTTCTGATCGAATTTAAAATAAAGCCGGTTTTTAAAAAATGCCCGGATCACGGCCGCCTCATGATCGCTGTCCGCATCCACTGGGAAACACAGCCCCGTGATGTCGGCGATGTCGATCCATTGCGGTTCATCATGTAAAATCTCCCACAGGGCTTCCATATCAATTTCTTCAATCAGGCTTTCCCGGCGCTGGGCCGTCTCCTTGAGCATTTTGATAAGGCCGTCTCTGGATGCGGACGCATTGAACCGGCTTTTGCCCACATGTAAAACACGGCCTGTGGAAAGCCCCACCTCCCGATTGGATTCGTTGAGAAGGTGCACCTTTTCATTTTTGATATCCAGAACGATCGAACAGATGATTTTCTGCCGGTCGATATATTCGACAATATTTCCAGTTTCCATGAAAACCTTATAACAACCCGACCCCGGAAAGTCAACGTGATCACCTGTTTGTATCGCCCAAAACCGGATCTCTCCTTGACGGAATTCATCCTTGAGCAGTCGTTTCACCAGCTTGCCCGATAAAGCACCCTGTCGCCAAGTGCCATTCTTCGGGAATTGCCGTCTTTATTATTAAGATGGATTGACAAATCACCCGGGCATCTATAAAAATTTTATTTTTTTGCAATAGGGTTGGGCGGACCGCCCGACTGAAGTCAGGACATAAAAACCATGAATGATCACTATACGGATACAAAAATCAATAAAAAACAGGAAACTGTAGACGCCATAGGAAAATGCATTCCCCTTCTGGAAAAGATTGCGGACCGACCGGAGATTCTGGCGCTCCTGCCGGAATCCCAACGGATTGCCCTGATGACTGCGGCCGGGAAAATCTCCCGTCCCGACCGGAAGGAGAAAAAAAAACGGAATAAAGACATTAAACTGCAAATGCGCATGGCCGTTGTGGAAAAAGAACGCCTGTTAAGAGCGGGCACGGGAATCCGCAAAGCCCGGGAAGCCCAAGTCTTTTCAGCGCCCCCGCAGATATCATTTGACGGTCTTGAAAACGGGAGTGAAAGCAGTGCAAATAAACTGGAAACGCCGCGCAACTGTTATGTATGCAAGGCCGGATTTTCAAAGCTTCATCATTTTTATGATGCCCTGTGCCCGGAATGCGCGGAATTAAATTACCGGAAACGCTTCCAGACCGCTTCCTTGGATGGACAAGTAGCGTTGATCACCGGGTCCCGTCTCAAGATCGGCTACCAGGCAACGTTGATGATGCTCAGAGCCGGGGCAAGGGTGATCGCCACCACCCGATTCCCTGTGGATTCCGCTTTACGATTTTCCAAAGAGCCGGATTTCCACAAGTGGGGGCACAGACTTCAGGTTTATGGGCTGGATCTGCGTCATATTCCCAGCGTGGAGCTTTTTGCCGATTTTTTCGAACAAACCTACCATCGTCTGGACATCCTCATCAACAACGCGGCCCAGACCGTGCGGCGACCGCCCGGTTTTTATGCCCATCTCATGGAAAATGAAACAAAAGACGTGGGACAATTACCAAGGGGCGCCTATTCCCTTTTGGAGGGATACCGGTCCTGTCTCTCCCGGCTTGAGTTCGGACAGGCAGATCATGTGGGGAAAGAAAAGGCCTTGCCGGTGACCTGGAACGTCGTCTCCCCCGGCATCGGCTTGCGCATGTCCGCCCAACTGTCCCAGATCCCTTATTCCTATGACCATTCTTTACATGCGCCGGAGGTCTTCCCGGAAGCAAAACTCGATGCCGATCTCCAGCAGGTGGACCTTCGGAAGACTAATTCATGGCGGTTGGAGCTGGGTGAGATCCCGACTGCGGAAATGCTGGAAATCCAACTGGTAAATTCCGTGGCCCCTTTTGTCCTGTGCAATAAGTTGATCCATTTAATGAAAAAAGATTACACGGGACAAAAACATGTTGTGAATGTGTCAGCCATGGAAGGCAAATTCCTGAAGTATAAAAAAGGGGGCCGCCACCCCCATACCAATATGGCCAAAGCATCCCTGAACATGCTGACCCATACCGCGGCGGAAGATCTGGCCCGATTCGGCATTTTCATAAATTCCGTTGATACCGGCTGGGTTACGGATGAGGATCCCTTCATCCTTGCCAGGCAAAAACAGGAGCGCCATGATTTCCAACCCCCTCTGGATATCATGGACGGAGCTGCAAGGATCTGTGATCCTTTTTTCCACGGCATTCTGACCGGAAAACACTGGTGCGGCAAATTTTTAAAAGATTACTTCCCCATCGCCTGGTAAAGGGCATAAGGGGTTGTTATTGCCATGAAAATTCACACGGCTTCAATGTGTACGAAAAGAATATTCAATGCGCTGTCTTGGATTCAGCGTGGACTGATAGATTCGCTTAAACCAGTTGAAAGGCAGTTACGGATATGGTAGGGAGAAAATCTTATCCTGAACTTCGGCCTGGGAAAAATCATGAACGAGCACCCGACATTCAATCCATTGCAAATGAAGACCATCACCGACTCGGTTTATCTGGCCGAAGAACTGGTCAGCGATTTTTACAAGTTGTCTTCAGGCCAGTGGTTTAAAAAAAAATACGACATCAAAACGTTGGCCGACCTCTCAGCGGATGAAATCACAAACGACGCGTTTGCTCAAATCCTTCACTACAAAGGCAGGCCCAAGGGCTCCAGTCTGGAATCCAAATCTTATGATTTTTATAAAATTTGCCTTCAGGATCATTCCATTCTTTCGGTGATTGATAAGTTTCAACAAATCGAATTGTTTCCTTTCTCGCTTTACATCATCATCCATGAGCTTGTTCATATTGTACGGTTCAGCAAATTCCTTCAAAATTTTTATGCATCCCGTGAAGAAAAAACAACAGAGGAAAAACGGGTTCATGAAAAAACCCGCGAAATTTTGCAAGACGTAAAGTTGCCGGGTTTAAAAAAAGTCCTGGATTTTTACCGGCATTGGGCGTCACCTATTGAGGATCTTCAGGGCCGCTAAAAAATTTTAGCCCTTGACAACGATAAAAGCTTCACTATATTTATGAAACTTTAAAATCGCATTGTGAATTGATTGAAAAGAGATTGCCAGGGGGGATTATCAAATGCCAATTTACGAATATGAATGTGAAAAATGCGGAAAAGTTAAGGAAGCCTTTCAAAATTTTTCTGAAAAGCCTTTAAGTGCATGCGAGCATTGCTCCGGGAAACTCCACAAGATCATCTCTCAAAGCACTTTCCATCTTAAGGGTACCGGGTGGTACGTTACGGATTATTCCGGTAAAAAACAAAAAACCTCAACACAGCAAAAAGACGAAAGCAGTCCATCTGCACCTGATTCCGCCGGAAGTTCAAAAACCGAAAGCAAATCCGTCAAGGACGAGGCCTGACAGGCATTTATCAAGGGTATTACGTCTTATTAAAAATCAAAAAAATACTGAGCCCTCTTTACAATAATAAAAAAATGATTAATCTTTGAAAGATTTTGCAACCGTGTCAAAGAGGCTGAAAACAGGCGCATGAACTTTTGCAGACCGCCTTTGCTCACAGGGGTATGCCGGGGTTTCAATCGATCTGATTTTTCACGCCAACTTAAATTTATATTTGTCTAAATCTTACTTTGAAAGGAGAACCAAAAAGATGAAACTCAAACCATTGCAGGATCGAATTTTAGTTCAACGGGTTGAAGAGGAAACCAAAACCAAGGGAGGCATCATCATTCCGGACACCGCCAAAGAAAAACCGGCCGAGGGCAAGGTAATTGCTGTCGGAAGCGGCAAAATCGGCGATGACGGCAAACGCATTCCTCTGGAGGTTAAAAAAGGGGACCGGGTTTTATTCGGAAAATATTCCGGAAGCGAGGTTAAAGTCGACGGCGAGGAATACCTCATTATGCGGGAAGACGATGTTCTTGGTATTGTTGAATAACCCTATTAAACCAAATCTTATAAGGATGGAGGAATAAAAATGCCGAAAATAATCAAATATGACGCCAAAGCGCGTGAAGCATTGCTCAACGGCGTTCGAAAGCTTGCCGATGCCGTCGTTGTCACGCTTGGCCCAAAAGGAAGAAACGTTGTCATCGATAAGTCGTGGGGTTCGCCCACGGTTACCAAAGACGGCGTGACGGTTGCCAAAGAGATCGAACTGGAAGACAAATTCGAAAATATGGGCGCCCAGATGGTGAAGGAAGTCGCCAGTAAAACCAGTGATATGGCCGGCGACGGAACAACCACCGCCACGGTATTGGCAAGGGCCATTTACGAGGAAGGCCAGAAACTGGTCGCAGCCGGAAACAACCCCATGGCCATCAAACGCGGAATTGATAAAGCCATTGAAGTTGCCGTTAAGGAACTCCACAGACTAAGCAAACCGACCAAAGATCAGCGTGAAATTGCACAAGTCGGAACCATCTCGGCCAATAATGATGAGACTATCGGCAATATTATTGCCGAAGCCATGAATAAAGTCGGCAAGGAAGGCGTTATCACGGTTGAAGAAGCCAAAAGCATGGAAACCACGCTGGAAGTTGTGGAGGGCATGCAGTTTGACCGGGGTTATTTATCTCCCTACTTTGTGACTGACCCGGAAAAGATGGTTGTTTCTCTGGATAATCCCTACATTCTCATCAATGAAAAAAAAATCAGCAGCATGAAAGATCTTCTGCCGATTCTTGAGCAAATCGCCAAAATGGGCAAACCTCTTTTGATCATCGCCGAAGACGTCGACGGCGAAGCGCTGGCGACCCTGGTCGTCAACAAGCTCAGAGGCACTTTAAATGTTGCGGCGGTCAAGGCGCCCGGGTTCGGCGACAGAAGAAAGTCCATGCTGGAAGATATCGCCATCCTCACCGGAGGCCAGGTTGTTTCCGAAGATCTGGGGATCAAACTTGAAAATCTGGCCCTTCAGGATTTAGGAACTGCCAAGCGCATCAATATCGACAAGGAAAACACGACCATCGTGGACGGCGCCGGTTCCCGAACCGCATTGGAAGGCCGGGTAAAACAAATCCGCGCCCAGATTGAAGAAACCACTTCAGATTATGATCGTGAAAAACTCCAGGAGAGACTGGCCAAACTCATCGGCGGGGTTGCCGTAATCAATGTCGGTGCAGCCACGGAAACCGAAATGAAAGAAAAAAAGGCCAGAGTTGAAGATGCATTAAACGCCACCCGCGCCGCAGTAGAGGAGGGAATTGTCCCCGGAGGAGGCGTTGCATTGGTTCGCTGCCTGGATGCGCTCGAAAAAATTAAAATCAAGGCGGATCAGAAACTGGGAGTCAAAGTGGTCATGCGCGCTATCGAAGAGCCGCTTCGGCAAATTGCCAATAACGCAGGCCACGAAGGATCGGTCGTGATTGACAAAGTCAAAAACGGCGAGGGCGCCTTCGGCTTTAATGCCGATACCAACACCTACGAAGACCTCATCGCAGCAGGTGTTATCGACCCCACCAAGGTCGTTCGGTTTGCGCTTCAAAATGCCGGCAGCGTCGCTTCCCTCATGCTGACCACGGAAGCGTTGATTGCGGACAAGCCTGAAGAAAAACCTGATCCCATGGCTGGCGGAGGCGGCATGGGAGGCATGGGAGGTATGGGCGGCATGGGCGGCATGGGCGGCATGATGTAGCAGCCTTAAGATTGACCGCCGGGCTTTAGCACAATGCCACGGTCTGTTCTAAAAGCCCTCATCCGTGTTGGGATGGGGGCTTTTTTTGTCATAAAATATTTATTTATAACTAATCTGAAAACTTGACAAATCGTTATTTTTTGCGTTATATGGGGTTTTATCAATAATCCGTTTGAATCATCTTAAACAATCGGAGAATCCCATGAAAAATTTCACACTGCGTTTACCCGCTGATTTATTCCCCAGGTTATCCTTAACATTTTTCAAAAGCGCTATTATTTTTTGTCTGTTGCTTATGGTGGCGCCGGTTTTTCCGCTTATAGCCGAGGAAACAGGCGAAACCATCGAGCAGGAAGCAGGCTTTTATTATACGGTAAAAAAGGGGGATACGCTCTGGGATCTTTCCGAGCGTTTCGGCGGTTCTCCATGGGTGTGGCCTGACTTATGGAAAGAAAACACGCAGATTCCCAACCCGCATTGGATTTATCCCGGAAACCGCATCCGGTTGTTTCGAAAGGAATGGGTTCAAACCATTGAAAAGGAAGCCGTCGAACAGGTTGCCCAACCCGAGCCGATATATTTTGCGTTCAAGGACATCGACATGGTGGGGTTTATCAGAAAAGAACCGGTCAAACCCAGCGCCGTGATCTTTAAGGTAAAAGAAAACGTCAAGATGATCAGCACCGGTGATCTGGTATATCTCAGAAAAGAGGCCGACTCTCAATTTGTCCCCGGAAGCCGGTATACCGCATATCGGACACTGGAACCGGTAAAAGACGAAGAGACTCGTGAATTCATCGGCATTCAACACTATATTACCGGAATTGTAGAAGTAATCAAAGAAGAGCCCCGGTTTGTCGTCGCCAAAATTGTCCAATCGTTTCGGCCCATTTATGTTGACGACAAAGTCATGCCTTACACCCAACGAATATCCCGGATCCCCCTGATAAAAAGCACGGAAGGAATCCTGGGAAAAATTATTTCATCGGAAGAAAATCAACAGATCTTTGGCGATCACACTATTGTTTTTATCAACAGGGGGACAAACGACGGCATCAAGATTGGCCAGACCTACCAGTTGTTTTTCCAAGATGAGGCGGTATTGGACTCCAAATCCAAGGAAAGGGTATTGTTGACGCCCACGGATGCGGGCTATATTCTGGTGCTTCATACGGAAGAAACAACGAGTACCGTAATCATAACCAATTCAAAAGATCCTCTGGCGCCGTGTACAAAAGTCAGATCTTTTATCGAGTAGACGCGGCGGGTAATACACATTTAAATTTTCGAGAACTGTGCAGCGGCAAGATCCTCGCGACATCAGCGATAGTCCTGCCGCTTTCGCATTTCATGGCCGGCTTTATCCACCCATTCCATAATTCTTGCGATATTATCCAAAAAAACCGGAGATTTGTCGAAACTAAGGAATTGCGGTTGGCTGGCCTTGATTCCCTCGACCAGCGGAGCGTCGCTGGCGATTCCATTCCGGCCCATTCCCCGTATAAGGACTTTTAAAAGCTGTAAAATGCCAGCGATGTTTTTTTGACTTTCAGCAAGCAGATAGATATCCGACCCCGGGTTCCCATATTCCTTTAAGGCGCTTCTGACCACCGAAGCGGAAATCGATCCTCCGATCAGCGAAAGGAAAATGTAGATTTCTCTTTCCAGCGAAAACAGGTAACGCAGCGGCATTTGATTGTCAGCATCTGCTTCTCCGGCAAGAGAGCTCAGCAATCCCCTGTGAACCAACCTGATTTTTTGGAAAAATTTTTCCCGGTTTTGCAAAATAAAGTTGGAAACAAAAGACACGACTTCATTGGACAAACCGTCCTTGACCAGCAAAACCTCCTCCGGGGTTATCTCAATATCAAGTTTCAATTCCTTATTATATTTTCTCAGCAAAAGTGTGGAAAGCATGACGGAGTTTCGGTCTGAAAAACTGATTTTTCCGGTATCCTGAAAAAAGTCATCCAGCAGAATACTGATCGCCTTTTGGGGTTGTTGCAGTTTGGCAATAAGCAATTGAAGCGAGTTTAAAAATGCGACGCGGTCATTTCGATTAACCGTTTCCTTGAGATAATAAAGCAAAAACTCAAAAACTTTTTTTTCATACCGTGCAAACTCCGGAATATTTTGCTCAAAAGCAGACCTTTTGAAGCTTCCCTCCGCATCAAAACAGTCTTTCAACAGCCTGATGAGATTTTTTACCGCATGCACGGTAATGTTGAAATCCTTTGCCAGGGCCTCAAAGTCCTGGGCGTCAAAATCAATCGGCCCGGACAGCATGGATCTCATCTTTTTTTTGGCCCGAACCCGGGCTTTAAAGAAGTTAACCAGCCCGATCAGAGTTTCATGGATCTTCTCGGATAATGCCTTTTCCTTTCCGCCGATTCTCGTTTTCAAAACGGATCCATCAATAAAAATATCATCAAAAATATCATCATTTACAATATCCAATCGCATTTCGATATTCCTGATGACTTCTTGCTCCATTTGTGGATCGCCGGCATTCTGCGTTATCGTATCCAAAAGATCAGATGCCAGGTGAAGCCTTTCCCCGAGATCGGCCGGGTTGATCGTTTTGTAGTCATCACCATAGACGCTGTTCAAAACTCTGGCTGCTTTTTGAGGCGAATCCCCGTAACTGTCCATAACCAGACGTCCGACCTGAATTTTTTCCCGCGTCACTTTTTTATCGTCTTTTTCCTGAATCAGCCATTGAACATTATTGACTTCTATGGCCGGCTGAAGAAATTTTTCTCGAATTTTTTTAAAATTAAACAGCATGGAAAAAACATTCACTGATTGATGCGAAACCACTGAATCTCCCGCCTGTTTCATCAGTTCATCGACTTTTTGGATCAGAGAAAAAACAACTTCGGGTTTCATACCGTTTAAACCGGCCAGCATTGTCAAATTTAAATCAGAGCGGTTAAATTCATTGAACATGATCGGACAAAATTGCCGGGTCCCCTTTTTAAGAAAAAATATCGGCGAATTGGTCTTTCTCGCCATTTCATAGCGTGAAAGTATTTGTAAACAGACAAACAGATTGTCCTGATCATCCAAATTTTCCCCGGGAAGCCGCACATAAAGGTTGTTGATCCGGCTGTCGGAAAAGGCGTCAAATGCATGAGTGGCTCTGGCGGACAGGTAGGCCAGGTCTGACCCCCGCCGGGTGATGATGCTTGCCACTTTATCCATGTCCACGGTAATGTCGCCGAATATGACCTGATAATCTGTTTTTCCCATCCGGGTGGACTCTTTTGGGATTCCCCGGTATCTGATTAAGAGGGAGTTGTCATGAACAGGTCGCCGGGAAATCTTGCTGAAAACTGAAAGCAGATCAGAAAATGTCCGGTTGTCGGTTGCCGCGCCTTCCAGCAGCCGTGCATCCGACAGAAAAGATCCGATCAAATGGGCGGCATCCACCAGGAGCATGTACCAGACGTCAAGCTGTTCCTCTTCCTTGCTTAAAACCGCATCCATCTCTTCATCTCTGGGAATCAGCCGCGATCTGATATCTCTATCTATCCCGCCGAGTTCTCTGAAAAATCGTTCCGCTTCCGCATCCAGAACTATTTTATTATCCGGCATAGCACCCATCCGTTATTTGCTTTGTATCCCACGGTATTTTCCATCCTTCCACAATTATTTGAGTTTATAATACGTTATCTCCCATATTTCAATCAAGAAATTGGCGGTTGGTTCCCCCGGCGGCCAGGCATTGTTTTTATTTGACACGTTCTCGGTTATTCAATACATTTAAAGGGCATCTATAAACCGGTTTTTTATGGCCCCGGAGCACGTCCTGGTATTTAGAGGAAACACCTGGAGAAAATTTATGAGAACAAAATCAATTTTTTTCATCATAATCACCCTGCTGTCCATAAGCCTTGGTTTTTCAACCTCGCCGGTCAATTCCGTGCGCGCCGAGGACGGAAAAATTATTTCCATTCAGCCCGTGCAAAGCAAGACGGCAAGCATCCTCACGGTGAATCCGGCAGAATTGACGATAAACAAGAACACCATCGTCATTTGGCTTAACGCCTTCCGGGATCATGACGTGAACATCAGGTTTGCCGACGGGAAAGCAACAAAACAAGCCACCTGCGATGCAATGGGCTTTGACACGGGAAAAAACGGAGAATATGAAGCGAGATACCTGCCGCCCATCGCAACGGCCAGCCTTCGCTTCGTAAAAGCGGGAACCTATGTCTATACGGTTGAATCACAACCCGGCGGTCTTACCACAAAAGGCAATATCGTCGTCCGGTAATGCGTCAAGGACAGCGCCCTTTGTTCCCCCCCATCGCCTTCCTGCCATACCCGGGCAGCGAGTAAAACGGGATTTATCGGTCAATACTTCCAAAGCGTGACATGCCATGACAATTGCCGACGACAAAAAATCGCCACCTTTAAATGTTCTTGTTGTGGATGACGAGGCCAATATCCGTAAAACGCTCTCGTACTGCCTGACAGCGGAAGACCACACGGTTATCACGGTTAGCAACTCCGCCGATGCCATCCATGAATCCAGGAGACGCTCCTTTGATATCGCCTATGTGGATCTCCGGCTGGGCACTGACGATGGGATGGACCTGATTCCGGCCCTGCTGGCTGATTCCCCCTGGATCAAAATCGTCGTCATCACAGCCCATGCCACAATCGAAAGCGTGGTTGCAGCCATGCGTCGCGGCGCAACCGATTACATCGCAAAACCCTTCAGCCCGGATCAGATCAGGCTTATGACCCGCCGTATCGGGCGGATGCGGGAATTGGAAACCGAAATTGCATCCCTTAAGGAAAATATGCAGCGGCTTGGCCCGGAGGAACAGCTTCAAAGCCGCAACCCCGGCATGCAGCGTGTCATCGAAGTCGCCAAAAAAGCCGCATCGTCGGAGGCGATTCTATTGCTTTGCGGGGAAAGCGGCACGGGGAAATCGGTGTTTGCCCGGGCTATCCATCGGTTAAGTCCAAGATCAGGAAAACCCATCACGGTGGTGTCCTGCCCCGCAGTGCCGCATGATCTGCTGGAGAGTGAGCTTTTCGGCCACGCAAAAGGCGCTTTTACCGGAGCAGTCAGGGATAATCCGGGCCGCATCGCCTCATGTGCAGGGGGGACTCTTTTCCTGGACGAAATCGGCGATATGGCTTTTCCGGTCCAGGCCAAATTGCTGCGATTTATCCAGGACAAGGAATATGAACGCCTCGGAGATCCCACGCTCCGCAAGGCTGATGTGCGCATTATTGCGGCGACCAACGCGGACCTCGCCGGCCGTGTAGCTGAGGGTCGTTTCCGGGAAGATCTGTTTTACCGCCTCAACGTGATCTGCCTGACCGTTCCTCCGCTTCGGGAAAGGCCCGAAGATATTATGCCCCTTGCCATGGATTTTCTGGTTCATTTTTGCCGGGCCAATAAAAAAGCCATACCGGGCTTCAGCCAAGAGGCTTCACAGGCGCTTATACAGCATTTATGGCCCGGAAATGTGCGGGAACTCAGAAACGCCGTGGAGCGCGCTGTAATTCTGGGCAGCGGCAAACAAATCGGGATAAACGACCTCCCCGACGGCATGGCATCATCGGCAGATCCGCCTGCCATCGGCGACCGGACGCCTTTATCCGTCATTGAAGAACTGCATATCAGGCGCATCATGGCCTCCAGCGCATCGCTCCAGGAGGCAGCGGATATTCTGGGCATCGACCAGGCAACGCTGTGGAGAAGGCGGAAAACATACGGAATCTAATCTTGCATTCTGCAAGGTTAGATCCGCTCCATCATTTCAGGTTTCAATACCGTTTCCGGCTGATACTATTCTAACAAGCTGAAATTAAATCTATTAGCTATTGGCATAAACTTTGCTTTTGTTTAATTGTTTAAAGATTAGGGATTCGGCTGCTGCCGGGTGGAGAAGCATTTTTATGACATTAAAAAAGAAAATATTGATCGGATACGGCGTCGCTTTTGCCCTGATGAGCCTGGTGGTCGCATGGGCCGTTGCCAATCTCGTTTCTCTGGGCAAGGCGACCGACGCCATCCTGCGCGAAAACTACCGGAGCATCCTGGCCGCCGAAACCATGGTGGACGCCCTAGAGCGGCAGGACAGCGCCATTTTGCTCCTGTTTCTGGGGGATAAGGAACAAGGGATCGCCCAGTTCCGGGAAAATGACGCCTTGTTTCTTGAATGGCTGGCCCGGGCCAAAGACAACATCACGGTTTACGGCGAGAAAGAACTCGTCCGGTCCATTGAGACCGGCTATTCGAAATACCGGCAACTCTTTTCCGGTCTGACGGATATGCACGATTCCAAACCTCCTGCTGACCGGGTTTTCCCGAACGTCTACCGGAAATCAGCCTATCCCCTTTTTGCCGGGGTGCGCGATGCCTGCATTCAGTTGCGCCATATCAATGAACAAACCATGTATGCGGCCAGCAAGAAAGCCCACCGGGTAGCTAAACGGGCCATCTGGTCCACTGTCCTGGTGGCTGCGTCCGCGTTGATCGTGGCACTGATGTTCAGTCTGCTGCTTGCTGAGCGCATTGTCCGTCCTCTTGCCTACATCATGGATGCGTCCCGAAAAATATCCACAGGCGACTACGCCGTTGCCGTGCCGGTCGAAACGCGGGATGAGCTGGGTCATCTGGCCGGAGAGTTCAACCGGATGGCCGCACAGCTTGGCCGGTACAACGAGATGAATATCGAAAAGATCATCTCCGAAAAAAATAAGGGAGAGGCAATCCTTTCCAGTATTGAGGACGGTTTGGTGGTTTTTGATACCGCTCTTTTGGCGACCGGCATCAATCCGGCTGCCCGTCGGATGCTGGATCTGGAACTCGCGGATATCGAGGCTTTGCAATGTGCGGACATTCTTCCGGATAATCATGTATGCGATCTGATCCGCAAAACCGTGGAAACAGGCACGCAGCCGAAGCTCCCGGACGAGCAGCGGGTCATTACCCTCTTCAAAGGAGAGCAGCCGTGCCATTATTTGTTTTCAGTGACGGCAATTCATGCAAAAGATAGAAATTTGTCCGGCATTGTGCTGCTGTTGCGCGACATTACCCGATTAAGGGAGGTGGAGCGGCTCAAAAGCGAATTCATCATGGCCGCCTCTCATGAGCTCCGTACGCCCTTAACCAGCCTGGGGATGAGCGTTGATCTGCTCCTGGAACACGCCTCGGAAGGACTTGACGGGAAAAGCCGGGATCTCCTGCTGGCAGCCCATGAGGAGGTTCACCGGATGAAGGCGCTTGTCACAGACTTGCTTGACCTGTCCAGAATCGAGGCTGGGAGAATCGACCTGGAGTTTGAAACAGTTCCCCTTCAAACCCTTTTCGATTATGTACAGACGGTTTTTAAAAACCAGATGGATATCAAAGAGGTGCATCTTACGTCGGAGATCGATAAAGATCTGCCCGCCATCCGTGCGGATGCCAATAAGATCACCTGGGTGCTGACCAATCTGATCTCCAACGCGTTGCGATATGTGGGCAAAGACGGCCAAATTAAGCTCACGGCCCACCTGATCGGCCCTCATGTGCATGTATCGGTCCGTGACGACGGTCCCGGCATCCCTGCAGAATATCAGACCAAGATTTTTCAGAAATTTGTTCAAATAAAAGGGCAGGAAACCGGCGGCACAGGTCTGGGCCTGGCCATCTGCAAGGAGATTGTACGCGCTCACGGCGGCGCGATCTGGGTGGAATCTTCGCCCGGAAAAGGCAGCATCTTTACCTTTACCCTGCCCGCGGCCGAAAGGAGGTCTTCATGATGGGAAAATCAATCTTGGTTGTGGATGATGAGAAAAATATCCGAATGACCGTATCGCAAGCCCTTGAGTCGCTGGAGATGCCCGTTCAGACGGCGATCAACGGCGAAGAGGCCCTGCAAAAACTCCGCAAGGAAATGTTCGGGCTTGTTTTTCTGGACCTGAAAATGCCGGGGATGGACGGTTTGGATGTTCTGCGGCGGATCAGGGAAGACCGGCCCGAAACGCGGGTCATCATCATCACGGCCCATGGGACAATCGAATCCGCTGTCGAGGCCATGAAGCTCGGCGCAGCGGATTTCATTCAAAAACCATTCAGTCCGGCGGAAATCCGTGAACTGGCGCTCCTGGTGCTGAAACGAGAGGCCCTTGATGAAAAAAATGTGGTGGACTATAAAACCATGATCGAACTGGCCAAACGGCATATTACGGACAGAAATTTTTCCGCCGCGAGTGAAACCCTCCGCCTGGCCATTGCCGCTGACCCGGGTCAACCCGAAGCCTACAATCTGCTCGGGGTGCTGTTTGAAATCAAAGGCGACGGACTCGAAGCTCAAAAATTTTATCGCGCGGCTTTGGACATCGATCCCACATACAAACCGGCCCGGGCCAACCTGGAACGAGCCACCTCCTGGCATAAGTTCGGCAACATCGATCTGGGACTGGGTCTTGACCAAACCCCTATACAAAATGCCGATGCCCGAAAGAGCAGCAATGATGAAGAATAGCCTTTACATCGTGATCGTCGGCTGCGGGCGGTTGGGCTCACACCTCGCCAATCAACTGAGCCGCTCGGGCCATTTGGTTGTGGTGATCGACAGGGATGAAGACACGTTTAACGACCTCTCGCCCGATTTTTCCGGTTTTCGCGTGGAAGGCGACGCCACGCAGATGGCGGTACTCAATAAGGCCAAGATCAAGCGGGCAGATATCTTTTTCGCCACCACCCATGAAGACAATGTGAATCTCATGGTGGCCCAGATCGCCCGGAAAGTGTTCAGGGTACCCCAGGTACTCGCCAGGGTTTTTGATCCGAAACGGGAGGATGTTTTCGCCCGCCTCGGCATCGACACCATCTGCCCGACATCCGTGGCCGCGGAGATGTTCCTTTTGAGCGTTGCCAGCGACCGTGCAGCCCGGGGAGGTGCACAGCCATGAAGGTACTTATCGTCGGCGGCGGCAAGACGATTTATTCCCTCTACCGGAATTTCACCGCCAAAGGATATGAAGTCGTGATCATCAACCGGAATCGGGAAGAATGCATCCGATTGGCCCGGCATCTCCAGGCCGCAGTGGTTTACGGCGACGGAAGCGATGCCGAAATTCTCAAGGAAGCCGGAGCGATGGGGGCCGGAGCGGTACTCGCCATCACACCCCAGGACCAGGACAACCTGGTCATCTGCCAATTGGCATCGCTTCAGTTCGGCGTCCCCAGGACCGTAGCGCTGGCCAATGACCCCGACAACACCGAGGTGTTTGAACAACTCGGGGTATCCGCCTTTTCGACCACCCATATCATCGGCAGCCTTATCGAACAGCGGGCGTCCTTTGAACAGATCACCAACCTGCTGCCCGTGAGCCGGGGTTTGGTCAACGTCACCGAGATCACGCTCGATGCCCATTCGCCGGCGTCGGGAAAGCGCCTGATCGATATCCGTCTTCCCGAAAATGCCCTGGTGGCAGTGGTGATACGGGATGAACGCCCCATCGTCCCGCGGGGGACGACTGAATTGTTGGCAGGCGACCAGGTCGTGCTGATCACCCTGCCGGAAAATCATGGCCGGGTGTTGAAAGCGTTTACGGGCGGAAAGGATTAGGAGTAGATTTTGCGGGAAAAGGACTATCTCAAACAACGCTACGCCGCCATTCTCTCCGCCGTCGGATTGATCCTGCTTCTTTCCGCAGGGGTGATACTGACGCCGCTTCTGGTACTCCCGGCCTACCCCCGGGAAGCGGCCCATGCGCCGGCGTTTATCATTCCCGCGGCCGGCCTCGGTCTGACCGGAATGATATTGCGAAAATTGTTTCGTCATGCTTCCGGCATCACCCTCTCGGTTTCCGAAGGCGGCGTGATCGTCCTGATCAGTTGGGTTGTCGTCAATCTTTTTTCAGCCTTGCCATTTATGGCGGTCGCGGGGCTGTCGTTTTCTCAGGCAGTCTTTGAATCGGTGAGCGGATGGACCACCACCGGTCTTACCGTTGTGGATGTGGCCGCCGCCGGTCCCATGGTCCTGCTGTGGCGAAGTATTACCCAACTGGCCGGAGGAGCCGGATTGGCCGTCATCATGATGTCGGCCATCGTCGGGCCGACCGGAATGGGCGTATCCAGCGCCGAGGGCCGGGGGGACCAACTGGTTCCCCATGTTCGTCAATCCGCCCGACTGGTGCTGATTATTTATGCCGGTTACGCCATTGCCGGCACGCTGGGGTATCGGGCGGCAGGAATGTCGCTTTTCGACGCCGTCAATCATTCCTTTGCGGCCGTATCCACGGGCGGATTCTCAACTCATGCAGAGAGCATGGCCTACTGGGATTCTCCGGTTGTTGAAGCAGTGTCCCTCCCGTTGATGCTGATGGGCAACCTCAGTTTCGTAACCGCGTGGTCGCTGTTACGGGGCAGATTCGCGCTCGTTATGCGCAACAGTGAAGTCAGGGTCATGAGTGCACTGATTCCGCTATCTGCGGCAGCCGTTTTGTTTTTCACCTGTCAATCGGTTTATCCGCAGTTGGGAAAAGCAACGCGGGTTGCCGTGTTTGAGACGGTATCCGCGTTGACCACAACGGGCTTTCAAACGGTGGGATACGGAAATTGGAATGACTTCGGCATATTCATTTTGATCCTGCTGATGCTGATCGGCGGCGGGACCTGTTCCACGGCCGGCGGGGTCAAGCAGTTCCGGCTGTATCTGCTCTGGAAGCTGCTGATCTGGGAAATTGAGCGTTCATTTTTGCCCAGAACCGCCGTTGTTGAACGTCCTGTTTGGGAAGGCAATGGACGCAGTTATGTGGTTGATGCCCGGGTGCGCCAGGTGAGTGTTTTTGTCTTTCTGTACTCGGCGGTCTATTTGGCGGGGGTCCTCATTCTTTGCGCCTGCGGTTTCGGCCTTAAGCCCTCGCTGTTCGAATTCGCATCCGCCATCGGAAATGCCGGATTATCCGTGGGAGTCACATCTCCAGGGATGCCGCTTGCGTCAATGTGGTCCATGACGATTGCCATGTTCCTGGGGCGGCTGGAATTTTTCGTTGTGATTGTCAGCCTGATCAAGATCGCAAGAGACGGCTGCCGGGTCATGGCATGAACCGCAGCCGGAAAATCCCCGTATTGGGAAATGAAAGAGAACTTGCAATGCCATGCGCTTTGCTTTATTAAAGCCCTATCGATTTTAAGGACAACAGGGCTCAATTGTGCCTAAATCTTTATCGCTTTGTTTCCGGAAACCGATAGTTGCACAATCTTTGGATAACTTGGAATTGCTGCAATGGTGAACATTATTTGAATCAGAAGATTGCATCATGACGCTTCGCAGCCGAGTCCTCAAGGCGCATCCGGCAATTCTCGTGCTGGCCACCTTTCTTTTGGCCATCCTGATTGGCGCCCTTATTCTCATGCTTCCGTTTTCCACAAAGACCGGGCATATCCCCTGGGTGGATGCGCTGTTTACGACCACGTCCGCCGTATGCGTCACCGGTCTGACGGTCGTGGATACGGTAAGCTCTTTTACGGTTTTCGGCCAATGCGTCATCCTTTTACTCATCCAGATCGGCGGTCTCGGCGTCATGACCATTTCCGTTGGCTTGTTCCGATGGGTCGGCAGGAGTGTTTCCTTCCGCCATCGAATGGTGATGCAGGATGTGTTCGCCCATACGCCGCGTGAGGACATTTTAAGCCTCGTCAAAAGCACCATCGTGTTTACGCTGGGTGCGGAAGCCCTTGGCGCTGTTCTTTTGACCATTCATTGGAGCCGAGAGCTGCCGCTGTCCAAAGCCGTTTATATGGCGGTTTTTCATTCGGTATCGGCTTTCTGCAACGCCGGATTCGCATTGTTTGGCGATAACTTCATGCGTTACCCCGATGCCATCCTTCTCAACACCGTTATTTGCAGCCTGATCGTTGTAGGTGGAATCGGGTTTCCCGTACTTTATGACCTCCAGACCTGGACGGTTCACCGCAAACACAAACGGATCAGACTGTCCATCCAAACCAAAACCGTGCTTTTGACGACCCTGGTCCTGATCGTTTCCGGGGCAATGATATTTGCATTTTTGGAAAAAGAAGCCCTGCTGGCGTCAAAGTCGCCAGCGCAATTCATTCTGGTCCCGCTTTTTCAGTCCATCACCTGCCGTACCGCCGGCTACAATACGGTGGACATCGGTTCTCTCAAGGAAGCCACTTTGGCCATGATGCTCTTTCTGATGTTTTTCGGCGCATCGCCGGGATCATGCGGCGGCGGGGTCAAAACCACGACGCTGGCCCTGCTCACGGTTTTTTCCATCAGCCGGCTGAAAAGAAGCCGCCGCGTCAATATGTTTAAAAAAAGCATCCCCGCGGACACCGTGACCCGCAGCGTCTCTTTGGTGCTCGTTTCCATCGGAATCATCAGCACGGTTTTGTTTATAATTCTTGCGGGCGACTCGGCAGCAGGACACCATGTAGCCGGCATCCGCGGATCCTTTCTCGCCTATCTGTTTGAAACCGTATCGGCATTCGGGACCGTGGGGTTATCCATGGGATTGACCCCGGAACTGAGCACCTGGGGCAAATACTGGATTACCTTCATCATGATCATCGGACGGGTCGGCGTCCTCACGTTCGCTTACATCATCGCAGGAACGAGCGCAACCAAGGGACTCGATCATGCTGAAGAAAATCTGATGATCGGATAAACAAAGGAAATACACATGAAACGTTTTGCCGTGATCGGCCTTGGCAATTTTGGCTTTCATACCGCCAAGGCGTTATTTGAAGATGGAAACGAGGTGGTCGCCATCGACGACGACAGGGGACGGGTTCAGTCCGTGGATCCCCATTCCACGGAAGCGATCCTGATGGATGCCACGGATAAGGAAGCCTTGAAATCCCTTGGATTGGAAAACATGGACGGCGTGATCGTCTCCACCGGGACGAAAATCAGCACCAGTATTCTGATCTGCCTGTATCTTCAGGAAATCGGAGTCAAAAAAATCCTCGCGAAGGCATTGGATGACGACCATGGAAAAATACTTCGGCGTGTGGGCGCAACGGAAATCATTCACCCGGAACGGGACATGGCGTTGCGCGTATCCCGGAGTTTGTCCCGTCCCAATATCCTTGACTTCATCCCGCTGGCCGAAGAATTCGATTTGGTTCAAGTGGGGCCGCCCAAAGAATTCATCGGAAAAAGTCTGAAAGACTT
>CAYTSY010000039.1:22554-23799 GCA_964440555.1 uncultured Desulfobacteraceae bacterium
CCTTCGGGAAAAATACAATGTCCACATCATTGCCATCAATGAACTGGTTCCGGAAAACTTTGTCCTGGTCCCGCCGGCAAACTTCGTGATCAAGGACAGCGATATTTTGATCATGCTGGGCAAGTCCGAGGATATCCGAAAGATCAAGGCATTGAAATAGCCGGGCCCCCATGAGAATGGCGTTTTTGTCTTTGCTCACCCTTTCAAACGGGGTTCAAGCTGCACCCCCAATGAGTTGAGCGCCATGGACACGAGGGTGTAATTGCCCACGGCAAATATCAGTTCCATGATCTGATTGTCGCTGTAGGTCTTTTTCAGTTCGTTCCATGTCCCGTCGGAAATGAACCAATCCGTGTGCAGTTCATCGGTAGCCTTCATCACGGCCTGATCCGTTGCCGACCAGCCGGCCGCACCCGGCCCTTGTTTTATCCTTTCAATTTCTTCATGGGTCAAACCGACGTTTTTTCCGATCTCCGCATGCTGGGCCCATTCGTAACCGGCACGGCACAAATGGCCGATCCTTAAAATGGCGATTTCCCGTTCCCTTGCCGGGAAAACGGATTTATTGAGCACATGGGCCGCAAACACCAGCCAGCGCTTCAACAGCTTGGGGTGATGGGCCAGGGTCAGGTGGATATTCAAGGGCTCGTCAAATGCGCCTTTGCGGACTACTTCACGTTGTTCGTCGTCCATTTCAGCCAGTGTCAGCGGGGCTACCCTTGGTTTGGATAATCTCATGGTTTGCTCCTTGTCGATGATGTGAGAGTTGATTGATTTTTAGGGCTATAACGGAAAAGCCCCGCCCTGTCAAACCCATTGTTGATGGGGTGCGGGGCAAAGTATGCGGGGCAGGGGGGGCGAACGTCACCTGACTTCATGCACCTGCATTTTTCCCGCTTTACAAATCGGGTGATTTTCCCTATGGTGGATGACAGGTGTGCTGCCATATTTCCCTTTTACACCCCATATAAGGCGCTGCATCGCGGTGCTTCAGAAATGGAGGAAACAACATGACGTCACTTGATTTCGCATCCGCAAGGGAACTGATCCAACAGATTCGAACCGGGAAAATTTCGCCGGTGGAAGTCATGGAACAAACCCTGCGCCGGGTCGATGCCGTCAACCCCATACTCAATGCCTTCACCACTCTTTACCCCGAACAGGCCCTGGACCAGGCGAAAAAACTTACCCAAGACCTTGCCTCAGGAAAATCCGCAGGCCCCCTGGCCGGCCTTCCCGTCGGCG
>CAYTSY010000040.1:0-23357 GCA_964440555.1 uncultured Desulfobacteraceae bacterium
GATTGCGTCGGAGATCTGGTTCATTTCATTAAAAAGGTAAAAAGGAGGGAAAAATGAGGTTAAAAAATTTGATCGCATCAATCGGAATTTTACTATTGGTTTTCGGACTTGCCGGAACCGGTATGTCAGAAAACAGGGCTGGCGCTATATCGGTCACTCCTATTTTTGAAGGCCTTTACCTGGACAACAATTTGGGATTGGACGACAACCCGAATTTTTCGTTTGGTCTGGGTCTGGGCTACGACATCAACGCAAACTGGACGATAGAGGGCGTTGGTCATTACACGGATACGGAATGTGCAGGCGGTAATGATGTAGAAGTTTACCGGTATGGGCTGGACGCCATTTTGCATCTGTTGCCCGAATACCGGGTGGTTCCCTATCTTGTCGGCGGTATCGGCGCCATTACGTACAAACCTGACAACGATGATACGGACACAAAGGCTCTGCTCAATGCCGGCGTCGGGCTTGAGTTCTTTTTAACCGACTCTTTTGCATTGAGAACTGATGTACGCAAAATGATGGCCATTGACGATTTCGGCGACGGCAAAGACGATCATTGGGCATACGCATTCGGCGCAACAATGTTGTTCGGCGGAGAGAAGAAACAACCACCGCCGCCTGCACCCGCACCCGAGCCCCCTGCACCGGCGCCGGCCCCTGTGGCGGTTCCGGACACTGACGGCGACGGCGTCACCGATGATCTGGACAAATGTCCGGATACGCCGAAAGGGGCGACTGTAGACGAAAGAGGATGCTGGGTGATTGGCGCTACGGTGTTGTTCGATCTTGATAAATTCGATATCAAACCCGATGCCATAGACGATTTGGACAATATCGTCGGTATTCTCAATCAAAATGAAAACCTGAAAATTGAAATCGAAGGCCATACCTGTAATTTGGGCAGTGCCGCCCATAACCAAAAACTCAGCGAGCGGCGCGCCGGATCGGTTGAATCCTATTTTATCGAAAAAGGTATTTCAAAAGATCGGTTAAGCACCGTCGGATATGGTCTTACCATGCCGGCCGCTTCAAATGATACGGAAGAAGGCCGCGTAAAAAATCGCCGTGTTCAATTCAAACCCGTCCACTGATATCCGGATTTAACTTCGGCTTAACGGGACAACGAATAACGACGGCCCGCCATGCGATCGAAAGGTCACGGTTTCAGGCGGGCCGTCTTTTCGTGTTCAGAAAAGTATTAGGTTGCCAATTTTGACAGGATGCCCCATGAGTGCAATGGACGAGCAGATTTTAAAAACGGCAAAGGAAATTGCCGTCAAGTTCATCGAAACCGGAAGGGTTTCTCCATCGGGTTTCGCGGAAATGTTTAAAACTATCTATGTGGCCGTGGAAGAAACCGTAAAAGGAACACATCAACCAACGGAAAAACAAAATGAATAGCTCCATGAACCCCAAGATCCCCCAGCCCAGAGACGCTGCAACGGTTATCCTGCTCAGAGAGAACAGCCGGCCGCCTTTTGAGCTTTTTTTAATTCGTTGTCATAGAAACCAAAGTTTTATGGGAGGCGCTTTTGTATTTCCCGGCGGCGCGCTGGATGCCTCGGACTGTGATCCCGGGCTGGCCGGTTTCGTAAAAAACGGTTCTGTAGAAAAAATAGTCGCCCGGCTGAACGAACCCCTGACAAGCAGGGAGACCTCATTAGGCCTTTTCTTCGCCGCTGTTCGTGAAACCTTTGAAGAAGCAGGCGTTCTTCTGACAGAGTCATTGCCGGATCAAAACGCTTTGCAACGCTTCACCCCGTTCCGGAAATCACTGCACAACGGTTCGCTCACGCTAAAAGACCTTGCGGGCAATGAAAAACTTTTTTTTGACCTGGATGATCTGATGCCCTATTCCCGGTGGATCACCCCCGCGATCGAGAGCAAGCGGTTCGACACGCGATTTTTTGTCGCAAAAATGCCCGAAAACCAGAAATCCGGCCACGACGACGTCGAACTGGTCGAATCTTTGTGGTTAACCCCCGAAGAAGCGCTCAAAAAGCAGATCGATCATGAAATTCTTCTCATGCCGCCTACATTGAAGACCATTGAAGAACTGAGTTCCTATGATTCAATCGATCATGTATATTCCGCTCTCCGGCAAAGAAAAATTTTGCCGATTCTTCCCCAGGCTTTTGAGACGGAATCCGGTTTCGGCGTAAAATTACCCCATGATCCGGAATACACGCTGGAGGAATACAAACAGCCCGCCAGGGAAAATGACCCCTCGCGCGTTGTAATGGTAGATGGCCGGTTTAAAACGATGTTTGCGTGAAAAAGGCGATGGGCGATGGACCATAGGCGGCCAATAGCCTTCAGTCTGACACCCTTGGGAATTGGAGAAAGTCATGGAAATCGTAGCTGAAGACAAGACCATAGAGATTGGCAGGCTTTCTCTGGGGCCTTATGGGACAAACACGTATATTTTAATTTGCCGCAAAACCCGGTCCAGTGTGATCGTGGATGCACCCGGAAATCCGGAAAAGGTCCTCGATGCATTGCAAAGCACGACGCCGTGCCGTATTCTGATCACCCACAACCATTTTGATCATACCGGGGCGCTGGTGCAATTGAAATCCGACCTGAAAATCCCCGTGGCAGCCCACGCCTCGGATGCCGGCAATCTCCCTCTTCAGCCGGATATCGCGCTTTCGCACAACGACATCGTCACGTTCGGCAACATCGCGCTGAAGGTACTGCACACCCCGGGACATACACCGGGCAGCCTTTGCTTTCATTACGGGAAATACCTGATCTCAGGTGATACATTATTTCCCGGAGGACCGGGGAAAACCTGGTCCCCAGCCTCATTTATGCAGATCCGTCACTCATTGGAGAACACCGTCTTTACGCTCTCCGACGATGTCATGGTTTTCCCGGGGCATGGAGGGCCGGCAATCATTGGAGAAGAAAAGAAAAAATACCAAAATTTTTGTTCAAAACCCCATGGTCCGGACCTGTGCGGCGACGTCGTCTGGAATCAATAGGGGATTTCGATTCTGTGGAAGGCCTCTGCCAGCTCGAAATCCTCTCCTTCGGCAAAGCCTCTGTATCTCTTTATCAACCGATCCTCCAGTTCCTGATCCGCCCAATGGCCCACCTGACTCTTATGGCAGCGAAGGGCCTTCATTTTTGTATCAAAGGTGTCGGTGATATCCGTCCGGAGGTTGATGTCTTCCGCGGCCCAGAACAGCAATTCTTTCACCTTATGAGGCTCCAGCCCTTCATCGAGCAATTCCGGATACGACAAGTGATCCCGCGCACAGGGGAAAACAGCATCCAAGACGACCTGGCCGGTTATCCGGTGATCGCGGTGCCAGACATACCGCCTGTAAGGGTCGGCCGTCACCACCACTTCAGGCTTATACTGCCGGATTAAGCGAACGATGGCTTTTCTGAATTCGGATGTCTCTTCCAGCCCCTGATCCGGGTATCCAAGGAAAACAACGTCGCTGACGTTCAATACGCCGGCTGCATCGAGTTCCTCTTTGTGCCGGATTTTCGACAGGTCCTCAGGCATCAGGTTGCGATCGCTTGTTCCTTTGTCCCCGTTGGTGCACACCACATAAACCACGCGCCTGCCTTCCCGGGTCCAGCGCGCCACCGTGCCGGCGGCGCCGAATTCCGAATCATCGGGATGCGGTGAAATAACCATTGCATAAACAGATTCCGCCATTTTTTTATCTCCTGCAACGTATGAAGCTGATATCCATTGAAACTCCGGCCTAAGGCTGTTAACATATGTCTCAATTGCCATTTTTCAAGATGCGGGACATGAAAGATAAAAAATACCATATCCGAAACTATCAACCGGTGGATTTTGCCGATTATCTCGAGTTCTATCATCATGTAAACCGCGTGAGACGCTTGAGTCTGTATGTTTCGCCGAAACTTTTATCCGATGATTTGAATTTTCCCCGGCGTTCCCCGGAAAAAAATCTTTTTATCGCGGAAAGTCAAGGAAAAATAATCGGCTTTTGTGAATTGATCCCTGAGATCAACATCGGTCGGGTGTTGGCAAACAGCCTGGTCCATCCCGGTTTCAGACGCCTTGGAATCGGCTCCGCGTTGTTTGACGCCGCTCTTATGAGAGCGCGCGAATTAAGAGCAGACAGCATTCATGTGGATATCCGTAAATCCAATAAACCGGCCGGACGATTTTTATCCGGTCAGGGTTTTAAGGCAGTTCGCCGTTATCGCGAACTGCGGTTGAACCTGGCTGATTTGAGGGGAAGCGCAAATGCCTGCCCCTCTTTTCCGATTCGTCCCATGGCGGCGGGCGAAGAGCACCTGCTGGCGGAGATTCAAAACCTTTCTTTTACGGGGAGCTGGGGGTTTCATCCCAATACCGTGGAAGAAATCGTTTACATGATCAACCACTGCGACTGCTCGCATGAAGACGTTCTGCTCGCCTTTGACAGGGATCGGCCCGTGGGATACTGCTGGACCCGGGTATATCGTGAGGCGAATTCCCGGCGAAAAACCCAAAAAGCACGCATTCATATGATTGGCGTGGACCCTGCCTTTCGGGGAGGCGGCCTGGGAAAGCGTATATTGCTGGCGGGGGTATGTAAGCTTAAAGCGGAGGGCATTGGCGTTATTGAACTAACCGTCGACAGCGCCAACCTGCCCGCCCTGGGGCTTTACCATTCGATCGGCTTCACGCGCCACGCCATTATCCTGTGGTACGAGAGATCTGTATTGCCCGATCATTTCCTTTGCGATGTTTTGTCAGGAAAACCTGGAAATTGAATTTCTGATCTCAAGAGACCGCAAACGGAAAAGTTCCAGATTTGAAAAGATGTCCAGAATGGAACGGCTTATGGCATCTATGGTGTCGTCTGCAATAAGGCATCCTGTCTCGCCGTTTCGGACAATGGTTTTCATCCCGCCCACGGCAGTGGAGATGACCGGTATGCCGCAGGACATGGCCTCCAGGGCAACCAGCCCGAAGCTTTCATACAAAGACGCCACCACCAAGGCATCGGCCACCGCGTAATAACCGGGAAGGCTGTTTTGATCCACCCGTCCGGCAAACATCACCCGGTCTGAAACGCCCAATTCCGTACAAAGCGCTGCAAGACGCCGCATCTGGGGATGGATTTGATCATCTCCGCCGACAATGACCAACGTCAGATAGAGATGATCCTTTAAACGGGTGATTGCCTGAATGATCCGGTCAATGCCCTTGAGCGGTTCAATCCGGCCCACGTACAGCAGAATGCTGTCATCCATCCCGTATCCCAGGCGGTTTCTGGCGGCTTTTCGGTCTCCGGGTTGAAACAACTCCTGATTGACTCCGCAGGGAATAACGGCAATGGATTCCGGTTTTGCATCATAAAACCTTATCATTTCCTGCTTTTCTTTTATCGTGGGGGCAATAATTTTTTGGCAGGCATGAACCAGAGCTTTTTCACTGCGAATCCGGCAATCCGGTTCCGGCAATCCTATATTCAGGGCATTTTTAAGAGCGCCCAACGTGTGGAACATGTGCATGTGGGGGATGCACCACCACTTGGAAAGGCTATTTCCCGCAAGGCCCGACAGCCAGTAGTGGCTGTGGCTAATGTCGTATTCAGCTCCGGCATTTCTTTTAAATGTATCCATGTCTCCGGCAAAGTCATTGATATGCGGATAGATCGCAAGTTTGTCCATGTCCGCTTCATTGCCGGCCCGAATGTGCATCAGCTTTACATTGTCATATAACGGCATGATGGGAGGATGCTGGTTTCCATGCGTACGGGTATAGATATCGACAAAATGGCCCGACTTTCCCAATTCTTTGGCGAGTTCCCGGATATACACGCTCATCCCGCCGGTATCTTTTGTTCCCAGTTCACCGGCCGGACAACTGTGAACGCTCAACATGGCGATGTGTAATCTTTCCGGATTCAATGACGGTCTCCCTGCCTCATGAGATCTTGATCCGCAACCGGCTCAAGGCCACTTCCCGGCCACCGAGGCGGTGTTTGTAAATCTCATTGCCTTTTAAAAAATCAAACGTCTTTTTCCCCCGGGAGATGGCATGTTGAAGCAAAAGCACCTTGGACAAAACGCCTACGCTCAACGAGCCGCAAGCCGGATCAAACCCGTTGTTGTAAAGGTAGAAAGCGTTGTTGTAATCAAAAGCCAAAACACATGCGGCCGGCGCGCCGTCCACATCCAGCATCCCCATTTTCAGGATGCCCAGATCCGATGTCCGGGATATCACGGTATTGAAAAATCTTTCCATTTGGCTCGTCATGAATTGGGTTTTGTCGGTCCGGCTTTCCCGAAAAAGGGTGAAAAAGATGTCAAGGCGCTTAAAAATATCAGCGCTTTGTTTATACACCGTGAACTTTACATCTCCGGCTTCATACAATCTTCTGAGTTTGCGTTTGACTTCATGCCGCTGTTTGCCGTCAAGCCCGGCAAGGTATTCATCCCATGTCCCGGGCAAGTCCGCTTCCACCGACACGCCGTCGGGCTCGCAGACGAAATCAAGGCCCCGTTGCCGCACCACAGGAAGCATTTGGTTTAAGGTAAAGGAATCCGGCCTTAAGCACCGCAAGTCCAGTTCATGGATGTTTTTCCCCACCATCTGATCCAGAAGCGAATGGCAAAAGGGTGCCTCCTCATCCGGGCTGAAGATGAAATCGAAGTAGTCGCAGATCTCGGGATCACCCATGAAGGAGGCGACTTGGTTTCTGACTTGAAGCGGCGCGATTCCCACCCGGTCGTTTCCCTGTCGGACGGAAAAGATAAACGGGGTTGCCCCGTCTCCGAAAATATCAAACCATGCCGTAAGCCAGTCCGGCAAAAGAAAAATGTGAGGCCAATATAAATTGTTTTTGGAATCATTCCAACAAGCTCTCAGGCTTTCAAAATCTTCCCTTATAATCTCCGTATTCTTTTTTGCAAAATGCTGCATGCTCATCCTTGACTGGCCTTGCCGCAGTAAACGGCAAAATTGAATTTTTTCCACAAAACGTCCGCATGGGCGAACCCGGCTTCCTTTAAGCAGGAAAGATGGTTGAACAATGAAAGCGGCGTGTCTTCGATACGGTAGTTATCAAACAGCCGTTCGATTTGTTCATGGTCGTAATGCTTTTCCAGATGGGTTCTCCATCCGGATTCGTTTAAAGCCCTCCACCCGGGGGTATCGCCGTCCACCACGTCGCAGCATGAAAAAACGCCGTTGGGCTTGACCCAGTAAAGTATTTTTTTATACAAGGCGAGATATGCCCGCCGTCCCCGGGCATGGTGTATGGCAAAACTCGATACCACGGCGTCAAAGGTTTGCGCCGGGAATTGAACCGTAAACATGTCGTGGACAAAAATGGAAAACCTGTCAGGATAATCCGACAATACGGCCGATGTTTCATTGAGCATGTTTTCCGAAAAATCAACCAGCGTGACCCGGCTGCCGACAAATCGTTCCAGAACCCTCCTGGATAAATTCCCCGTGCCTGCCCCCAGATCCAGAATTGACGGGCTGGAAGAAAGCCCTTCGGCAATCCCTTCCGTCAGCGCCGAAAGCGCCGTTGAATACTCCGGCAGGTGAACCGGGTCTTTCTGGCTGTAAACCGATGCCGTCTCCTGGTCGAAGCGGGATTTAATTTCAGCTTTTGTCAATACCCGGTCAGGCGCGCCGGTTTTTGTATATTTGGGGAGCGGCTGTTTTTTCACCAACGAGTCTTTCATGCATTAAATTCGGATTAAGAAAAAACTATAAATCACGGCTGGTTCGTCCTTTAAATGTGATTGGTGAATCCCCTTTTAAATAACACCTGACAAATTGTCAAGCAATGGGACGGATAGTCCTTGGTTTTTCGCATCGCTTAACCTGTATTTATTATCCCTTCCCACGCCCTTAAAAATTTGCTATATTTAGGCATTTAGCTTAAAGATTATCCACCCATAAACCCCAGGCTCAGCCTTCGGAGGCGATGATGTTAAAAAAAATCAGACAGCGATTTGCAGCGCTATCCATGAAAAGAGGCTACATCACCGAGGAACATGTCATCGAAGCCCTCAAGATTCAGGTGAACGAAAATATTGAAAAAAAGATGCATCGGCCCATCGGGCAGATACTGCTGGAATTGGGCTATATGAATAAACAGCAGCTCAACGATGTCATGGACATGTTTATAGAGCCCCGTTTCGGCGACATTGCCATCACCAAAAAGTACATATCAGCCAATCAACTCATCCAGGCGCTCTCCATCCAGGTCCGGGAGGAAGCGAAAAACGGCAGGCATCGCCTGATCGGTGATATTCTGATGGATTACGGCTATATGAGCCCGCTTCAGATCCGTGAAACCCTATATTCCATGGGAACTGAAAATTAAAACACGCCAAACAAAAGAATCGCGGCGCCCATTTAAAAAGCTTTTCAGAAAGGGTGAACAATGAACAACGAGCGATTTTCTTATGCGCAATTGGAAGAGAAGGTTGTCAGCCTGGAAAAACAACTTGAAAAATACCAGAACGATATATCCGAGTATAAACGTGCCGAAGAAGCGCTTCGGGACAGTGAATCGAGATTCCGGGTTTTATTTGAGATGTCTCCCCAGCCGGTGTTTTTGTCCGAACTGGAGTCGGGGCGGATTATCTCCGTCAATGAAAAATTCTGCCAGATATCGCAATACAAAAGAGAAGAAGCCCTGGGGAAAAGCGTGCTTGAACTGGGGTTTATTGGAGACGACACCCGTCATGACATAGTCGCTGGTTTAAAGGCGACCGGGGAAGTGTATGAACGGGATGTCTTTTATACGCTCCGGGATGGATCCCGTCTGCAGGCGCTCCAATACTCCCGGTTGATTGAAGTTAATAATGAAAAATATGTTCTGACCATCATTTTCGACGTCACCGAAAAAAAGGAGATGGAAGCACAGCTCCGTCAAGCCCAGAAAATGGAGGCCATCGGAACCCTTGCCGGCGGCATCGCACATGATTTCAATAATATTTTGACCATTATCGTCGGCAATACCGAACTGGCGATGGACAAAATTCCCAGACAGGACCCTGCTCACGGAAAACTCGAGCGGGTATTGGATGCGAGCTTCAGAGCCAGGGATGTCGTGGCCCAGTTGCTCAGCTTCAGCCGAACTTCCCATGAAGAAAAAATAGCGCTCAAAATCAACTACATCGTAAAAGAAAACCTCAAGCTGCTCAGAGCAACGATTCCCAAAAGCATCGACATCCGCCAAAATATCAAGTACGATTCCGGATTGGTGCTGGCCAATCCGACCCATATCAGCCAGATGATCATCAATCTTTGCACCAATGCAGCCCATGCCATGAAAGAAACCGGAGGGACTCTCGAAGTCAGCCTCTCAAATGTTGAAACGGACGCCAACCACCCCCTTGAATTCCGGAAATTACATGGAGATCGCTATGTGAAATTGACTGTAAGTGACACCGGAGCGGGGATCGAACCGAAAATTTTAAACCGGATTTTCGAACCCTATTTCACGACAAAAAAATTTGGGCAGGGGTCTGGGTTGGGGCTTGCTGCCGTACATGGAATCGTACGCAGCATGGAAGGAGAAATCATCGTTAACAGTGCGCCGGGCAAAGGAACCATTATCGATGTGTATTTGCCCGTAGTCGAAAAACGCGGGGCGGCAGAAATCGACACGAAATCCGGATCTCCCCTCAAGCCCTTGAAAAAGAAAAAAAATATTCTTTTCGTGGATGATGAAGAGATGATTGTGGAAATTACCCATCAATTGCTGGAAAGCCTGGGATATCATGTCGAAAGTATGACCCGCTCTCCCGAAGCACTGGAGGCGTTTCGCTTAAAGCCGGACTTTTTTGACCTGATTATTACAGATATGACCATGCCGAAAATGAACGGCGATCAACTGGCGAAAAACATTTTATGCATCCGGCCTGATATGCCGATCATCATCTGCACCGGTTATAACGAGATTATAACCGAAGAAAAAGCCATGGAAATCGGAGCAAAAGCCCTTCTCATGAAGCCTTTGAAAAGAGAGTATTTAAACAAAAAAATCCGTGAGATCATGGTATAACTTAAACCTGCTTTTATTGTCTGTCGCTTAACTTTATAGAAAGTATCCGTTTGGCCATAGACGCTGCCCTAATGAAAAATATGAAAGAAAGGCCATGCAAAATCAGCCATCGGCATTTAAAAAATTGCCGAAAAGCAACAGCCACAGATGTTTCGGGTGCTCTCCGATAAATCCTCATGGTCTTCAGATGAGTTTTTCCGGCAACGATGTATCCGTATGGTCGCGCGTCATCGTGCCCCAACATATGTGCGGATGGAACAAACTCGTTCATGGCGGCATTTTATCCGTGATCCTTGATGAAATCATGAGCTGGTCGGTCCTTCATGTTCTAAAAAAAATCGTTGTCACCAAGTCCATGACCGTTGACTTTATAAAGCCGGTATCCATCTCCGAAAAACTTTTAGCCAAGGGAACCCCGGACAAGCTGATCGGCAGGCACGAAGTCCTTGTCAAAGGGGCAATTTACGATTCAAATGAAAACCTGTGCGTCGAGGCAACGGGAAATTTCGCGTTGCTCAACCCCCAGGTCGCCAAACGGCTGGGAATCGTGGATGACGACGGGCTGAAGGGAATTGAAAAAATGATCGCCGGATGAAAAGTACTCACGCATATGGCATTGCCGGGAAATAATCCATTCAATTTTTGCCAAAAGGAAGCAGGTAGGTTACTTTCAACAGTTCCGAACCCGGATTCGTGTCGTCAAGACCACCGTTTGATACATGCCCGAAACTTACCGCCAGCCGTCCTGAATGGTTAAACCGCCAGCTTAATTCAGCAGCCGATCTGAATTCAAGGGGATGTCCGAGTTCCACCCCATTCTCCTGGGAATAAAAGCCGGCGCGGAAACGCGGGGTAAACAACAAATGATCCGTGAGTTAAAAATCCATCAGCAATCCTGCAGAGAAATAAAAAAAACGGTCTGAAAATTCAAGACTCGCCCAGGGTTTTAAGTTATAAAATTCAGCAGGCGACCGATACTCCAGACACCCATACAGCATTTTGTGGGCGTCCACGATTCCCGCCGCGCCCATTCCAAGCCCGAGCAAATGCTCATCCCCGGACCGCGCCCGGGGGGAAAGGATAAACAACACGGTCAACACAACCCCGATTAAAACGAAGAATTTAGCGTGCGTGCGTTTTTTAAATCCGTCATGCATGACAAATTTCCCAAACACCGATTAAAAAACAGAAGAATCCGGATGGGCACTTATTATTAAATCCTTCCACACGGTGTCAAGGCAAACATTTTACAGGCCTGATTTTTTGTTTTGATTGGTATTGAAAACGAATTCCAAAGCAGATAAGCATGTATGCAAAAAAGAGCAATAATTGTTCTGAAAAATCAACCATGGAGAAATAACCATCATGAACGTCAACGGAAAAAACCTGCGCCCCATTTGGAAGGATATGAATACTTCAAAAATACGGGTCATAGACCAGCGTTTTCTTCCCCATGAGTTTAAAACCATGGATTTGAATACGGTCGATGACGTTGTCTTTGCCATCCGGGAAATGGTCGTCCGTGGCGCTCCGCTCATCGGCGTTACGGCTGCTTTCGGCGTTTATCTGGCTTTGGCCGATGCACCGCAAATTGCCCCTGATGACGACGCCCTGGTTGTACAATGTCTCAAAATAAAGTCGGCCAGACCCACTGCGGTAAATCTGTCATGGGCGGTGGACAGGGTTTTGAAAGCTGTTTTGGCTGTTAAAAAATATGAGGATAAAATCCGGGTTGCTTTTGAGCAGGCAAAAAAAATTGAAGAGGAGGAAGTGGACAATTGCAGGCTTATCGGCGTCCATGGGCTTTCTGTCATTACGCACCTGTTGAAAAACAAAAAGGCCCCCACCATCAATATCCTTACCCATTGCAATGCCGGCTGGCTGGCCTGCATTGAACACGGCACAGCCACCGCTCCCATTTATGCCGCATTTGACCAGGGGATTGATGTTCATGTATGGGTGGATGAAACTCGCCCCTTGAACCAGGGTGCCCGATTGACCGCCTGGGAGCTGGGCCAGCACGGCGTAAAGCATACGGTGATCTGCGACAATGCAGGGGGCCACCTCATGCAGCACGGTATGGTGGATCTGGTAATTGTGGGCACGGACCGGACCACGCATACCGGAGATGTGGCCAATAAGATCGGTACCTATTTGAAGGCTCTGGCGGCATGGGACAACCATGTCCCGTTTTATGTGGCGCTGCCCTCCAGCACTTTCGACTGGAGTCTGAGCGACGGCGTCAGCCAAATTGAAATTGAAGAAAGAAATCCGGAGGAGGTCAAAACCGTACGGGGCCTGGAAAACGGCAAAATCAGGGATGTCCTGATCATGCCCAAAAACAGTCCTGCGGCAAACTTTGCTTTTGATGTGACGCCGGCCCGGTTGATCACGGGCTTTATCACGGAACGGGGTATTTGCAAACCCGATAAAACCGATATTGATCGGCTCTTTCCGGAAAAATCCTTGACAATGAACTTACCGGGCGATTAAATGTCTGGCCATGCTGACTGACCTGGAAAAAAATATTGTCTCGGCCATTGGCGGGGATATTCCGATCACCTCGCGGCCATTTCTGCAGCTGGCCGAAAAGCTTGGGATCTCTGAAGCCGTTTTTCTTGAAACGCTTGAAAATCTGAGAAAAAAAGGCGTTATTCGACGGTTCGGCGCAACCCTGCGACATCAACAATCGGGATTTGCGGCCAATGCCATGGTGGCCTGGCAGGTGGAGGAAGACCGGGTCGACGATGTCGGCCGGACGATGGCTTCCTTTGAAGAAGTCTCGCATTGCTACAGGCGAAACCCCCGGGATAACTGGCCGTATAACCTGTATACCATGATCCATGCCATAAATTCTGCATCCTGTCTGGCAATCGCGCGAAAAATGGCGCAAAAAGCCGGCGTACAAGCCTATACCCCGTTGTTCAGCCTAAGGGAGCTTAAAAAAACATCGATGGAATACTTCTCAACGGACAATGAAAGCTGAATAAATGCCGTTGCCGGTTCATCGTGACGCACCCCATATTCTTCTGATTAACCCCTGGATCCATGATTTTGCGGCCTACGATTTATGGGCCAGACCCTTGGGACTTCTGATTCTGGGCGCCCTGTTGCGGCAGCACGGCATTCGCGTAACCTACCGGGATTGTTTAAATCGCTTTCACCCCAGAGCGGCACAAAAAAATAACCCTGATGTAACCGGCCGCGGTCATTATCTCAAAACATCACTTCCCAAGCCCGCCGGACTGGAAGATGTCCGGAGAAATTATTCGCGATACGGTATAAAAAAGCAATGGTTCATCGAGGACCTGCAATCCGTTCAGCGTCCGGATGCCATTTTCGTTACGTCCATGATGACGTACTGGTATCCCGGAGTTTTGGAGACCATCCAGGTATTGCGAAGCCTCTTCGGCCGGACCCCCATCATTTTAGGCGGAATATACGCCACGTTATGCACGCAGCACGCACAAAACCTCATGGGCGCGGACCAGGTGGTCTGCGGTTCCGGGCTTCACCGTGCTTTGGCCCTGGTCAGGGACTATACCGGATACGATGTCCTGCCGCAATTTAACCCGGATGACATGGACACCTGGCCCCTGCCGGCATTTGATCTGGAAAACCGGATAACGGCCATTCCACTGCTCACATCGATGGGCTGCCCTTTTCGTTGCGATTATTGCGCTTCCGGTTTTTTAAACCCGCGGCATATGAGAAAAAACCCCGCTCTGGTGGTGGAAGAGATCAAATACTGGCATCAAGCGCACGGCGTTATGGATTTCGTTTTTTATGACGATGCACTTCTCTTCAACCCGGAAACCCACGGCATTCCCCTTTTAAGAGGAATCATCGATTCCGGCATCCGGGTAAAATTTCATACGCCAAACGCTCTTCATATCAGGGAAATATCATCGGAAATCGCCCGGTTGATGTTTTTGGCGGGTTTTCATGCTATCCGGCTCGGACTTGAAACCACCCGATTTTCAGAAAACGGACGGGCCTTCGACCAGAAAGTGACGGGCAACGAATTTGTCCGTGCGGTTGACAATTTAAAAAATGCCGGGTTTAAAGGAAATCAGATCGGCGCCTACCTGTTGGCGGGATTGCCTGAAGATCCGGAGGACATACTGGAAACATCGATTCGAATTGTCAGGGCCGCCGGGATTTTGCCGGTTCTTGCCCACTATACGCCCATTCCCCATACAAAATTATGGGAAAAAGCAGCGCGTTCATCACGCTACGACATTAAATCAGACCCCGTATGGACCAACAATGCGGTTTCACCCTGTCAAAAAGAACCTTTTTCATGGAAAAGATTGTCGCGCCTGAAAAGCCAGGTGATTGGGATGTAGGCATTCATGCAGTCTTCAGCCTTACGCCTGATTTTTTATCAACGCCTCAATAATTTTTGGGATATAGTCATCGGCCCTGGCTGCATCAAAGGCACATGATCCCGCCTTTTCATGGCCGCCGCCTTCAAACCGGGACAACAGCTCTCCCACATTCACGCAGCATTTTGGGTTAAAAATGCTGTGGCCGACGCTGACGATGAGCTTGGCCCGGTCGGCATTGTCATATCGTATTTTTACGTTGACAATGGAATCCGGAAACAGGCAATAGCTTAAAAACCGGTTCCCCGGCGGCGTTTTGTCCAAGTCCCTAAAATCGGTAATCGCCACATGGGATTGCATTCGGGTGTATTTTTCCAGAAGCACCTTATAGCGGTTGTTCTGCTCGACCACTTCACGGCATCTTTGGTTGACGTGAGAATCCTCCATGACCTCGTCGATGTCTTTTTCTCTCAACAGGCTCACCAGATGGTTCCAATACGCCTCATCCCAGGTTTCCCTGCCTGAAATCGTCATAGACAAAAGGACATAGGGATAGTTTTCAGGATGGATCACCTCGTCTTTAGTCAAGTCCGCGGAGTCGATTTTATCCGTCTGTTCGATCAGTTTCGTATAATCATGCTTCAATTTACCCTGATAATAGTGAAAAACCACCCCGGCAGCCGACGGCGCTATTTTAAAAGCGCCTTTAAAATCCCAATGGGGCTGATTGGAATAGTGATGATCAAACCACAACGAGCAGTTTTCGTTGTACGGCAAATTCGCAATGATGTCGCCGTCAAAAATTTGGACCAGGCCTTTTTGCATATCGTTGGGCTCGACCCACTGGGTCGGCTCGGTGATGGATTCGGTTTCATAGAGAAGCGCCGCGCAAACCACGCCGTCAAAATCAGGTCTTGTTACGATCCGCATTCCTTTTACCTCCTCCGGTGTCTGTTCATTGGAGGGCCGCCGATTTTACAGGGGTTGTTCCCCTGCCCCAATGAAGCCTTTTGCGTTGATCCGAATCTTATGCATTATCCTTAAACCACAAATTCAACCTGTTATCAACCCATTTGAAGATCCGGAAAACAGGGCAGGTAATTTTTTGCAAAGGGTCGCGCCTCACGCCGGGAGGATTCAGTGCTCATAAAAACGGCTGAAATACCGGCGCGGTCGCGATGTAATAAGACATTTTATGGATTATCCGGTTGACTATAGAGATGAAAGCGGTAAAATGACACCGGATGTTTTAAAATATTTGCCGCTTGAAGCAACCGGTTGGCCCATGGTCATGGACCGTTTTCAGGGGTTATGCTGCATTCAAAATGATGCCTAGGAGAAAAAATGCTGGCGCTTAAATCAGGAGACTTACACAAAATCAATATCATGACATGGGTTGTTCCGGTGTGTGGGGACGCCGATATCCATGAAGACAAAACCATTCTGTCGCTGGTTCAACGATTAAAGCCGTTTAAGGAATTCAAAGGGCAAAAAGAGGATGAACTCGTGCTGTATGACCCCGGTGAAGTCAACGCCCGCAGGATCATTTTTATCGGTCTGGGAAAACTTGAAAAATTAAACGCGGAGAGCTTCCGGGCCATGGCCGGAAAAGCGGTCAAAAAGTGCATCCTCTGTGGAATCGAAGAGATGATGCTTATCGTGCCGCCGGAAAAAAAGACCCCCATCGGAACTTTCGCCTTGCTGGAAGCCGCGATGGAAGGCGCATTTCTGGCGAACCATATTTTTGACGCCTATAAAAACGAAAAAAAATACGCTTTACTCAAACAGATTCATTTTTATATCGGACCTGCAAAAAGCCGCCCATACGACCCTCTTGTGTCCCGGGTTGAAACCGTATGTCAATGGACACTGGCTGCAAGGGAATGGGTAAGCATGCCTTCCAATGAAAAGCGCCCCGAAGTTTTCGCTGAAAAAATCCGGTCCCATGCTGCCGGACAAAAATTAAAAATAACGGTCATGAACGAAGAAGCCCTGAAAAAAGGTAAATTCGGGGGGATACTTGCGGTGGCGGCGGGCAGCCTGAGTAAACCCAGAATGATCCTCATGGAACACCGTGCGCCGGGGGCAAAAAAAACGATCGTTCTGGTAGGCAAGGGCGTGACATTTGACTCCGGCGGCATCAACCTGAAGCTTTCCGGTTCCATTGAAGACATGAAAATGGACATGGCCGGCGCAGCAGCCGTCGCCGCCACCTTGTTTGCGGCAGCACAACTCAATCCTTCCGCAAATATCATCGGCGTTATCCCCCTGGCGGAAAACCTTCCCTCAGGAGATGCCTCCCGTCCCGGGGACATCATCCGCGCCTATAACGGAAAAACCGTTGAAATCGGAAATACCGATGCCGAAGGGCGCCTGATTCTGGCGGACGCCCTGGCCTATGCCGTCAAAAAGTACGACCCCGATGTCCTTATCGATGTCGCCACGCTGACGGGCGCCTGCGCGGTGGCTCTGGGAGAAAAAATCGCCGGAGTTTTTACCTTTGACGATGAACTGGCCGAAACCATCGAGACGTCCGCACAAAAGACCCATGAGCGATGCTGGCGGCTGCCCATGCCCGAAGATTATAAAGAGCTTCTTAAAAGCGATTTTGCGGATATTCACAACATGAGCAGTTCCCGTTTCGGAGGCGCCATCGCCGGGGCTCTTTTCTTGTCCGAATTCGTCGGCAACGCCAAATGGGCACATCTGGATATTGCCGGTCCGGCGTATGTCAAAAAGCCCGCCGATTATTGCAGCATTGGCGGAACCGGTTTCGGGGTCCGGTTGTTTTGCGACTTATTGGAAAAATTATGACCGGACCGACTCGAGGGAAAAATAAAATGGACGAAACACTCAAGAACATCGGTTACGCCGTCGCATCTATGGAAATAATCCAAAAAGATGTTTTAAAAACCATCGACTATCAGTACCGGTTGAAAAGGGATATTGATATCGTGATCCGACAGCCTGAGTACACCTCCGTATGCCCCATGACAGGACTCCCGGATATGGGATGCATCTGCATCGAGTACCGTCCGGGTGGAAAAATCATTGAATTGAAGTCGTTGAAATACTATTTATTACAGTACCGCAATGTCGGCATTTTTTATGAACACGCCGTCAATAAGATACTTGAAGACCTGGTCTCTGTTTTAAATCCCAAATGGATAAAAATTACCGGAGAATTCACCGCCCGTGGTGGAATTGCCACAACAGCCACAGTCGCGTATAAGGAGAACACATGAAATCAGGTTACCGGATGTTACGTTTAAAGATCAACAGTGGTTTTGCGTTTTTTCTCATTACAACCCTCTTTTTATCAATGGGCTGCGCATCGATTTCAAGCGTTGTGGAAAAGACAAAAAATCTGGAACTGCCGTTTACGACGGATCACAGCGCGCTAAAAAAAATAATCGGCGTAGCGCCCTTCGCTGACTTGACCAGCACTTACGACCGCCGTTTTTCAAAGGAACTGGCGGCTCTCGTTATGGAGAGCCTTTCCTCTCGTTGCACCGACTGTGTATTTGTTTTGCCCGGCCACTCGCGGGCGACGCTTTTTCTCGAAGATATAGCTGAAAATGCTTCCGGCGAGACAAAAAGCGCTCTTTTAGCACAAATGGGGCGGACCGCGGGATTAAACGCGCTTGTGGTCATGAACATCGGCGGCATTGCCGGGGATAAGAAAAAAAGCGGCGTCATCGGGTTCCGGAAAATTCGTGAGAACGTCCGGATATGGGTTAAAGTGGAAGTCTACGATTCCCACACCGGGGCGAAATTATTATTTGACAGTATTCCGGTTGAAATTAAGCTGGAAAAGGATGAGGCCGGGACCATCGACGGAGAAAATCTGTCGGCTTCTCCGGCAGCCATGCAGGCCATGGCTCCGTTTGCAAAAACCATAGCGAAAAGAATTTGCAAGGCCATGGAAAATGAGCCCTGGAAAGGCTTTGTCATATCCGCTGAGAACGGCAAAGCCGTCATTTCATCGGGGGTGGAGGCCGGCGTCCGGAAAGGTGATGTGTTTGCCGTTTACGACGTTGAAAAAACGATTGATAATGTCAGCGGGCAGCAGTTCAGAATACCCGGGGAAATGATCGATGAGCTCAAAATTACTTCGGTAGCGGCCGACCGGTCGGAAGGCATGTCCGTCTCAGGAAGAGAAATTCCTGCAGACAGTGTAATCCAGGTTAAAAAAAATTAACCGGTGATTCGGAATACCGTGATGGGGTTCTCCACGCCTTTTACCCATACCGGTTCAATCTCGGTGGAAAAATATTTCCGTGACAGTTTCTGGTGAGTTCTTTCACAGACAAGAATTTCACCGGGTCCCGCCATTTTTTGAAGCCTTGCGGCAATATTTACGGCCATACCGACGGATGTGTATTCTTTTTTTCGCAAAGAGCCCAGTATCCCTGAGAAGACTTTTCCGGTGGATATACCGATGCCGATTCCAAGTCTGATGCCGCTGTCCCCGGCAAGGCGGGCATCTATTCTTTGCGCCTCCTGTTGCATACTGATAGCTGATTGAACCGCCCGGTCGGCATCGTCGTCGCTTGAAATAGGAGATCCGAAAAGAACCATCATGGCATCGCCGATGTGTTTATCCACGGTTCCGCTAAAATAATGGGCAATTTCACCCATAGGTGTAAAATACTGGTCATTCAAAAAAGCGGCAATCGCCTCGGGAGAATTTTTTTGGAATATGCGGGTAAAATTCCGGATATCTGAAAATAGAATCGAGACCTCATGATGCGTGGGGCTTAACAATCCGAGAGATCTTTCAATCTTTTGGTAGATATGTTCGGATACAAATTGTTTTAAATATTTACGTACGGCAATTTCATGGATTTTCAATTTAAGTTCCATATTGTCGAACGGCTTGGTTAAAAACCCATCAATGCCCTGGTTGGTCGACGCGATGGCCGCCTCCAAGGTTGCATAGCCGGTCAGGATAACCCGGGTGATTGAAGGATTTATGACGCCGATATGCAGCAGGGTTTCAAGACCGTTTAACCCCGGCATTTTATAATCTGAAATGACCGTTGATATTTCAGAGAGGTTATTTTTGATAAACGAAATGCCCTCTTCCCCGTTTTTCGCAGAATACGTTCGGTAAGGCTCGCGTTTTAATGCACGGATTATGGACCGGCGGACACCTTCATCATCATCAATAATGAGCAGGCCCTTCATGTTTTTCTCCGGGAGGTGCAGAGGTTATTAGACGCTGTGTCCGGTAAAAAAGCAATTACCTGTATACTAATGAATTTATTTTATTGAATAATAAAAAAACAATCAAGATAAAATGCAATATTTTGATCATATTTTGCATAAAATAAATAAATTAGTGTAATTTAAATATGTTAATTGTAAGAATACCATGAATCAATTTTCAACCTGCAGACTGCATTTGAACTTTCCTCAAATAGGTTTATTATTTTTCCGGTAATCATTTTGCAAACCGCGGTCTGTCTTGACTCTTTTGCTTTTAGAAAGTATGAAGAAGCCACGAGTCAACTCTAATATAAGGAGCCATGATGTTTGGTATCGGAATGCCGGAACTGGTATTGATTTTGGCGGTCGCCCTGATTGTTTTCGGGCCGAAAAAGCTCCCGGACCTGGCAAAATCGCTTGGGAAAGCCATGCATGAGTTCCGGAAGGCAACCAGCGAAATCAAAGATTCCCTTGATATCGGCGACGAAATCGATGGCATGAAAACCAGCGAAGAAGACATGCGCCGGCCAAACCTGCCTATACATGGGACTGAAGCGCCCGCCGGGGAAAAACCAAAAACAGAACCGAAAAGCATGCCGGAAGCGACAAGCGTTGGGCAACACGGAGGATCGGGCAAAGATGGATGAAGAGGACAAGCTTCCGTTCACCGAACATCTGGAAGAACTCAGGCGGCGGCTGATCGTATGCCTTATCGCCGTGGGGATCGGTTTTCTTGTCTCCTATGGGTTTAAAGAAAAGATATTTGCCATCCTGACCCGGCCTCTGATTTCGGTCATGGGAGAGGGGGACAAGCTGATTTTTACCGGATTGTCCGAAGCTTTTGTAACGTATTTAAAAGTATCCTTCCTGGCAGGCCTGATTCTGGCGGCGCCAGTTGTTATTTACCAGTTCTGGATGTTTGTTGCACCGGGACTATATAAGCAGGAACGGCGTCTTTTGTTTCCCATTGTACTTCTTTCCTCGTTTTTTTTTATAGGCGGATCTTTTTTCGGGTATTTTGTGGTTTTTCCGTTCGGCTTTAAGTTCTTTCTGGGATTTGCTTCGGAGACTATCCGGCCCATGCCGTCAATGCGGGAATATTTGAGCTTTTCAGCAAAATTTCTGCTGACTTTCGGACTCATTTTTGAACTTCCTCTGGTTTTAACATTTATGGCCAGACTCGGACTGGTCACAGTGGATTTTCTCAAAATAAACAGAAAATACGCTATATTGATCATATTTATCGTCGCGGCGATATTGACGCCTCCGGATGTGGTGACGCAAATTCTGATGGCCATTCCGTTAATGGCCCTTTACGAAGTGAGTATCATCGGAGCAAAAATTTTCGGAAAAAAAGAAGAAAATCCGTCGTAGTCAATTGGTCTTGACAGCAACAATTGCTGTGATCATGCGAAGATGGCGCAATAATAAATACTTAATATGGGAGACAGTTGATGAAAAACAAATGGTTGTTAATAATGGCGACAGGCGTTTTCGCTTTATGCGTTGCATCGGCTATGCATGCCGGAACCACGGCGCCGGATGTCATCCGAATGGAGAATAAAGCCTATACCGGACACACCAAGGGAATAGCTGTGTTTTCTCATAAAAAGCATTCAGAAGACTATAAAGCCGGTTGCGGGCAATGCCATCACGACGAAAACAATAAGCCTCTGGATGGACTCAAGGCCGGCGACCCGGTACAAAGCTGCATCGAATGCCATAAAATTCCCGGCGAGCCGCCAAAGGGGAAGGATGCGCCGAAACTGACCCAACAGCAGCGCCTTGAATACCATGCCGAAGCCCTTCATGACAATTGCAGGGATTGCCATAAAAACCATAACAAGGAAAAAGGTCTGAAATCCAAGGATCCGGGATATGCCCCGACAACATGCGGCCAGTGCCACCCTAAGAAATGAGCCGGGTTTTGGTCTTGTAAGACAGGGCATTTGACACCATGGATTTTGCCCATGCAGGAAGCCCCAGCGCATGAATGTGCGTGTATGTGGCAAGAACGTTTTTCCGGCACACCCCGTCTTTGCCCCTGATAAAGCCTGCACCGCGCTCCATGTGGAAAACAAGATCATCATCACCCCCATCCCATTGCAATACCTTGGAATAGTGGAATTCATGGCCTCTGAAGCGGGTTCCGACCTCAAAAAAGGGATTGGGTTTTTCAACGGATACGATGGTGTACCCATGCCCCTGGGGTTTTTTGGAAAAGCCAAAGACAATGGGAAGCACGCCGGCCATGGGGTAAGAAATTTCGCCAAGTTTCAGGGTTTCACCCAGATACATCAATCCGCCGCATTCAGCATAAATGGGAAGTCCCTGTTCTGCCAATTGTCTGATTTGCAAACGGAATGTTTCATTTTCAGCCAATGCCCCCGCGTGTGTTTCGGGAAAACCGCCGCCGATATAAAGGGCATCCACCTGCAAAACATTTTTTTCCGAAAGCGGGCTCATCCATTGGACCTGCGCTCCCTGCTGAATCAGCGCGTCGATGTTCTCGGGATAATAAAACTGAAACGCGGCGTCCTTGATAATGCCGATTCGGGGCTTGCCTTTCCGGCTTTTAAGCGCAGGCAAAACAGTTACCGGTACCGGGGAGGCGTTTTGGGGCAATGGAACTGAGTCATCGGCAAATTGAAAGGCAATCTCGAGAAGGGCATCCAGGTCGATATATTGAAGGGCGATGCCTGCCGCTTTCTCAATGGACTCCATTGCCCATGCGTATTCGGCGGTGGGAACCAATCCCATGTGCCGTTCGGGAAAAATTTCGTCCTTGATTTTCGGCAGAGCCCCGATTACGGGGATGCGACAGTGATGTTCGATGCTTTTCCTTAAAATCTGCTCATGCCTTAAACCTGCCACATGGTTTAAAATCACGCCGCCAATGCGCACATCGGGATCAAAATGCGTCAGACCGGATATCATCGCTGCCATGGTCCGGGTTGTTTTGGTGCAGTCCACGGACAATATGACCGGCGCATGCAACAGTTTGGCCAGTTCTCCGGTGCTGGTCTCTCCTTGAATGTCGATACAATCAAAAAGACCGCGATTGCCTTCTATCACAGCGATATCATGGGGAAAGGCGTGTGTAAAAAAGGAGGTGAGAATCTGATCTTCGGGAATAATGTAAGTGTCCAGATTAAAGCAGGGCCGGCCGGCCGCATAGGCCAGCCAACCTGCATCAATGTAATCCGGTCCTTTTTTAAAGGGGGCGACGGAGAATCGTTTCTTAATTAAGGCCGCTATGATTCCGACTGAAAGCAGAGTTTTTCCGGATCCGCCCCGCAAACCGGAGATGACGATTTTACCGCATTTCATAAAGGCTCCGGAAACGACAACTGGAAAATACCCATGGCAATTCGGAATCAAGCCCCCCTTGAAAAAGTCAGGGTCTAGTCTTCATGTTCCGCGGATGCCTGTTTTCCGGTTCCGGGGAGTCCATACATGGATGTGCTGCCGCTGGACCAGTATTCGAGTACGCCGTCCTGAACCAATTGGTTGACGATTTTTTTGGCATCGCGGGGTTTTTGTTCCAGGATAGCCGCCAGATCATTGAAATAGAATTTGGATTTTGATTTTAACTTTTTTGTCAGCTCTGAAATGATCTTTTCTTTTGCTTCTTGGTATTCCATCGTTGCGCCCCTTTATGATTGACCGGCCCATGGGCGCCGAAGATCAGCGCCCATGGCTAAACCGGTAAATGTTTTAAAATTTAAATTGAGAAGTCTGGCGCCAGGTATAGTAAGCCGGATCACGGAAATCATCGATCAGATGATGGGTGAAT
>CAYTSY010000041.1:0-23202 GCA_964440555.1 uncultured Desulfobacteraceae bacterium
CAAGGTGAGGCGTAGGCTGACGGGGGGTTAGCGGTACATGCGCGAATTGCGTATACGCGCCTGGAATACAGTCGTGTGGGTTTTGACCGACGAGATCTACAACCGCTCCTATCTCACCCGTGGCAACCTTAACTAGCATAGGATTCCCGCCGAGATTGTATATTCGCAGATTGAGATCATTGTGCTTATTCGATTCGCTAAAAAAGAGGTCGCTAGTTGCGATCGATTGGAAGTTATTTCTCTGTTGGCCGTAGAATGAAATACCGATGTCCTTAAAAAGTTGTTCTATAGAAATATCCTTTTCTTGTGGGATTGCATTTATCGATAAAGGCTCCATAGTATCGTGGCCGATCTGAAGATGGGGAGCTATACGCTCACCTGCAAAATAAATGTTGCCAAGAGGGTCACCAATAACACTAAGGACAATACGACCTTGACTTGGGATGCAAAAGAGAAATGCTGAACACCAATTAGGCAAACCACGAACCAATAGATCGGTACCATCGATAGTATCGAGGATGCCAATTACGTCATCTTCGACGGAGAAGTCATGGTTCTTCTCCAGCGATTCCTCACCGAAGATTGGAGGAATTCTTATGCCGGCTGGAAGGAATTTCTCGATACCGGTGATAAGATTATCTCTAGCCAACTTTTCAGCTATCTTATCGATTTCCCGCGTTATCTCATGCGGGTTATTCTTTTCTACCGTCTTAATCTGCTCCAGAATCCCCTTCCTTTTTTCGGTTAACCAAGATCGGATCGTTCTAAATATTATAGGGAGAACAAACTTGGAGGCGATTAATAAAGTATCCTCGAACCCCCGTACATCACAGAATCTAGCCAATGTTGGTTACCAGGAATCGTAAGGATATAATCCCTACGAACCTAGCCTGTGAGAAGGATGGCTGTTATGGAAGTGAGGGTCGTCGGTGAGGTATCCCAAATCGTTTGCCTTCCAAAGGTCTTTAGGTAGTGTTGGATCGTACAAGCCAACACTTGCATATGCCTGACGAACTTGTGCGAATGTCATTTTCTCAGCTTGACCAGGAAGTGGGATGGGTAGTTTCTTGCCATTTTTGCTGGATTCGTTCAATCTACCCTCCTCGTTCGATTCAAGACTTCTAAGGGTTGCTTCCAAGTCACGACATATACGAATGTCGCGGGTATCGTCCGGCTCCATTCTCATTCATCGGCATTGGGTGGAGATCCCTTTATATTAATTATGCACGAATCATCCATGGCGTATCATAGAGATATGGCCGCTGTCGTGCGGGCATCCCATGAACGCCCAAATGCGATAGACTAAATAGGTCACAGTGCCTTCATTCTCCAATCCGAATAAAATATACCACAAAAAAGCCATATAAAGTATAAATTCTGTTGATGGAGTCAAGCATTTTATCTACCCACTCTTGGGCGAGCGTATCCGATTGGGGCCCAATTGGAAGCGGGTGGATGGGCGCGAGGGTTGGTGGCGCTGACGGTTTGACCCAGGTCAAAAGCACCACTTCTTCTTCTTCTGGCGTTGCTTCCTCCGGGGCACAATGATCCGCACGCGCCCATCCGGGTACGCGCGGTTTGCTTCTTCACGTAATTCGCGGAAGAGCTTCACCCATTCTGGCAAGTGCTCTTCAACATCATCTTCCTTCGTGCTCTTCTGAACCTCGGTCTCATCATTTTCGTGTGTATTGTTCGTCATGCTGCACCACCTCACAATGCTCAGAATGAACGGAAGAATAACTAGCCCGTGTCCCACTCAGGACGCCCTCATCACCCCCATGCCTATTGACACCCCTGCCCAGTCGAATGGTCAACTACAGGCAGACAAGAATATTTCAAAGGGGGTGCAAGGGTGGCATTGAAGTGGCTGACGTGGAACCTCGCAGTCGGCATAATCGGTGGGGTGCTGGGCTATTGGATCTGCACGCGGCTTCCAGGAGATATGACCGTAGGTTTTTCGTGGTGGGAATGCATGGGCATCGGCCTTGCAATTGGCATCGCTCGGATTCGAGCTAGAGCTGTGACGTCATGAGTGCCTGGAGGTCATCTATGGTGGCGGTGATCTGTCGGGCCACGTCTTGGATTCGAACGATTGTCCTGGAGAGCTTCGGACATTTCTTCGCCAGTCGCCTCGTCCCTTCGCGCTCACCATAAGCCCTGAGCAGGTCCCGCGCCATTGCTAATACGTCGGTGGCCAGCCTTGCTGTGCGTTCATGGTTCTCCAGCATTCCTTCCAGTTCTTGTGCTGCGCGAGCCAGCCTTTGTTCAGTCTCCCTTGTTCTGCGGGCGTCAGGCCCGTCGGTTGCGGGTTTCATTTTTGGAAGTACTTCAGCGACCTTCCAAGCAAGGCTTGAATGGCTTGTTCGGTCTCCTTGACTTGAGTCAAAACTTGGCGGAGCTGCGCGACGTAGTAGCGCGTTCGGTCGAGCCAGCCCAGGGCATCATGCGGCTGGTTCTTCTCCAAATCCGTGATTGCGTTCGTCAGAGCCTCCATTACCTGGCCTTGAGCTTGAATGGCAGCTTCAGCCAAGCGTGGTAGTGTCGCTTCGAGGTTGAGTTCTGCCACCTTTTCCTCAACGACGTTCCGGACCTTTGCTTGTTCGCGGGCGGGGAGCCGGTCGAAGGCCATCTTGAGCCTCGTGAAGAGGTCCAGTTCAATGGCTTTCACCCGTTCGACAAGCGCCTGAAGGTTTGCAATCTTCTTCGTAATTTCTGATTCCTGCTCACGCAGCTTGGCCAGTTCGCGCGCGATGCTTTCGAGGGCTTCTTTGCTATACCCGTACTTTCTAATGGCGGTCTCGGCGTTTTGGATGTCGCGTTCTATGTGATCCAGTGCCTTGTACTCGACGGGCTCAATCCTGAGTAGTTGTCCGAGTTCTTCCTGCTCTTTCTTGATGAGCGCGCGTTCATCCGGGCTTTGGAAGGATTCTCCCCAAGCCAGGCGTGCTGCGTGCTTGACCTTCATAATGACCGCTTCGGATCGCTTGAGCGCCTCGGAGACGATCTTGATAATGGCGACGAAGAATGCCGCGAGGAAGGCGAGATTGAGTATGGTTCCGAAAGGTCCAGCTCTGGCGAATAAGTCTGGCCGGTGGGTGCGGACGAGCAGGTAGGCAAAGATGTAGGCGAGGCTGCCGCAGGAGATCCAGGCAAAGCCCATCCGCCGCAAAGCCTCCAAGAGGAGGTAGAAGAGCACGAGGACGATGACGAGCAAGGCCACGGGGGAAAGCTGATAAACCAAGTTGGTCGGGACCATTGCCAAGCCGATGGAGAGGGCAATGGCAAGGACCGAGGAGAGGAGTATTGCTTCGCGCCGGTCCAGCCACCGCTTTGCGACTGAAAACAGAATCGCCAGGAATGCCACGAAGTAGAGTGTAAAATTGATAAATCCCTGGTACCGCTCGTACGCGCCTCCCACATCCCATCCCGCGAGGGGGCTGAACACGTCATCAAGCACACCCATTCCGGTCAGGCTGACGGGCATGGCATACCAGAGGCCGACCATCGCCACAAGCAAGACCACAACCACGGTGCCAATTGCGCCGGCCGGAACCTCACGGACCTTCGGAACCACTGGCGGAATGAATCCAAGCTGGCGCAATCGCTGGACTTCTTTGCGCGTTGCGCTTGCCACGAATTCAATCATGCTGCGATAGCCCAGGAGGCGGCGCTCTACCACGTAGGCCACGTAGTCAACGAGCTGCTCGGGCAGCTTTATGCGGATATACGCCTTACGCATGCTGGCCTTCATCCCTCCGTGGCAAGCGGACAGTTTGCTTCATGCCTTTCGATAACCATACGATGACAAGCCAGTTTCGCGTTGCGTTCAAGACTACATCAGCAACACTACGATATCCAAGATGTTCATCGCTCAATAGGTTCTGTATTTCCTGCGCGAGCCCGCGCGGGATGCTTACGTTTACGTGTCCCCTTGACATGCTCAGCACCACCCCCTGCCCAAGAAATACTTAAGGCCGTTCCCCCAGAGCAGGGGGATACTCGGGGGACAGGTTGCGCAAGGATTTTTCTGTTCTCTATTCAGTGGTGTTCAGTATAATACTAACGACCATTCACAGGGTGAAGTAGGAGTGGCGCTTGGACAATTGCTTAGGATGAAACAGATTGTTAACGAGCTCGTCTAACAATCGGACCTCGATCACGAGATCATATAGGAGGGTGTACCTATGGGAGGTATAACGCTTATTGCCGAGTTCGTTGTCATCGGGTCTGTCAACGTCTGCTCTATTGCAATTCTCTGCGGCTTACTGGCACCGACCCAAGTTGAGCACGCCTGGACACTAGCCCAGCAGGCCCCTCTCGTCACGCTATTCTTCATAACTGGTCTTGGCTATTTAACCGGCGTGCTTTCGCATGCATGTGCGAAGAACGCATTCGAATCTCTCAGCTATCCGATTCGCAGAGACCTCCTCATAGAGTACTGGGAGGCTCTTGATAAGAAACTCCTTGAGTCTCTGATCCCTTTGGCTCGTTGCAAGAGGCTTCTCAGTATGTCTTTAGAAGCGCTGAAGGCACGTCTGAATGATGAGTCCCGCACCCCTCAAGTTAAGGAGGAAGACAAGAAGGCAGCGTATGATCTGCTCCGCGTCGCAGGGCATGGCGCCTATGCGTTATCGACAGAATCATCGCAAGCGGCTCTACGACACAGGTCAGTTGCGAGACTTCTTCGGGGAGTCTTTTGGCCGCTGGTGATATTGGCAACCCTTCTTCCAATCTGGGTGTTGATGGCACATGGATCAATAAAGATTGGTGTAGGGCTTGAGATCCTTGTTATCGTACTCGCAATTCTTTCGCATTGGAAGTATTGCGATCGGTACGAGCGATTCTGGCAGTCGCGGATTATGAGTTTCCTTGTTTATCAGAATTCGAGGAAGACTGTTGGCTAGCGATGTGCTGAATATATTCGCCACATTTGCCAACTAACCCTGAGCTGTATCCTTCCATTTCATGCTTAATCATCCTGCATAAAAAGTCGAGGCTGGCAAAACCGCAAGCCACCAGCCCTTCGAGTGGTGTGTCCAGAGCGGCACCAATTGCGAGTACGACGGCTGGGGCGCATACCGATGCGGTTGGCAAAATAGACTGGGACAGTATTGTCTTATTGAGATACAGATCGCGAGTCGTGCCAAATAAATAAGCGACTCCTTCTCGCCAGTATTCAAGACCACGAGAAATTGCAGTCTTGCGCGTGCCCGGAAGATTCCGACACGTCGCGTCTATTCCATCTTGATGTGGTGCGGTATCCATACGTTCAATGACAATTGCTTGATAAATATAAAGCTTATGCTCCAGACAAGGACCGTCGGTGGGACATCACGCATAAAGCCAAGGGAATCCGCCAAAGCAGCATGGCCAATCAAGAACCCGAAAATCGAATTCCTGAAGATGCACTGGAACGACAACAGACCTACGCGAGCGGCTGGAAGGGCACTCTTGACCTGCGCCGCAAGAGCATCCGCGAAGCGACTACGCAACTGCTCATGCCAATGGCAGGTGTGCCACCAGAAGCCGCATCAGTGTCAAGCAGGCTGAACCAGATCGGACAGGCAATCGTCGCACACCTCTGGCACCTGCTCGCCCAACTGGAACAACACGAACGCACGGTCGAGCACATCCACGAGGAACTCGAGCGCACACAGGAACGCCTGTCCGAACTCCCGCCCTTCCGATACGACGAACCAAAGGACATCGCCCGCGCACGGTACGGCGCGGAACAGCTCCGATCCCAGCTTGGGCATGAACTCCGCGAGACCCACCGGAGATGGCTCGAAGCCCGTGGCGAAGCAGAGACAGCAATTGCAGAACTCGCGACCCAATACAGTGAAGTTCTCAGCACGATTGAGAACCACGCCGGACAAAGTTACCCGCGTCCCACTCTCGCACATGTCCTCCGCTTCTTGAGCGAGCCGCCGGCACAAGACGTCATCATCCTCGCACAAGCAGAACCAGTTGACCAAGATGTGGCGGAACGCATCCCATGACAACCCAACTCGAAAACATCAAAGAACTCACTCGCAAACTCACGCACCTGACCGGCAAGGACCATTCGCGCTACGCGCGCGTCTGGCTCGTAAGCAATCCAAAGGACCGCGATGAACTCCAAGCTGTGCTCGAACTCAAGAACGAACGCCTCACCGAGGGCCATCAGGACGAACCCTGGCTCGAACCCATCCCCCAAGACAAGATCACCGGCGACCTAGTCCTCGGCAACGTCTTGTCCCAGGACCGCGAACTCTATCCCCTGAAATTGCCCACCGAAAACCTATTGCGACACGTCACGATCTTCGGCCAGGCAGGAAGCGGCAAGACCAACCTCGGCTACCTCATCCTCCAACACTTCCTCGCCAAGAAGATTCCCTTCCTCGTTTTTGACTGGAAGCGCAACTACCGCGACCTCTTGGCTCTGAACAAGGACCGCTTCGTTGCCGTGTACACCGTCGGGCGCGGCCTCAAACCGTTCTACCTGAACCCGCTCATCCCGCCGCCCGGCACGAGCCCTGAGGTCTGGCTCAAGAAGATCACCGAAGTCATTGCCCGGGCCTATTACGTGGGCGAGGGCGTCATGAGCATCCTCCACCGCGGCATCGACGCCGTCTACGACACCTTCGGCGTGTACGCTGGCACGGTGGAGCGCTGGCCGACCTTTGACGACGTCAAGCTATGGATTGACGAGTACGTACGCAAGGCCAGTTTCAAGGAACTCAAGGCCCAATGGGTCGCGAGCACGCAACGCACCCTTCAGAGCCTGTGTTATGGCGAGATGGGACGCGTCCTGAACACCGACGTGCCCACGCACGTTGAAAACCTGCTTGATCAACCAGTCATCCTCGAACTCGATGCCTTGTCCGAAAATGACAAGACGTGCATCGTCCAATCCCTGCTCTTGTGGATTCACCACTACCGCATGCAAGAAAAGGACAGGGAACGGCTCAAGCACGTCATCCTCATCGAGGAAGCCCACCACGTTCTGCGACGCGAGGAACTCACGGCCAAGGAAAGCATCCTCGATGTGGTGCTCCGCGAGATCCGGGAGCTCGGGGAGGGGATCATCATGATCGACCAGTCCCCGGCCCAGTTCTCGCAGAACGCCGTCGGGAACAGCGCAACGAGCTTCGTCTTCGCCCTCAAGGACCGCGCGGACGTCACAAGCGCGGCCAACTTCCTCCTCCTGGACACCGACCAGCGCACCTACCTTAACCAGTTGCCCGTCGGCACGTGCATCGTGAAACTCCAGGACGCGTACCGCAAGCCGTTTCTCGTCCGGCTGCCGCACGTACGCATCCCGAAAGGGGCGGTCACGGACGACGAACTCCTCAACCACCAGTACCTAACTGATGAGGAAATCGAGGAATTGCCTGGCGTCTGGCGCGACTTCGGGCGCGAAGTGCGCAAGCGCCGCCGCGTCGTCGATGATCTCAAGGCCAACCCTGCCCTCGTGCAGGAAATCTGGGGGGAACAACCAGAAGAAGATGATTCGGGGTTGTTCCCCAGGTGTTCCCGTCGTTCCCAGTTGTTCCCCGCCCAAGAAGCCGAACCGGGGTCGTTCCGGGTTGTTTCCAAAAAAGATAAAGAAAGGAAGGGCAGCGGCACGCGGACAGAACTGGACGAAATCCAAGTCCTATTCCTGAAAGATGTGCTCGCACATCCGTACTCAGGAATCCGCGGCCGCTACGAACGCATGCGCATCAGCGCCAAAAAAGGAACATCCGTAAGAGAGTCGCTGGAGCGGCACGGCATTATCCGCCTCGTCCCCGTCAGCACTGGAGAAAGCCAGCTGAAGCTCATTGAGCTGACGCCGGCAGGACAGAAGCTCGTCCGCCAAGTCCTCCCCGACGAGAAAACCATGCGCGCCCTTCGCCAACCCGCAAATGGACTCGAACACCGGTACTGGAAGGACCGTGTCTCCCGCGCCCTCGCACGCGAAGGACTCCACGTCGAGCAAGAACACGTGAGAAACGGTGACGGGCGCGTGGACGTCCACGCCGAGAATGGAGCAAAGGTTGCTGTCGAGATCGAAACGGGAAAGTCCGACGTGAAAGCAAACGTCCAAAAGGATTTACGGGCCGGTTATTCGGACGTACTCATTCTCCCGACAAATCCCCGCGCCCGACGGAAAGCCAACAAGGCAGTCAGACAGGTCGGGCCACGAATGGGACACCACGAATAAGAGCTACGCAACCTATCCTTACTGACAGACCAAACAATGCTGGCTTGCGCTTTTGACGCAAGTCAAAGATGCCAGGGCCTTGCGTGCCTACAACGGCCATGCAGCCCTCTGGCACAGGTCGCTTCATTGCGACCAATCCACCGTCGGGAGCCGCTTCGTTGCGACCCTCGACCATCACGTGGCGAGAGGTTGTCAGCATTGCCCTCTCGTTCAAGGAAGCCGCTCAAGAAGGCGGATTGAAATAGCGCGAGCCGTAAAGCGACTAATATCCTCTTGTATCCTCTTTCAGGAACGAATTAGATCAGCGGCAAATGGTTTTCCTGCCTAGCACTGTCTTTATTGTGACGCATACTGGTTTTGGCTCTGTGATTGGCTTTGGCGTAGTCGCATTCGTGACATTAAACCGCCTCTCAGCCACGATTTTATCCACGGCATCGATCATTACATTTGAAAGCTGAGCCAGGATGCCAGCTGAAACTGCTGATGAACATACTTTTATTATGCCCAAAGCGGTTTCCGCAGTATTGCACATCTCAGCCGGCGTAATCGGCGTGGGTTGCGGCGGGCAGACTGTTTTCTTACCAAAAGCAGTTACAACAGTCACACATCCCTGCGGATTTGCAGGGGTAAGCACTGCACTGCCAGTTGCTGATTGAGTAGACGAGCCAACGCTTAGTAGCCCACCAACGCCAACCATTGCAACAAGCAGCACCATCAACAACGCTATTGAACCAACATTAAATAACATGTACATCACCTCTTTGATACTACGATATTGTAGCATACCCATATATAAATATTTCTACGATATTGTAGTGTGGAGCGCAAATCTCTTGAGGTCCAACGCACAATATACGAGAAAATAAAAAGACACTCCGGCATCACCATGTCAAAGTTAGAGCGTAAAATCGGCACAAATCCACGATCGCTCAAGGAGCATTGCGAACAGCTTGAATATTTCGGACTTATAACAATACAAAAACTCAATCACACGCAGAAACTCGTAATCAAGACAAGGAGCACAGATGCAAGGAAATAGCATTACCCTCTCTTTCAGGGAAACTTCTCAAGAGGGCGGGTTGAGACCGAATAAGCCATTAGGTGACCATGAACTTCTTGGAGCTGCCTTCAAGTGTTTCGTACAAATAGCGTTTCCCGAGGCGATAAGGTGTCTTAAACGCGGGAATGCCAGGATGTTGCCGGACAAAACCGAGGAATGACTTTCTGGATTTCCAACACGTGACTACAATAACGCCCTGTGGATCAAGAATGTTACGAAGGAAGAGAAGGCCTGCAAATCCCGGTGCACGTTGAAGTCTTGGCAAATAATACTGCCGACTCTCCCGGATGAAGGAACGCTGTTCACTCTTCGTGACTTCATAATGGGCGCAAACGATCAGCATGCTAGTGTGATACATTATGCAGGGGGAATAAAAACCTTGGCATTTCTTGGCCGCAAAGGGCAAGAATCTTAGGCGCTGTGCCAGTATGTTGCCTCAGCACGCATATCGAGGCGCTTGAGGTTGAATCGACATATTGAGGCGATGGCTTGCATGCAAGGGTATCCCGTGCTGAAGTAAGCTTTCATGAGGTTTTTAAGCCCAATAGCTTTCCTGAGTGATGAGGCAAAGGAAAGCAGGTCGGTGTATGCAGGGACTGCCCTACGATATGCCTCTAGGGTTAATAATTCGGTCACGCCCTCATTGAGGGCTCGATGATAGATGCGTTTGACCTTGCGCTTGTCTGCTGATGCGACCTGGACTTCCAGTCCTCTGAAACTGACGATAGTATCCCGCTTTCCGATATCCCGCGGTAGCCAATCGTCGCTAAAGGCGTTTGCGTGAAGTAGTTCGTGGACAGCAGTCCCAACAGGGTCGTGTTGAAGATTGATCAGGACCCGGTCAGTCCACGCATCAAAGCTGCCCAGATCAGGATATGGACGAATAATCGCTGCCTTTTCAGCATCAGCAATGTCGAAGTGCCCTCGGGAATCGGTTCCGATGTAGCGTCCATAACGCCTGAGCAGGAGACGGTGGGCTCGAAGAAGTACAGGCCGAAGCTTCTTCCATGCTCTGGAACGCACTCAGCAATCATATCACATTTACAAGGTCATGAGGTATCACACGTTGACTCAAGTCAAACGAAAGGAGGTGATTCCATCATGCGTTTCGCGCAAGCATGGACGTTCGTCACAAAGCTGTTGTGCGCGGTCACACGGCTCGTCCTGCGTTTCGTCGCGTTCGTATTCCTGTTCGTTGCAGCCATGCTGCGGATGGCGAGCACACGCAACTGACCCACGAAACCCAGAAATTCATTTGGAAGGAGGTGATGCAGACTGAATGAAAACCCAACAGAAGCCGTTGGAACCAACATTCCTGAGGATGGCCAGCACTGCTGCATAAACATCATCCGCGAATGCATCGAAAAAACCCTGCTCGTCGAGCAGTACTTGCTCCCACTCCTGCAACACCTGGACGTGCCAGGCGGCGTGATCACAGAGTTCAAGAGGCGATGGCGCGAAGCCAGCCTCATCGGCAAGACTCTACCTGCACTCCGCACAATCGCCCGCCGGCACAGCATCCCCATCACACCCGGCATGACCGATCAGGACCTACGCACAGCCATCCTCGACGCTGAGGATCATCACTAACGACGCATCCGGTCTTGCACCTTCCTGATTTCCCACGTCACGAGGAAATGCCCTATGAATGATCCACCGCGCGACTTCGAAATCGGCCGCCTCGCACCCCACCACCACCCATTGACGGGCAAGTGGATCGACAAGGATTCATGCGGCATATGTAGCGCCAAGCTGCGCCTGCCCGGCGAGTACCCCTTGATGGTCGTCGAACACCACCCCGAGGCCAAGCTGTACGACCTCTCCGGCGAGCCAGGGAGCACGAACTACCACGGCAAGCCGCGTGTCATCCAGCACGGACTCACGATCCTCAAGCCCGTCTGCTGGCACCACACGAACTGACCCCCATCACGGCCACGCGATTCCACCCGCGTCTCAACGCCACCGCTCAGTGAAAGGAGGTGAAAATACCATGAGTTGGTATGCCGAGATCAACGGCGAAGTCACCACGTCAGCCAAGGCCCTGCCGCTCGTCCTCGACCTTATTGGAGAATGGACCAGCCTTGAGAGCGAAGGAATTGTCCAACTGCCTCAGGTTGGGGACGCTATCACGATTCAGCTCTGCGACCACTACAGGAACCTCGGACGCCACCTGCCCGAAGCCGTCTACAAGCTGGCGCGCGAATACCCTGAACAAACCAAAGGCGAGTTCACCATCATGAGCAATGACGGCAGCAACGTGGCGGAAACCTACCGCGTCAGCCAGGGCAGGATGTACCGCAGAGCACTGCACGAGGCACCCGAACGCGAGGTCTTCCTGCACGAGTTCAAGGTCCGCAACGGGCCAACGCGCGAAATCCTCGTCACCGAGCGCGACCTCGCCAGGATCCGAGTCAATCGCAAGAACGGAAACCACGTCATCGAAAAGGAGGTGATTCAACCACATGGCTAAGACACAAGACAATGTGGTCAAGGAATTCGGCAACATCGGCCGCTACCGCGTCCGGCTCCTGGGAACGCAGGACGGTCGTAATGTACTCGACATACGAGAGTGGATCGCCAACGAGTCCTTCGAGGGCTATACCAGACGCGGCATCAGACTCGCAATCGGGCAAGACACCCAGCAACTCGCCGAGGTCCTGACCGCACTCCACGCACCAAGCCAGCCTGTCCAGGCCAAGCCGAAGAAGGGAGTCAAGAAATGACGATGCCCCATCACCGCGTGCAGACCAAGCCGCTCTTCTCGCTTGGCCAAGTCGTAGCCACGCTAGGAGCCCTCCAGGCCCTCACGGATGCCGGCGACCAACCCGCCCAGTTCTTGGCGCGTCACCAGTCAGGCGACTGGGGCGACCTGTGCCAGGAAGACCGGCGAGAAAACGAATTGTCCATCCGGAAGGGCTTCCGAATCCTGAGCGCCTACAAGACATCGAAAGGCGTGAAGATCTGGGTGATCACCGAGGCAGACCGCAGCGCGACCACCATCCTCCTCCCAGAGGAATACTGATCCCCCCATCCAGTCACGCCATACGATCCTGTGTGCAAGAAAGGCGGTGAACCTGACGAAAAAACCCGCAACCAAGAGATTCCGGTGTGCATTGTCCCATTGACTCAAGTCAAAAAAAGCCAAGCAAGGAGAACAGTCATGAAGGTAGTCAAGGAGAAGAAACCCGAAGCACCCAAGCCTGCCACACCGCCCAAGGCTGCGCCGCCCGCGGCATCGGGCAACGGCTACCAGGTCCTCCCCCTCGCTCGGCTCCACTCGAATCCCAACCAGCCCCGGCAGGTCTGGGACGAGGGCGACGACGAGGAAGGCAAGACCAAGCTCGAGCGCCTCGCCGAGAGCATCAAGGCCGAAGGCATCCTGCAACCCCTCGTGGTCACGCCCCGCAATGGCAGCTTCATGATCGTGTGCGGCGAGCGCCGGTACCGCGCGGCCAAGATCGCCAAGCTCGACGAGGTGCCCTGCGTCGTCCGGCCCGACCTCGACGACAAAAGCATGCTCGAGCTCTCCATCACCGAGAACCTCCAGCGCGAGGACCTCACACCCATCGACGAGGCCAAGGCCATCAAGGCACTCATCGAGAAGTGCGGGTACACCCAGACCAGGATCGCGCAGCGCCTCGGCCTGTCCGTGGCTGCGGTGAACATCAAGCTCAGCCTGCTCAACCTCAGCCCCAGCCTGCAGAAGGACATCAAGAAGGGCACGCTGAGCGCGACCCAGGGCCGGGAGATCGCCCGCGCGGTGAACAAGGTCGAGCCGGCCAAGCGCGACGCGGCCATGAGCTCGATCAAGGACCGGATCGAGAAGGCCAAAGCCGCCAACCACGGCAAGCCCCTCGGCACCAAGGACGTCCGCACCGTCGCCAAGACCACGGCCGCCCAGCACGTCAGGATCGGGGCGAGCACGGTCAAGGGCACCCCGAAATCCCTGCCCCAGAAGCCCCAGCCGCCGAGCCCGAGGGAAAAGGCTCAGGCCGAGAAGTTCGCCAAGACCATGCTGGCAGTGGAGAAGGCCTGCCTGCCCTTTGCCCAGATCGCTCTCACGAGCGATGCGGGTGTGCGGTTCGGCCAGGTCCTCCACGCGGTCGCTCCCAAGACCGTCGAGACCGTGCGCAAGGTCAATGTCTTCCTCACGCGCATGCTCGAGCATCTCAACGAGGCCAAGCGCCGGGCACTCGTGAGCAAGATCCAGTAGTCGCACAACGCCAGCACTCCACGGTTCCACTTCATCCTAGGGGAGGGGCACTCTGTCTGCATTGATGGAGTGTCCCTCCTCCATTTCGGAGGGAAAAAAACATGATCTCTGTCAATCGCCGCGACTTCGCAAGCGCCCTCAAGCGCGCATGCAGGCTCGCACCCAAGACCAGCATACCCGCGCTTCGCAATGTCTGTCTCATGGTGGACGGCGAGAGCCTCATGCTCAAGAGCACCAACCTCGAACAGGCCATAGTCGAAGTCCTGCCGGCCGCAGGAAACGGCAAGTTCCGGCCTGTGCGCCTCTGCGTGCCTGCCATGCCCCTTCTTGGCGTGATCCAAGCCCTCCCACAGTACCTCCACGAGGTTCCGCTCGAGGCACGCGCAGACTCGGTGCTCGTGGGGACAACCAAGCTCAGCGCGGGTTGCCCGGTGGATGACTACCCGGTCATCCCCAAGGTCCCCAGCAAGGCAGAGGCCGTGATCGAAATGCCCGATGACTTCATGCAGCACGTCCGGTTCGTCAACGCAGCCGTTTCTGAGGACTTCGCACGGTTCGCCCTCAGAGGAATCTGTTTCGATATCGCTCACGGCAACATCGCGGCAAGCGACGGCAAGCGCCTGCACTGCGCCCACCTCTGGCAGCCGAGCAAGTTCAAGCCAGTGATCGTTCCGCCGGCCGTTTTCGACCTCGACGTGCCCATCCAGATGGTCGTGCCCAAGCAGGAGAAAGACAGCACGTTGAAGCAGGCATTCTTCCTCACGCAGACCGGCTACATCGCAACCACGAGCATCGAGGGCCACTTCCCGGACTACCTCAGCATCGTTCGCAATGAACACACCCTGACGGCAGTCATGGAACGCGTCGAGCTGCTTGCCGCGGTCGAACAAGTCTTGCCTATGCTGAGCGAGCGCGACCACGCCTGTTTCCTTCACCTGAATGAGCAATTCCAGATCCGCGCCGAGAACAGGGAGACCGGGGCGGAGTATGTCAACGAGGTTACGGCGTCACTCGACGGCGCTGAACTCAAGACCAGCCTCAACCCGTACTTCTTGCGTGACACGCTCCGCGCCATGACGGGGGAGAGTGTCACGCTGGCCTTCCGCAAGCCCGACGAAGCGGTCTACATCGTCAACGACACCGGCAACCAGTGGGCGCTCCTCATGCCCCTCACGGCCAAGGAACCCAGCACCGCACCGTCCCAAGCCAAGTCCGGCAAGTGAAAACCAGAAAGGAGGATATTCCCTCATGATCACGAATGGCTTCATGCAGCGCCGCAAAGGCGAGGAACTGATCCGGCAGCGTTTCAACAACTTGGTCAACCTGCTCAAGGACAAGCAGAAGGAGGCCGAGGCAACCCTGCGGGGCCGGCTCGAGGCAGACACCGCCTTGCCCAAGCTCCGCGATGAACTGAACGCCCTAGAGGAACAGTATGCCCGGGTTGATTCCCGCCTGCGCGAGTTGCGCGGGAAGATCCAGCAGCTCGAGTCATCGGTCGGCTTCCAGGTGCAGGAGATGACGCAGGACCTGGACCAGGCAGCCAATGCCATCGAGGCACGCCTGCGTGACCAGGAACGCGCGCTCGTCGAACAGCTCTGGGTGGACAGCCTGAGCGCAGACCTCAAGGACTTGCTCCAGAGGGTTCCTGCTGCGCAGGATGTCCTGACCAATGGCTTCAGCCAGTCCCTGAAGCGTCTGGCCCTGAAGGAGAAGACAGGATAACGCCCTTCAAGGACGTTGAAAGAAGAGCCTCGAAAGGAGGGGGCTCTTCTTTTTTCTTTATTATTTCCAATATTGAAGATAATCTTAAGCAAGACTTGGTAACAAGGACCAGGGTAGTTTTATATACTTGCATTCGGTACTAAAGTCATATGGCTTCATTTAGATTATCGGTGACGGTGACGTTAGTCATCCTTTTGGTGCTTTTCTTGCTGTCAGCCTGCGGACCAGGAGGGAATGGAGGGCAATCGGCGGAAGATCCAGCAGTCAAGGCGAAGTCGGACCTCGCAAGGGCGCTGCACGAAGGACGAAAGGATATTGCCCTGTCCCATGTTCTGATCGCGCGGCAAGAGTACTATGATTGGCTCTTTACAACTCTTGGAGAGCAGGGGATGGACCGGTACGGAGCTAAACTGGACGCACTAACCTTGTCGACTCGGAGTCCCAATAGAGCAATTTTCGTTGGTGAATGGACCTCAACCGGAAAGACTCGCAATGTAACGGCTACGTTTCTCCAGACCGATTCCGGCGAGTGGAAACTCGCTGAATTAGACTAGAGGTCAAAATGCGGAAATCATTAGCATCCAGTGTGCTCGCTCTACTGCTATTCAGTGGACCGAGGCTTGCAGCACCTTACGAGACAGTCAAGGAGGGCGTGTTCAACACCCCACTGAGTAAGATTGTTGGCGACCCCTCCAAGGAAGGAACTCATGCAAAGCTCACGTGGCGAACTATCACCCTGTTTGAGTCGCACTATGAAATTACGCTTTCAGCAACGATTCGTAGGGCTATCATGCTAGGAAGCATCGAAGAAGACTACGACGTTTTTGACACAGCGAGCCTTTCCAGCCCGCCGACTGACTTAGGTACATGGCAGAGCATTCTATCTGATCCCGTACCGGCCCTTACGCTAATCAACAGAACCGAGAATCATTTCTCTCCGAGACTGAATTACGGCTTCATGGTACATTACCCATGGAATGAAGATGCAATCGACTGGGCAATCAACAGCACCGCAAATTACATGGACTGGTCTGATGCCGTCGCTGCCGGCGACACAGAATTAGGCTGGCGGAGGCTTGGACATGTGCTCCACATCCTCCAAGACCTTTGTGTTCCCGAGCACACACGGAATGATTACCACGGATACGAGACGCTTCAAGGTGAAGTATCTTATGAGGCTTGGGTAAACCAACTTCCAGATGCTACGTTCAACGCTCTTTCCAGCTCTGGCCCTCCAACTCAATTTGCTGATGTCAGATCCCTTCTTGTATTCCTTCAATCACATACACATTCTAACTATTTCAGCGCGGACACGGTCTTCAAGGGACAGCACCACGGAATAACGCTGACGATTCCTCCTCACGCAGAGGAAGCAGGGACTGACTACTTCGTGAACACAACCTTGGGAAACCGCCTATGTAAGAGAAGCAGTGATTATGATGGCCTTCTCGAGCAAGGTAAAGACCCAGCTACCGCGAAGCTCGCTTGTGTTCTAGATACTTCAATCTATAGTCAAAGCGCTGCCCTATTGCGACCCAAGGCCGTGTCGGTTGGCGCAAACCTCATCAAACTGTTTCACAGTCAGGTGACATCAACGCTTAGCCCACCTAGTGTCAGTGTCAACACAATCACGCCAAAGGATCTGGGATTAACATACTACGTCACACCAACAGGGGGAACCCCTACCCCGACGGATACCATCACGATCACGCTGAATGGCACCAGTCAATACACGATGAACATTACCATCAAAAACACCGCCACGCGGGACGAACGCTCCGTCTATATCGAACGAACCCATGATAATTCTCCCTTCCTGGATAGCAGCAAAGGGCCATCAAATACAATCCTTGCTCTGAACCAAAGTATCACCTTTGCGATCACCATATCGTCTGGAAGCAGCGGTGGCACGATCACTATCGAGACGCCGGAGAATTCGCAGCAACCTGTGGTTCAACTGACGGTTACGGTCCAACCCTAAAGCGATATGAAGTCGGAACGCCGATTCCGGCGAAACCTTGACCATAATCTCCGTCGAGAACACTGAAGGAACGAACTAGGAGAATGGACGCCAGCCCACTGGATATTCTGTCTGAAGTTGATCGGTGATGCTTGACTTGAGTCAAACGTCCTTTGAGGGAGTACGTGGTGGACTCTCATAAGACACGCTTTCCCGAGAATGACCTACGATGAACACGCCTGTCGAGAGAAAATCAGCCTTTCTTGAGGAACTCGACCGCGAAATTGCGTGGGAGTGGAAGTGGGAGAAGCACAATCGGCGATGTGGGGTGGGGATCAACTGGTCTGCCTGGGTCGCTCGGTTGCTGCTCCTTGCATTTTGTTTCTATCTTGCGAACAGGTCATCTTCACAACCTGTCAACTCGTGGTTCTCATTGAGCTTGGCGATCCTTTCACTCCTTAACGTGGCGCTGCCCCTTCTTGCATACACCTTTCGCTTTCAGCAACGACAGGAGGTGCACGACTCCAACGCAAGGAAGTACAACGTCATTCGAGTAGCATATCTGTCAGATCAACTGAGCATTGGCGAAGCTCTGTCACGATTCGCGGAGATACGAAAGAAACCGACTGAGAAGACGATCCGCAACACGCCATGAGAGACGAGCAGCAGACAGCTTGTGGTTTGACACTGACCACGCCCATACAGAACGTTGACTAACCTATTACCGGGGCTAATGGAGATGTTCTATTGGCATCAATTCACTCATGTTGACCGGTTTCTTGGGTTCGAAAAATAAAGGGCAAGACTCCCGGCAACCTGGGGTAAAATTAAGGGCGCAGAGGCCCGCCAGGTCACTGCAGGAGCTTGCCCATGGAGAGAATCGTACGCATTCCCAAGAAGCTGGACAAGGAATGTTTCTCCGACCCTCGCTTGCGAAGGCTCTTCACGAAACCCCAGTGGGCTCACTTCCGTGCCCTGGTCCTGGCGTTCATGATCACGACCTATCGGCATACGATTGCGGGGCTGGATCGGGCCCTGGCCTACGGTCCCCATCGGACCAAGCGCCGGGACTTTGCGGTGATCTCGCCCTGGGATGGCGCGTCGGTGCTCCGGACGGTGGCCCGGATCCGTCTGGAGAAGCTGGGGGTCCAACGCGGCGAGACCATTCGGCTGATCCTGGACGATTCCCACGCCAGGAAGCGCGGGAAGAAGATGCAGGGGGCCGGGAAGTACCGGGACATGAGCACCCAGAGCTTCCTGTGGGGACACAACTTCATCGTGGGGGGGCTGGTATATCGAGGCCAGTTCATCCCCTACGACCTCCGGCTGGCGATGAAGCCGGGCTGGTGCCGCAAGCTGGGGAGGGAATTCAAGACGCTCCCGGACCTGGCCGCCGCCATCGTCCGGAGTCTCGACGTGGCCGAGGAGATGGGACTGAAGGTCGAGGTGCTCTTCGACGCAGGGTACATGAACCGGAAGGTAGTGGCGGCGGTGGTGGAGAAGGGATGGACCTACTTCTCCACCTTGCCGTCGAACCGGGCGATCAAGGTTCACGGCCGATGGACGCACATCAAGGATTACCGGCGGTGCATTCCGAGGAGGCAATACCGTGCGGTGACGTGCCAGACGGAGGAAGGGACGAAGACCTACTGGGCGACGAGCCGGAAGCTGTGGCTGAAGTCCATCGGGACTGTGACGGTGGTCTTTTCGCAGAGGAAGCGGGGGGAGAAGGCGCTGCCGTTGGTGACCAATGCGACGGGGCTTTCGCGGAAAGATATCATCGAGAGATATTCGTTGAGGTGGCTGATCGAGGGCTTCTTCAAGTCGGGGAAACAGATCCTGGGACTGGCGGAGTATCAGACGGGGAAGGCCGAGGGGGTCGAAAAGCACCTGAGGCTGGTCGCGATCGTCTATTCTCTGCTCGTCCAAGTCGTCAAGGGGTGGGAGCCCATGGAGAGGGCACGGAGAGAGAGGATGAAGAAGGATCTGGATCCACTGAGCTTGATGAAGGCGCGAGAGGTCGCCCGGGAGATCGTGTTCGAGGACCTGCTGGACTTCCTGGAGGAGTCGGCCGATCCCAAGGAGGTCGTCCGAAAACTTCGGGAGCTGGCGCGCGCCGGGTAGCGCGCTTGGCCCAGCGTCACGAAAGCCGATCTCGTGAGGCGCGGATAACATGATCCTATCTCAACACAGCCAAGATATACCCTTGTCTAACATGGAAATCCGGTCAACATGAGAATTCAGCGACCGTACCCAAATGAGAACATCATGAGAAGGGATGCCATATTGAGGTGAACCCGATGGCTGAAAAGCGGAAGTGGACTATGTGGCAGGCTCGCGCCTTGAGCTGGGCGAAAGGTCGATACAACAAATGGATTGAGATCGAGGGAGATGGACCCTATGCCGTCGTCGCTCCATGTGGAGACGAAGTGACTGTCTCTCTCCACGCAACGGATGAAGCAGCAAATGTAGTGAAGATGCATATTGATGAGACCGCTTGCGGGGGACGGTGCGACAAGACGCAACACGTGCTCGTCGATCTGCGCCAAGCGTAATGCCATATTGTATTCTCTCAAAACATGCTTCGCGCCAAGATCGTGTTCGCATCTTCCTGCTGCCATTCCTGTGGCGACGCACTGCATGGACGTGCTGCCTTCGGGGCAACGAAAGATTTATATACTTCACTCACACTACTTTAGTAGTGGATGTCGAGATTTCGCCTCATGCGCGTGAGGCAATGGCCAAGCACGACGTGTCGGACGATGAGGTACACGCAGCCCTCGCGATCGAGCCACGGTTAGAAATTGAGATCAAGGGCGAGTTGCGGTACGGCTCGGTCATGGTGCAGAAAACGCGCAAGCTGGTCGTGATCTGGACACCGCGCAAGAATGGTAGACGGGTCATTACCTGCTACCCACTGCGGAGGAAAGCATGAAAATCAAATGTCGTAAATGCAATGAGGCAATGAAGCACACGCGCTTGGATAAATACGATTACATAGAAGGCACACCGCTATATGATGTCCCCGCCTATCAGTGCCCCATCTGCAAAGAATTATTCTTTACCGAGGACATGGTCGACGTCATGGAAGAACGTAGTGCCGAAATCCGTCGGCACGAATTCGGCTTCAAGAGACGATTGACCACATCAGGGGGAGGCCTCGTTGTCCGCGTTCCTCCTGACCTTGCGGAGGATCTTAAACTCCAAGAAGGACAGGAAGTACGCCTCCTGCCCATCAAGCACAAAGGGTTTGTCGTTGAAAGGGCGTAGATGGCAACTGGGCAAGACCCTGCTTTGACTTGAGTCAAACCTCCTCCGAGGGCTTTAATCAAGCTTCGTGAGGGAGTATTGTTTGTTTTCGCTCGCGTACCGTTGCGACGGGGACAGGATTATCCCTCAGATTCTGTGGCCGTGATTAAACGCGCAGAAGTGTTCTGCCGTCTCATCCTTCAGAAGCTTATTTTGTCGCATTTTGACTTTTTCAACACGGCCCGGCACAACAAAAGCCTTAAATACCAGCGACGATTATTTATTTCAGTGGATCGATCACGATGAATTGTAAGGGAATGGCGCGGCGGCCCAATAGCGTTGGTCGATATCCCGGGAGAAGTCGATTCAAGTTAATAACCCTGATGCCACAATGGCTGTAAGGAAACGATTGGTAGTGATGCCATATCATAGACGCTGAAAAGAGCCTGGTTGATTATCTACGAACAATCCATGAATCCTCCTACTTTGCAGACCCTTATCCACCCGATAGCCCGCGAGAGAACAAGGCTCTGGCAGCGTATGATGTTGCGGTCGCAATGGCCCGCGACGTGAAGCCCGAGCGCGAACAGACGGGGATTCCTGCATTCTTATTGGCGATTGACAGAATGGGGAATGAGCGTCATGCGGCGGACAAGATCTGGAAAGCTTGTTTCTTTGTTAAGTCGCTTGGACCACTATTGGCACTCCTGGAACTCGCACATGGTACAATGAGTTGTCAAAGCCACGCGAGTGGCGATCTCGAGAAAAGGGTCGCGACAGCCAGCTACTCCGGCAGATAGATTTTCTTGCGAGAAAATGCAATTCCCCCCGATGAAGCGAGCAAGCCCAGATACGTACGCGTCGTCACCTGATCCAATGCGCCATCAAGCCTCTCGCAGATCGTGTCCCACGTTGGAAGGACATCCGCACGACAGGCCGAGAAAATGTCACTAATGATCTTCTTCAGCTTGGTGACCGAAACACCCTTTTGCAGTAGCGACTCTTTCAAGGCATCCTTTAGCGACTCGTTAAACTCTGAGCTAGCTGTTGCCTTGATCCCAGCTGACGTAAGTCGAGCTGTAATGCTGCTAAGAAAACCGAGATCCACGCAGAGTGAAACGACTCGGAGCACGGATTCTTCAGAGCACGGCTTGCTGTCTTTTCGTCCGCTGGCTGTCAGAATCGGACGCTTGAAGTCTCTGTGACCACTGTGAAGGATCTGTTCTGCGAGAGCCTGAAGGGAATGCGCACTCCCGCGCCTTGCTTCCGCCAAGACTATCCCAATCTTTCGATAAACGCTCCGCGGCGAAGATGGGGGAGTTGCGTTGGCTGGGCGAGTTCTACGCATCTTGTATCTTCTCAAATTCCGGCGTGACGTAAGTCTCTACTGTAAATACGGTGATCGCGCGCACGGAATCGCGGAAAGTCTCTAGCGAACAAAGGCCATCCCAAACGGCGCTACAGGGGGGAGGAGCCGGCGGAGATGCGGCATTTTGGGCAGGGTTTTGCCGCAATAGCCAATCCTCGCTGAAATGTTCGGGGCGGTCGCCGGGCCGCACGCCGAGACGGAGGAGGAAGCTAAGTTGTTCTGCGGCGAATTTCACGAGATCCGGCGTGACGGATTGTAGCCGCCGAGAAATCTCTGTGTCTTTGAGTGCTGACAGTTTAGATAGCGTGCCCGAGAAGTAGGTAGTGAGTGCCCAGATGAAGTAGGCATTAAAGCCCAAAAGAGAGACATTCGAATTACCCCAAATCACATTACTGAGAGGCTGAACTCGTTCAATAATATCTCTAATGCTAGTGCCCTTCCCCTTGCTCAGCAACATAGCGCGCGCATCATCGTACAATTCTGAGTCGCCCGCAACTCCCTCAGTGAGTCTACCGTGACGAATACTCGCCTTCTTCACGCACTCGCGAGCGAAGCTCCAAGCTCTCCAGGCCGCATCTCCGTCGATACCATTAGAGGAGATGCGATTAATGGCAACACCCATCCAATCACGCCATTTATCCATTTCCCAAAGAATCGAATCGCGCGTGCTCTCAGGCTTCTCATGTCGGCCAATGGCGACGATTTCTGCCTCCTCTAGCTCGCCGCACAGGTCACTGAATGCATCAAGGAAATCCACATCCTCTTTGTCAATTAAACCCTTCTTCATAAGAATCGCTATCTCCGATGATGAGCAAATAGGCTGGAGTCGCTGCACCTTGCCCCAAACCTCGTCGATCTCGAACTCACGAAAGAACCTGTGCTTCTGCAGTCCGACATGGTTTAGAACTTCCATTTCTTTGAGGACGGGAATGTAATGCTCCTTCTGGTTCGCTGCGTCAGCGAGTGCGAATGCTGGGCGCAGTCCGTGCTTGTCGGGAAAGTCGAGCTTGACAGGTAAGACAGGCAGAGGTAAGGCTTTAACGGAGGCGCGTCTATAGGGCCAAAATTTGACGAGTAGCCGTATGGTTTTGTCTGCGTCGAATTCGGAGAGGCCTATGATTCGAGAATTACGACTCTTGACCCTCTCGAATCTCCGACGCAGCGCGTATCCAAGCAGAGTACATGCGTCGTCGCACTCTGCCATGTGACTCCGTTTCCTGCGCTCTCCTGACACTGTCTTCTCCTACGTCCCCTCATGCGACAGCAGCGGATGCCATTTCGCGGCGGCTCTTCTGACTTCCCCTGCTACTAGCTCTCCATCCAGTGAGAAGACTCGGACAAGACGCCGCTTCCCGTCGCTAAAGGCCATTTCCTTGATACCTGCTTGAACATCGCTATTGTCGATCGCTCGATCCATGCTTGCGCTAAGCAACGCCTCACCCTC
>CAYTSY010000042.1:0-19763 GCA_964440555.1 uncultured Desulfobacteraceae bacterium
TCGTGCTCTTCGTGTCCTTCGTGGTGAAAATCAGACTTTTTACGACGCCGTCAAGGTTAATCATTGAACAGGGATGCGTCTATTTCCACCGTGAGCCCGTCCGGATTCATCAAACGCTTCTGTAAACCCAAAATTTTCGGGAGTTCGTAATTATAAAAGAATTTCAGGGTCGCCATTTTGCCCTTGTAAAAATTCATATCCGATTCCTTTGCCCCGCCGTGTAATGCCTTTTGAATGGCGATGCCCTGCAACAGCCACTGCCAGGCGATGGTGACAATACCGAAAAATTCCAGATAAAGCGTGGCGTCGGCCAGAAATATTTCAGGGCCTTTTTCTGCGGCCACGCCCATCAGAAATTGGGTTGTCGTTTTCAACTGGTTTACCGCCTCCTCCAGTTTGCCGGCGAAGTCTTTAAGATCCAAAATTTTGTTCCCCAGTGAAATCGCCTGTTCTACCTCCTCAAGATAAAGCATCCATGCCTTACCATTTTTCATGGTTACTTTTCTTCCCAAAAGATCCATTCCCTGAATGCCGGTGGTGCCCTCATGGATGGGATGAATCCGGCTATCCCGGAAATGCTGTTCCAGAGCATAATCGTCACAATACCCGGAGCCCCCCAGACACTGAAGTCCGCTGCTGACCGAAAGAATCCCCATTTCAGACGGGTATGTTTTGACGATGGGCGTTAAAATTTCCAGCAGCATATCGTATTTTTCCGCTTCTTTTTCCCCGAGCACTTTCTGCATGTCCACATATTGGCTGCATTGCATGATCAGGGATAAGGAACCTTCAACAACAGCCCTCTGAAACAGCAGCATGCGCTTGACGTCGGGATGTTCGATAATGGGAACCGGAGGGGCGGCCGGATTTTTTGCCGACAATTTTCTCCCCTGGCGCCTTGTTTTCGTATATTCCAGGGATGCATAATAGGCTGCCGATGCAATCGACGTGGCTCCGGATCCGACACCGATACGGGATTCATTCATCATTTGAAACATATACCGGAGCCCTTGATGGGGTTCTCCTACAAGCCAGCCCCGGCAGTTGTTTTTGTCTCCGAAACTGAGCTGGGCGATGGGACATCCCTTGTACCCCATTTTATGGTAAACGCCGGAAGTGACGACGTCGTTGGATATGAGATTTCCCTTTTCATCCAATCGCTTTTTGGGAACCACGAACAAGGATATGCCTTTGACCCCGGGAGGGCCTCCGGGAATCTTAGCCAGCATCAGATGAATGACATTGTCCGCGCCGTCATGGTCGCCCGCTGAAATAAACACCTTCTGCCCTTTGATCAGATAATATCCCTTATCCGCGGGCTCCGCCGTGCTGGCAAGATCGGAGAGCGATGATCCGGCTTCGGGCTCGGTCAGGGCCATGGTTCCCTGCCATTTTCCCGAGCGCATATGGGGAACATAGGTGTCGTAGAGCTCCTGTGATCCAAAGGTTTCAATAAGGCCCGTGGCGCCGACGATCAACCCGGGATAGACGCTGCCGGAGTAATTGGCCGCGCCGAACACAAACGAACAGGCAGAGTCAAGCATTTGCGGAAGCTGCTCGCCGTCATGATCATAAGGCACCAGGCTGGTCAGCCATCCGCCGTCGGCGAACTCCTTTAACACCGTCCGTACCGATGGATGGACTTTCACCTGGCCATCCACCAGCTCCGGCGGCATCCGGTCCATTTCTTCAAACGTGGGATGCAGCAGATCCCTGGCCAGCCGTAACCCCTCTTTTAAAACCATATCAAACGTTTTCCGGTTGTGGTCCCGGTAATAGTCGTGTCGGATCAGGGCCTCGATATCAAACACCTCGTAGAGCAAAAACTTCAGATTTCTTTCACTTACAAATTTTGTTGCCACCTGTAGTCTCCTTTCGTCACATGAAATAGGCTGAAAGATTTATCAGTGCCTTAATTCTTGCGTTCTGTCAAAAAGATATTGCAAAAACCGTTGAATGCCGCCGGATTCACTTAATCCATGAAACAGATCCAACTGTTTGTACAAATTATAAATACTTTTGACAGAATTCGAGAAATAGATTAATGTTCAGATCGGTTTACGGCAAGCGTTCCTTACAGCAAGATATTTAAATTAGAGGTTTACGAAGATGCAAAATCATAGGAATCCGGTAAAATATTCCGGCAAAATGTCGCGGCTTTGGATCATATTCTTCATTGGAGCCATTTTATTTTTTTCTGCGGGGCTTGTCTGGAGCAAAACAACCATCGATGAAATCGTATATAATGAAAATACAACGTGGAGACTTATCGAAAGCCCCTATGAGGTGAGAGGTCCGGTCCATGTAGCGTCAGGCGCCACGCTCACCGTTGAAGCGGGCGTTGTTGTGAAGTTTGCCCAGGGGGGGGGGTACATTGATGTACAGGACGGCGCAAGCATTGTTGTAGACGGCGAGTCGGCTTCCCCCGTGATTTTTACGGATCTCAGCGATGATTCTGCAGGGGGAGATACCAACGGGGATGGCGGCCTCACGAGTCCTTGGCCAGGCGTCTGGGACGGCATCGTAGTGAAGGACGGTGGAAATGCAACGCTTGAATACGTCCATATTCGGTATGCCTACCAAGGTATTTTCAAGACAAGAGACGGATTATTGTCCATGAATGATTGTATTATAACAGATTCTCTAGACGCCGGACTGTTTCTGTATTTCACTAATGACGCCAATACGATTTCCCGTTGCACGTTTTTAGAAAACATTCAGGGGATCTTGGTTTGGGGACCTTCGGGGAATGTAACGATAGACGAATGTACGTTGTCTGGAAACAATTATGGCATGAGCATCTGGGACACTTCCGGGAGTGTTTCCCTGAGTGAATGTATGGTATCCGACAATGGCGGATATGGGATTGAAATCTCGGACACCATGCCGGTCCTGTTAACCGCAGGTGTTTCGGTAGTTCATTCCACCGTCTCAAACAATGATGGACCCGGAATCAGGATCGATAACAACTCACCCTTGATAACAAATAACATCATAACCGGCAACACCGTTGGCATCGAGTGTGAAAGAGATGCAAGCCCTCTGATCGGCGGATCGCCCGGCAATCGGAACAATATCTTTAAAAACACAACCTTTGGCGTGAACAATTTATCCTCGGGTGTCGCGATCAACGCCACCCACAATTGGTGGGGAGACTATTCCGGACCCACCCACTCAAGCAACCCAGGGGGCAGGGGCGATACGGTCAGCGATAATGTTGATTTCTCCGATTTCGCCCAAATATCCGCGCTGGCCGGGGATTTGAACAACGACAACGGCGTTGGGCTCGGCGATGTCATCGTTGGGTTGCAGGTCATGGTGGGAATAACTCCGGCAATATTTCACCCCGAATATGTGATGGCGGAAATTGATGTGAATGGGGACGACCGGGCCGGGCTTGCTGAGACGATCTTTGATCTTCGGGATATAGCGGGATTGAATGAATAAAGGAGAACTCTCCCATGGAAATTCCAAAAACCGGATTAAAAAAGGATGACCTGTTCAATACACTTCAGGCGTACCGTGCGGAGGATCTGGACTGGCGTTCCGGGAGAGTGTTCGGTTATGTTTTTGATCCCGGAAAAGCCGCCATGGAAATCGGAAAAGAAGTTTATTCCATGTTTCTCACGGAAAACGCACTGGATTTTTCAGTGTTTCCCAGCTTGTTCCGGTTTGAGACAGAGCTGGTAGCAATGCTCGCGGCCCATCTGAATGGGGATGCGGACGTTGTGGGAAATTTTACCAGCGGCGGCACGGAAAGCATTATGCTGGCCGTGAAAACAGCGCGGGATTATGCCCGGGCGAAAAAGCCGGGTATAAAAGAACCTGAGATGGTGCTGCCCATCACCGGACATGCCGCATTTCACAAGGCAGCCCACTACCTGGGGGTGAAAGTGGTGCCTGCGCCGGTGGACGGGAAAACCTTCAAAGCAGATGTGGCGGCCGTCAACTCGGCTATCACTCCGAATACCATTCTTGTGGTCGGATCGGCGCCGTCCTATGCCCACGGCATCATCGACCCGATTGAAAAAATGGCCCAGACGGCAATGGATCATCAGGTGTTGTTCCATGTGGATGCCTGCGTGGGCGGGTTTATGCTGCCCTATTTCAAACGCCTGGGCGAACCCGTTCCGGGTTTTGACTTCAGCGTGAACGGCGTTACGTCCATTTCCGTTGACCTGCACAAGTATGCCTATACGCCCAAAGGCGCATCTCTTATTTTGTATCGCAATAAGGATATCCGGAAACACCAGATTTTTGCCTGTTCCCACTGGACCGGATACACGATCATCAACAACGCTGTGCAAAGTTCCCGGTCCGGCGGGCCCATGGCCGCAGCTTGGGCAGTACTGAATTTCATCGGTGACGATGGGTATTTGGATATTGCCCGAAAAAAAATTGAGGCCACGAAAAAAATTGCAGCGGGCATTGAGAGGCACCCGGACCTGCGGTTGATGGCAACACCCGATATCTGCATGCTGTCCTTTACCTCGGATTCGGTCAATATTTTCCACATCATCGACGAAATGAATGCGATCGGCTGGTATATCCAGCCGGCATTGTCATTTGAAAATTCAAAGGAAAACATCCACCTGTCCATCAACTTTTCCAATGTCGGGTGGGAGGATGCCTTTCTGGCGGATTTGTATCGATGCGTGGAAAAAGCTAAAACCCTGCCTTCAGGAGAGCTGGCGAAGATGGTCAAGGCCGGTTTTGCGGACATCGATCCGGAGGGATTGGACGACGAAACCGTGGCCCGGCTTTTAGGCGCCGCGGGAATCTCGGAGACCGCCCTTCCCAAACGCATGGCGGAAATCAATGAAACCCTGAATGCACTGCCGCCGAAACTGAGGGAAAGACTTTTGGTTGGTTTTATTAATGACTTGTTTGTCGTTAATAAATAAAGCGGGACCGCCCCTTATGTTGCTTTCATTCCGAACAAAAAGTGAAGGAAGCGGGTTCGTTTAACAGAATCAGCCTGAGCTATCGGATATATCGCCGTCTACGCCGCTATTCTCAAGAATGTTAATGATTCGATCTTTTTGAATTTTGCTTAATTCATCAAAGGACAGCCGCAGATACCTTATGGGGAAGCCATCGAAAGTCTTATCATCCTGAGTCGTAAAATCTGAAACGATTTTAACGGGAACGTCGTTAATATAAACGTTATCATCAATATAGAGATCAACCTGCAGAGCGTCATTTTTAATTATATCTAAATCTTCGGAATAAAATAAAAGACCGCCTTTGCTGATATTGGCGACCTTGCATATAATCACGTTTCCCCTTTTAATGACGGCAAAAACATTTTCTCTGGCTTTGAAGCGCTTGTGGCTTCTTCTTTCTGTTGTAACGGCTGATTTTCCCATAAATTTACGGTAATGATGTCGTCGATGGATTAATAAAATAAAAGTTTAAAAAAATATTGCAAAAAGTTAAAGAATTGTCAACATGAATAAGTGCCGCTTTGGTTTCGTAACCTGTTTTTCCAACATCTTGCATGTGGGGCGCAATGACAAAAAAAACCAGGAATGAATTAAAATTTGTTTTTAAATCTGTAATTTGCTATAAAATTTAAGATGGTCGACAATTAATTCCAAAGAACAGATAGTTTTGTTATAGAATCGTCTTGTTTGTCATATCTTTTTACCTTAAATCGGGAGGATTTAATGGTACAAAGGGTGTTCTTATCACCTCAAAATACTTCAAAATTTATATGTAATGGCTGTAATAGAAATTATGAAGTAGACATGTCTAAATATGTTATGACCCCGAATACGGTCAAGCTTCGTGTAAAATGCAAATGCGGCTATGAGTGGGACTCTATTCTGGAAAAACGTGGATACTATAGAAAAAAAGTCAATCTTCCAGGAACATACCGATATCAAATGACGGGCAGAAAGATTTCATGGGGTCAGATGTATGTATTGGACATCTCAAGAACAGGCTTAAAAATAAAGATTGACGGAGACCACACGCTTGAAGACGGCGATTGGATTGAAGTGGAGTTCAGGTTGGACAATTCAGTCAAGACGCTGATAAATAGAATGGTAAATATAAAAAACGTCAACGGTCAATATTTGGGGACATCGTTTCGAGAGGCCAAGCATTTTGATCCCGTAATAGGGTTTTATATGCTGCAACATACCCCTCCAAAGGAAAAACCAAGCAGTGAGTTGATTTTAAAAAATATCCCATAAATTGTATCCCCGGAATTTAAAATAATTCAGGTCGCCATTACTAAAGGAATGACCGGATGGCTTACCCAGATGCCAAAATAAGATTCAAAGAAAATATATTGAAATCTCAGATAACAACTCATTCAATATATGGGATAGTTATATCTTTGGCGGCTGTTATCGGCGCTACTGTCCTTACAAGTCAATTAAAATATGATGAAATAAGCATAAAAAGCTTTTTCGATGCGCAAAAATCCAGCCCGGTTTTATGGGTCTTGGATTTCATGCCGCTTTTTTTTGCCGTGTGGGGGCAATACCTGGGCAGAAAAGCAATTTTCAAAATAAGAGCGTTGATGGTTGATCAAACAAAAAAAGAAAAAATAAAAACCAAATATTTAATGGACAGGGCAATGCATGAAATTGTCCGCGATCCTCTAACAGGTCTTCCGAACCGTGTTTTATTTAAAGATTACTTAGAGTATGCCATAAAGATAGCAGGGCGTGATAAAACCAAATTATCCATTTTTGTGCTGGATCTGGACCGGTTCAAGGAAATAAATAATACGTTGGGGCATTTCAGCGGCGATTTAGTGTTAAAAGCCGTGGCCGTCAGGCTGTTGGGCGTACTCAGAGAGTCCGATACGCTGGCGCGATTCGGCGGAGCCGAATATGCCATCCTTTTACCGGCAATTAATGAAATAAACGACCTTTATGTTATTTGGAACAAGATCCAAAAAGCATTTGATCCGGCATTTGTTCTCGAAGGGATTAATCTGGATGTGCATGCAAGTACCGGAGCCGTCTTGTTTCCCGACCACGGCAAAGATGCGGATACGCTTCTGCAACGAGCCGATGTTGCAATGTATCTGTCTAAAGATAAAAATAAAAAATTTACTGTTTATGACCCGGAAACGGATACGCATAACTCCTATCGACTTACCCTGATGGGTGAGCTTAAAAGCGCAATCCAAGATGATGACCTGACCCTTTATTATCAGCCACAGATAGACATAAAAGAAAACCGTGTTATCGGAGCGGAAACTTTGGTACGATGGACCCATAAAGACCATGGGATGATATTGCCGAACGAATTTATCGGCATTGCCGAGCGAACGGGATTGATAAACCCGCTTTTCCTGTGGGTTGCCAATCAGGCGCTGCAACAGAGATCCGTATGGCAAAAAGCGGGTTTTGATATCAGTGCGAGTATAAATTTGTCGGCTAAAAACTTATTGGACCCGAATTTGCCTGATATCATTGCCGGCTTGCCCGCATTTTATGATGTCCCACCGGAAAAAATAATTTTTGAAGTTACTGAATCAGCGATTATGGCTGATCCGAACCTTGCTCTGGCAATTATATCACGCATTAATGAGATGGGGATCAAGTTCTCTATTGATGATTTTGGTACCGGGTATTCTTCATTTGGATACTTGGCGAAGCTGCCGGTATGTGAAATCAAAATTGACAAATCTTTTGTTACGGATATGTTGACGAATGGAACGAATTATATCATCGTCTATACGGCGATAGAAATGGCCCATAATCTTGGACTTAAGGTGGTGGCTGAAGGCGTTGAAGATGAAGATATATTAAATGAACTGGGTTTGATGGGGTGTGATATAGCTCAAGGATACCTCGTCAATAAGCCGATTTCTGCAAGCGAATTCGATTCCTGGATGATTTCATCGAAATGGGGAAAGACCCTTTAAAAAGCTGTTCGTGCGCCTGAAACAGGAGTTGCTGCAACGATGAAACGATGGGTTTTTACCCCCGTATTATTTTTTATAAACATGATGTTCCTTATGAATTTCCCGGTCGCATCGGCTGATGATCGGCTCCGGGTGTTTGTCAGCATTTTGCCGCAAAAGTATTTTGTCGAACAAATCGGGGGGGATCATGTCGATGTGTCGGTGATGACGCCTCCGGGGGCTGATCCTCACACCTATGAACCCAAGCCCAGGCAGATGGTGGCGTTAGCCGGGGCGAAAGTTTATTTTGCCGTCGGTGTTTCATTTGAAACGGTCTGGCTGGAAAAAATTGCTGCGGCAAATCCGGGCATGCGGATTGTTCACACCGATGCAGGAATTAAAAAGATCCCCATGACATCGGATGACGCTCATGGCGAGCATCGTCATGGTGAAGACCACGATCATCATCACACCGCCGCCGACCCCCATGTATGGACTGCTCCACCTCTGGTAAAAATCATGGCCGGGACCATCCAAACCGCCTTGTCGGAAATCGATCCGGCACATGGAAAGATCTATAAAGCAAACCTCAAGGCTTTTTTTTCTGAAATCGACAAGATCGACCAGGAATTCAACGACCTGTTTTCAAAGGATAAAAATGGGATTTCCTTTATGGTGTTTCACCCCTCGTGGGGATATTTTGCACACTGCTACGGGCTGAACCAGATTCCCGTTGAAATCGAGGGAAAGGACCCCAAGCCGGCCCAGTTCCAGTCTCTGATCGAAGAGGCTCGCACCCGGGGGATCAAAGTGATTTTCGTGCAGCCCCAGTTTTCGACCCGGAGCGCGGAAACCGTGGCCCAGGCCATTGGCGGGCAGGTTGTGATTGCTGATCCCCTGGCGTACGACTGGGCCGACAATTTGCGGCGACAGGCCCTGCAATTCAAGGCTGCTTTGAAATAGGGGTCATCATGGGAAAACCCGTCATACAAATCAGGGATCTCTGGTATACGTTTAACGGCCACCCGGTATTGAAAGAGGCGACCTTTGAGGTTTTTGCGGGAGAATTTCTGGCCCTGATCGGGCCCAACGGCGGCGGGAAAACCACCCTGCTGAGACTGATGCTCGGGTTGCTTGAACCGAGCCGGGGCCATATCCGGGTGCTCGGTTTGCCCCCGAAGTCCGCTTCTCATCTGATCGGATATGTTCCCCAGGATGTCCATATCAACAAAAGTTTCCCCGTGACGGTAAAAGACGTGGTACTGATGGGCTGTTTGGACATAAACAAAAAAAGATGGCCGCGCCGATCAAGAGAAGATGAGAGAATCGTCCAAAAGGCTCTGGAAGACATGGACATGTGGCCGTTGCGGAATAACCGCATAGGAGAGCTGTCCGGCGGTCAAAGGCAGCGGGTGTTCATCGCCCGGGCATTGGCAACCCAGCCTGAAATTCTGTTTTTGGATGAGCCCACCGCCGGCATCGATACGAGCGGTCAGAAACGGTTCTACGAGCTGATGAACCATCTCAATGAAACCATCACCATTCTCTTGGCCAGCCACGATATGATGGTGATATCGAGCTACGTCAAATCCGTTGCCTGCGTGAACCAGGTGGTACATTATCATGAGGGATGTGAAATTACCGATCAAATGCTCGACATGTATGCCTGCCCGGTGGAAATGATCGCCCACGGATTGCCTCATCGCGTGCTTAAAACCCATAAAGGCCAATGAGATGTTTTGGGATATGTTTCGGGAAATATTTTCGATTCTGCAATATGACTTCATGCAGCACGCGCTGGCGGCCGGCCTTCTGACCAGCCTGATCTGCGGCGTGATCGGGACTCTGGTAGTGGTCAACCGGATTGTGTTTTTATCCGGCGGCATCGCCCATGCGGCTTACGGCGGCATAGGCCTGGCGTTTTTCATGGGCTGGCCCTATTCGGTGGGCGCAGCAGGTTTTTCCCTGATTGCCGCCATGGCGATGGCTCTGGTGACCTTGAAGGCCAAACACCGGGCTGACACCATTATCGGGGTGATCTGGGCCGTAGGTATGGCGTTGGGGGTTATTTTGCTTGACCTGACTCCCGGATATCATCCGGATTTGATGAGTTACCTGTTCGGCAGCATTCTGGCGGTCCCAAAATCAGGTCTCTACCAGACGGCCGTGCTTTGCCTCGCGATTGTTTTGGTCGTATCGTATTTTTATAATGATTTTCTGGCCATGTCCTACGACCCGGAGTTTGCCGGGCTGCGGGGTGTTCCGGTCAAGTCGCTTTACCTGCTGCTTGTCGGCATGATCGCCCTGTCGGTGGTGATGACTATCCGGGTGGTGGGATTGATTTTGGTAATCGCGCTTTTAACCATTCCGCCATATATTGCGGAGCAATATGTAAAATCATTGTCCAAAATGATGATCGTGTCCACTCTCTTGAGCATGGGGTTTACGGTTGTCGGGCTTTTCCTTTCCTGGCGGTTTAATCTGACTTCGGGCGCGGCCATCATTATGGTCGCCGGCTTCGGGTTTTTTGTTTCATTGCTGCTCAAGCCCCGCCATGGCCGCCTGTCAAATAGTGCTTGACAGAATTACGGTCCGAAAACCATTCCCACATATCCCACAAAGCTTTCCCCCGGGCTCTTGTCGTAACTTGTGGCGTATCGGATCATCCCGGCTTTTTCGGCCCCAAGCCGCCTGACTGAGGCGATGGCGGCCGCTGCTGCTCCTGCACAGCAGGCGTTTTGATTTTCACGGGCCTGCCGGATTACTTCTTCAGGATCCATCGCCGTCATTGCACGGATAATGCCGGCATCATTTTCCCGAGTCACCCAGTCCAGGGCATTGACCCCGAAACCTTTGGGGGAAAAACCGTAATTCATTCCATAATGCGTTAAATCCGTGGAGCCGATAATCTTGATATTCAGGCCAAGATCCCGTGCGATGTCAACAACGGCGGCGCCTATCTCAAGGGATGCTGTAACCGGTGGAACGCCGATGGGAACCAGCCGCGCGGTTTTGAAAAAATATTTGATAAACGGCAACTGAACTTCTATGGTGTTGTCTTGGGAATATCTCCGGTCGGTTTCAACGGTAAACGGAAACTTATCGGTAAGTTCCCGGGCCAGGGTCGATTCAATTTCAATTTCCCCGAAGGGGGTCTCCCAAGCCCCATCAGTCATGATATAACTGGGTGAATGGGGGTGAAGGTGCATGCCGAAAACCACCAGCGCGTCCAGGGGCGGCTCATCTTTTAAGGCGCGGATGACATTGCAGGCAATGCTTCCGGAAAAATACCAGCCGGCATGGGGAACGATGCCTCCCAAAAAACACCTGTTCTCATCTTTTAGTGCAGGTATTTCGTTTAAATAGGTTTCAATTTCTCTCTGACAGGCCGCGGCGCTTGCCGGGTACCAGCTTCCCGCCAGGGCCGCTTTTCTGACATTCATCGGAAAACCTCCTTTCTAATCATGTGACGGGCCCGCTTTTTGCGTAAAAAATGTTGCTTTTGAAAACGGATTTTATCATATGGAGCATATGGCAAATAATTTCGAGAAGACGATAATCATTAAAAATGAATTGGATTTTATCGGTATTGATGGTGAAAAAGCAAAGGAATTTTTTTCCTACCTCTTTGGCCGTATCCTTGCCGAAATCGGGATCACGGATGATGAAACCGGCAGGCGGGCCATCCGGACCTGCGCCGCCATGATCGGACAGGCGGATTTTCCGTGGATCAAGCCCAACGGGAAGGTGTTGTTCATACCGGCCGGCGTTATCCTGGAAGAACTGTTGTACGCCGATATGCAAATGACGCTTTTTTTTATGAATTTTGCAGCGTTTCATTTGCTCTTGGCCCTTGCTCATGAGCTGTACCCGGATTTTTTTAAATGGCTGTCCAGCCCTCCTTACCCTGTTCCGGCATCATTTCCCAAAGATCCTTTCCGGAACGCGGAAGACATCCTGAGCCGTTATGATCGGCACAGGTTGATGAAGCCGGCTTTGCCGGATCATGAAATGAAAATTGTTTCCGGGGACCTCCTGCATTTTAATATTGTCAGGGCATTGTCCGGATGCGCGTATTTGCCAATGGGGACCGATTACACCCCCTATAGCCGCCTCATATTCGGCTCTATTGGATCAATGCCCGGTGTTTTTTCTCAGAGTTCCTTGTAAGATCCGTGTCGGCCTTTGCCTTGGGCAAACCTGCCGGCGCCTTTTGCCGTTTCCCCGCTTTGGATGACCGTAAGTCCATGACGAAACTCATTTTTTATGGCCGAAGGCAGATCCATTGAAAACTGTTCATAGGCGCTTTGCCGGTCGTGGCGAAGGCAATTCTGTGGAAACCGGGTCAATTCCCGGGCAAGCTCTTCCGCTTCCCGGCGTGCGGCGCCATCGTCTACGACCCGGTTGGCCAGACCCATGGCCAATGCTTCCCCGGACTCAACCGGTCTGCCTGTCAAAATCAGGTCCATGGCCCGGCTCAATCCGATCAGCCGGGGCAAACGAATGGTGCCGCCATCAATTAAGGGAACTCCCCAGCGCCGGCAGAAAACCCCCATCACCGCACTTTTTTCCACTACCCGCAGGTCGCACCACAGAGCCAGTTCAAGACCCCCGGCCACTGCGTACCCGGCAATGGCCGCAATCACCGGTTTGCCCAATACCATTCGGGAGGGCCCCATGGGGCCGTCGCCGGTTTCCTCGAGACGGTGTGATGTGATCCCGGATGATACGGCGTTTAAGTCGGCGCCGGCGCAAAAGCAATTGCCGGCGCCGCAAAGAACGGCCGCATCTGCGTCCGGGTCCGTATCAAAGGCCCGGAAGGCATCGGCCAGTTCCCCGGCGGTGTTAAGGTCAACGGCATTTTTGACCTCCGGCCGGTTGATGATGATGGTTTGGATGCGATCTTTTTTTTCGACGATAACGTTCATGGTTATCTCCTTATTTAATTTGATCGGAGCTGCTTGTAAATGGTGTCACGGTCGTGGTATGCGAGAATTCAGGTTTAACCCATTTTCCCGGTGAACTCAAGATGAGTGAATCGTAAAAACGGAGCAATAGCGAAATGATCGTACTCAACAGCATATTCCCCGTATTCGGACTTATTTTTCTGGGCATCGTCCTCAAACGCATGGGCCTGACGCATGCCGCGTTTTTGGCTGCGGCAGACCGTTTGATCTATTATGCTTTTTTCCCTTTGCTGCTGTTTTATAAAATCGGCAGCGCTTCGACGGTTGCGATTGACTGGCCATTTTGCTGGGCGTGCATCTTAAGTATTTTGACTGTTTTTGTAATCAGTTGGGGGTGCGTCAACCTGTTTAAGATCAGCGATTATAAAGCCGGAACGTTTTATCAAAGCTGTTTCCGGTTTAATTCCTACATCGGCATCGCCATTGTCTTAAACGCCGCCGGCGAGGAAGGCGTCCGCATTCTGGGCGTTCTCATCGGGTTTTTGATTCCCCTCATCAATGTCCTGTCCGTGGCCGCCTTGATCTGGTATTCCGGCAAAAGCTATTCACCGGCAGATAGAAACCGCATGCTGGTGAAAGCGGTGATCTCCAACCCCCTGATCATCGGGTGCGTGGCCGGCATCATCTACGCGAACCTGATCGGCCGTTTCCCGGTTTTTATCAGCAATACATTTCAATTGGCCGGATCCCTCACCCTCCCGCTGGCCCTGCTGTCTGTGGGCGGCGGATTGACGCTGTCCGGTTTCAGCGAGCACCGCAACAATGCGATTCTGTCTTCGATCGTCAAGCTGGTCATCCTGCCTGCGGTGGGATACGGGTTTCTCAAAGGGTTCAACGTCACGGGGCCCGCATTTTATGTCGGCATGATGTATTTCACCCTGCCGACGTCAAGCGTCATCTATGTCTTGTCCGGGCAGTTAAACAGCGACACGGAACTGGCCTACGCCTCCATCGTGGTTTCCACGGCCTTGTCGATCTTCCCGATGATTTGGGCCATGGCGACGTTTCATGTGTGATCTCCTGTCTGCGCCCTGCGGTTGACCGGAAATGATATAACTCAACCAGTGCCTAAGACCCCAAACATTGGGCAAAATGATAGCGATAGCAAAACACAGGTTGAGTTTCCGAGGTAATAGAATCTGTATTCCGGTTCTTCCAAAAGACGGGAATTATCCCCCCCCCCCCCGTTTGAAGCTGACGCCCATGCGAACGCCCGGGCTTTACTTTTCCGTTTTCTTCTTTTCTCGCTTTAAACTTTGCCTCATGGCGTTTTAAGGTACGCCAGGGCAGCACGCACCAGGGTTTCCGCGCCGATCATAAGGGCATCTTCGTCAAAATTAAAATATTCGTTGTGATGGGGCCTAATCAGGCCTTTTTGCGCGTTGGCCGCGCCGATAAAAAAGAAGCACCCCGGCACTTTTTCCAAATAAAACGACATATCCTCGCTTCCCATGGTCGGTTCCGATTCTGTTACATTATCCGGACCGACGACCCCGGCGGCCACAGTTGAGACCATCCGGGCCAACCGCCCGTCGTTTTTCAGGACCGGGTAGCCCCGGACGTAATCAACCGTGCAGGTTCCCCTGAACGAGGAAACGATTCCCTTTGTAAGCTGCTTCATCCGTTCTTCGATAAAGTCGCGAACCTCTTCGCTCAGGGTCCTTACGCCACCTGAAAGCACGACGTTGTCGGCGATGATGTTGGTGGCCAAACCGCCCTGGATTTTTCCAATATGAACGACCGCCGGCGTTTGGGCCCCGATTTCCCTGCTCACGAGGCCCTGAAGCGCGGTGATCACATGTCCTGCAATGAAGATGGCATCGATCCCTGAGTCCGGATAAGCGCCATGCCCGCTTTTTCCGTTTATGCTGATCGTGAATATATCGGCGCTTGCCATGGCTTCGCCTTCCCGAACCCGAATGCTTCCCGTGGGGAAAGAGGTAAACAGGTGAAGCCCAAGCGCCGCATCCACCCGGGGGCTTTCCAGGACCCCTTCGCTGATCATGAAAAAGGCGCCGGCCATGGCCTCTTCCGCAGGTTGAAAAACAAGCTTGATATTTCCCGAAAATTCTTTTTTCCGGGCGTTGAGGATCCTGGCCGCGCAAAGAAGAATAGCCATATGCCCGTCATGGGCGCAGGCATGCATGACGCCGTCATTTTTGGACTTAAACGCAATATCGTTTTTTTCAAAAACAGGCAAAGCGTCCATATCCGCACGCAGCATCAGGGTTTTTCCCGGCCCTTTGCCCTGAATCAGGCTGACGAGTCCGGTTTGCGCAACCCCGGTTATCGCCTTAAGTCCCATATTTTCCAGGTATTGTTTAATTTTGTCCGCTGTCCGCCGTTCGTTCATGCCCAGTTCGGGATACATGTGAAAGTCACGGCGCAGGGAAATCATTTCGTCTTCAAGCGCTAAAATCTCTTTTTTCAACCCGTCGTCCATGTCGGCCCCTTGTTATGGTGGGAATGAAAATGCCGGGAACTGGCTTGTCCTCATCTTTTTATAGTGTATTTTCGACAAAATTAAAAACTGTTTTGACCGCGTTTTAAAAAAAAACGACCCCCGGCGTATGGGTGAATCCCATCACGATCGCAGCTTTCATTGCCGGAATGCTTTACGGAAGACTCATTGCGTGATAAAGGAGGATATCAAGAATGGCATAAAAGACACTGCTTATGGATCGGGGGAGAAGGTTAATGACACAAAAGATACGAATTTTTTTCAACCGGATGGTTATTGTCTGCTGGGTCTGCTGGTGTGTTTCGCCGGTGTTTGCCGGTGATGTGCAGACGGCCGGGATACCGCCGGCACCCACGCCGGGCATGGTCACCATGTTGGATCTGGGCTCTCATAAATGCATTCCCTGCAAAATGATGGAGCCCATCCTCAAGGATCTGCAGAAAGAGTATGACGGGCGGGCATCCGTCATTTTTATTGACGTTTGGGAGCATCAGGACCAGGCAAAGAGATTTGGCGTCCGCGCAATTCCGACCCAGATCTTTTATGACAGGCAGGGTCGGGAGGTCAGCCGTCATATGGGATTTCTCGATAAACAGAGCATCATTTCGGTTTTTCAAAAACTTGGCGTTTCCCCTGAGGCCGGGCGATGATCAATGTCCGGCCCTTTATGGAAGGCCCGGCATAATCGAAACGCGTTTCCCCGCCAGCCGGGTGCGTTGAAAAAGCCATGGCGAAAGGCCCGTGATATACATCCCCAGGATAAAGGACTGGACCAGGGCAATATAGGGTTTTTGGCTTTCGAAGATTTCTGCCGCTTGCGCAAACCCTTTATTTAAAGCCGTAAATACGATAATTCCAAGAATTCCCGAAATGAAAATTTTTTGCCAGTCCGGACTTTTTTCAAAAAACACCCATTTTTGCTCGATTAAAACGCCGATCCAGAATCCCATGAGAAACACGCCGTATCCGATGGCTTTGGGCGGCACTTTTCCCGGCCAGGTGAGAAAGAAAAAGGCTTCAATTACGGCGATCGCACCGATTTGGGCAGCCGGGTGAAGAACCCTTTGCCGGTGAAATTTTTTGGCGTTTAAAAACATAAAGAGCGCCAGACCGGTCAAGCCGATTGCCAGTCCGCCCAAAACATCTTCCACATCATGCACCCCCAGGTAAAGCCGGCTGAAACATATCCCCGCCACCAGAATCGAACTGATAACCCAGATCCATGACTTGCGCGCCTCCCACGCGATCCAGAACCATACGGCCACGGCAATTTGGGCGTGACCGCTGGGAAAGCCGTACGAATTGCCGACTTCCGGGTCCAGTTGAAAAACGGGATCGGGCCGGGGATCCTGAAAAAGATCCTTCAACCAGGCGTTCAGCAGGGAAGTCAATATAAGGAGAAGCCCCATCCGGGCAAAGATATTTTTGTTCCACACCCAATATCCCAGCGGTAGAAAAAGCAGCAGGAACCCCCCATAACCCAGAAACGAGAAGCCCTTGAAAACCGGGGTCAGCCATTCAGAACGCAACGGGAGCGTCCATTCCATGTTGTGGAGCCAAGCCGACATAATTTTTCCTTTCAACTGTGATGGCTCGTAGCAAGCCGCCAGCATGTCCAAATTTTTATAAACCACGAAGATCACGAAGTACACGAAACTGAAATTATTGTATATTCTTAGATCCTTCGTGATCTTCGTGCCCTTCGTGGTGAAAAACAAGCTTTTTACGACGATGTCAACTGGATCACCGGAAGGACAATCGATGCCTTCCGTTTTCAAACGCCAGGTCCACGGGAACCGGATCCACCCGGCATCGGGCATTGTTTGAAATTTCATCCGTCAGATCTTCACTGACATAAAGCACCCCCAGGTGCAGGGTATTGGGAATAAACATCCAGCGCCGGTCGCCATAGCGTTCCCGGATGCGGGAGATGAGCGTCTCGTCGTCGGAAAGGGTCGCGGGAATCTTGGCCCGCTCCATTTCACCGGTGGTGAACACGTTGATGAAGGTTTTTTCTTCGTCGATGGCGTCGCGCAGCCTGCGGGTGATGAAATCCGCCAGCCCCACGCCGATGGCGTTTCCCCGGGACGCTTCGGACAAGGCCAGGGCTGCAATAATCCGGATATCGGGCTTTTCGATATCCTCGTATCCTTTGACTCCGCGAAACCCGATGACGTTGGTGTCCATTCCGGTGCCGCTGTAGGTTTTGCCTATTTCATCCACGATCAGGACAGTTAAATCATCCACCGGAAGCCGGGGAAAGTAATGCAAATGGCGTTTGAGAAGTTCGGGTTCCTGAATCAATATGTCTTCAGGCCGTACCGCATGAATTTCCGCGGTCTGATCAAAGCCGTCTTCCAGGATGGCCAGCCCCCCGATGATTTTACCAGAAGTCAGAATCACTTTGGCCATTTCAACGATCATGTCCTTCATCCGGGCCGAAGGGGTGTTGTGAAAGGTTTCAGCCGAACGGATCTTGCCCATGCCCACCACCATCATCTTCATCAGGCCGCTTTGCACCGGCCCGGAAAAACAGGTGTGCAGCTTGATGCGGTTTAAGACCAGCACGCCCGCGGCATCAAAGCAGGCTTTGTCGATGAATACCTCGCCGGAGCTTACCGCGCCCAGGGTCACCACGTCCATGGAAGAACGGATTTCCATGTTCATGGCGGTTTCGGTGATCCCCAATGATTCCACCATCCGCTTTTGCCCTTCGGCCGTGGCGCCGTTATGCGACCCCATGCAGGGAACGATAAACGGCCGGGCGCCGCGGCTTCGCAACCAATCCCCCGCCGCTTTTGTGATGGCGGCGATGTTGGCGATCCCCCGGCTGCCGGCGGTGATGGCCACATCGGCCTGTGGAATAATGAGATCCGCCGCGCCCAGGCGCCGTCGCACCTCGGCCGCTGGGTCTTTGAGCGGAGTATCGATAAGCCATTGCCGTACACGATGAAGCTTCATAATTTCTTATCTTTGAAAGATTTTTGGGTGGCTTTATAGGCCAATTTTATTTATTATGCCGGATAATGAGCTTAAAAACAATCGGAAAGGAGTTGTTATGGCACTTTGGCTGATTTATGCGCTGGTCGCCCTTTTTTTCTGGGGAGTATGGGGATTTTTGGCAAAAATGGCCTCCCAGGTAATGAGCTCCTACACCCTGCTGCTTCTGGGCATGTTGGGCGCATCTGTCGTGCTTCCGATCTATCTGAGTTTGTTCTTCAGCCACCTGCGCTTTTCGTGGAATAACCCCGTTTATTATTGCGCCCCCTTGGCCGGCGCCGCCTCGGCTCTGGCCGCTTTTTTTTTCTATCTGGCGGTTTCAAAAGGCGAGGCATCGCGCGTTGTGGCCATCACCGCCACCTATCCGGTCGTTACGCTGATCCTGGCCTTCTTTTTTCTCGGTGAACAAATCACGGTTCAGAAATCCATCGGCGTGGTCATCACCATCATCGGCATTCTGCTTCTTTCCTGATCCAAGGGCCGGGCCTGTTTCCGCAGGAAAAATATCCTTGATCATCCCCGCATTCCCGTGTATCTATTGATTGATTTCCCTTTGCCGTACGCAGACCTTACGATTTCAAGCCGTGGAAGAAAAGCAAAAAATGAGACGGCCGGCATAAACGAATGAATCCGATGTACGCATAGTCATGCAGAAAGGTTTCAAGACATGGAACAAAGAACCCCTAAACCCCTGGCCGTGAGGCAAATTCCCGCTTTTATCGATTCGCAAAGACTATCCGCAGACTTAAATCGGCTGAGGCAAATGGCTGTGGATGAAGGCGCGGATGAAGCGGCGACCATCAGCGCGAAAGAGGTGGTCTTCAGCCGCGACGTCAAGGCCCGGGCCGACGCCGATGACGGCAATCCCTCCATCCACTGGCCCTTGAGCTACCCCAAGGACGACATCCGGGAGGCCGTGGATGCCTATCAGGCGGGGGTATTTTTTTTGCTCCATGCGGATCAGGGTATGCCTGATTACGGCGGCGGTCCGATCCCCGATGAAAGCCATCGAAACCTGTACTTCAAGGTCGCCGACATCGTTTCAAAGATCGAATCCGCTGCGTTTTACCTGGGGTATCACCTGGTGATCGGATTAGCCTCAGGCAATTGCAAAAGCATTTTTTGCGCGGATGAAAAACGGTGCTTGGCGCTTATTAAAGGCCAAAAATGCCGTCAGCCCTATAAAGGCCGGCCCTCCTTGCCGGCCGCCGGCATTGACGCCCTGAAGATGGCCCGAAATGTGAACTTCACGCTCCCGGCCGGGAACACGGGTCCCGTTGCGGCCGGGCTGGTCATGATTGCCTAAACACAAAGGGGGAGTACATGCAACACGGAGAAGTCAACACCGTCGTCGAAAAACCGGATCCGCCCATCCGGCAGGATCTTGAGAAACTGGTTCACCTGGCCATGGCCAAAGGGGCGGACAGCGCCGTATGGATTCCCGTTTCCGATGTCCTCATCGATC
>CAYTSY010000042.1:19773-21981 GCA_964440555.1 uncultured Desulfobacteraceae bacterium
AATCATTCAATCCGAACAAAACAAGAACTCACGCGTCCCGGAGGGCCTGCCAAAACTGGTACATCTCGCCTTGGAGCAGGGAGCAGACAATGCCACGGTGATCCCCACCTCCGACATCCTTGTGGATCCCCGGGTTCGGTTTAAATGCATGATCCCCAAATGCTATATGTCAGGCGCCTGCAATCATTGTCCGCCTCATGGACATTCGATAGCCGAAGTCCGTGAAAGGGTATCGAAATTCAATTGGGGAGTATTTTTCCGTGTGCGGGTGGAGAGTTCCGTGATCGCGGCAAAAGGCCTGGCCGACTGGATCCATGAGGGGAAAATGGATGACCAGGGAATTGTCCTGACGCTGGGCGCTGCGTATTTGACGGTATTTTCCATTGTCGCCGATATCCGGAAAACAGCGGAGGAACTGGGATTTTCTCCAACGCTGGGGTTTGCCGCGGGCAATTGCCGGGATGTGCTTTGCCATGAAGAACCGGTCTGCCGGATGTTTACCCTTGAGCAAACCTGCCGCAATGAAGGAATCAGCAATCCTTCAATGGAATCCTGCGGCATGGACGCGTTTACCATGGCGGCGCGCGTCGGATGGGATGTGTATCCGATCGGCGGAACCTGTGAGCCGGATTCCGTTGCCCGGGGGAGTTTGATGGGACTGGTGCTGGCTGCCTGAACAGGGGGAATAATGGACAACCCGACAAACGAACAATGCCAATACCGATTGCGCAGCGGCGGGCAATGCGCGCATCTCGCCCAAACTGACGGTTTATGTTTCTGGCATGACCCGAAGGCGGATAAAAGAAGCCCGGAGATAAAGGGCCGGCTAGAGCTCATGGTGAAGGAGGGCCAGTCGCTTGAAGGTTTCCGTCTGGCCTGGGCCCATCTTGAGCACATTAATCTGGTTCGGGCCGGAACCCATGAGCAGACCAACCTGACGGATGTTGATTTATACCGGGCCAACCTTCAACACGGACATTTTTTCAATGTAAATCTTTCCGGCGGGTCTTTAATGAAGGCCGATCTGGGCAATGCCAACTTCAATCTGGCAAACCTCACGGACACCAATCTGCTGGGAACAAAATTTCACCAGACCAAGCTGGAGAATGTGGCCTGGGGAGGGAAACTGCGACAGGAACGGCACGCCCAGGACCATTGGCGCAAGGGCGACAAATCAAATGCCCTCCGCCTTTTCAAAGAGGCCGAAGAAACCTGTCGCCACCTGCAAACAGCAACAGGAAGCATGGGGCTTCATGACAATGCCGGGATATTTCTTCAAAAGCGGATGGTCATGCGGCGATACCAGCTCCCCTTATGGTCGGGAGAGCGAATGGTTTCCAAACTCGTGGATCTTGCCTGCGGGTATGGCGAAAGCCCGGCCAAGGTCATGTTCTTTTCCCTGGCGATCATTTTATTCTTCGGGGTGTTATTTTTTCTGACCGGCATTCACGGTCCCCGTAATATCATTCAATATTCACCCGGCATTCCCCTGTGCCAGAACATAAATTACTTTCTGGAATCGCTCTATTTCAGCGTGGTCACCTTCACCACCGTGGGCTACGGCGAAATTTATCCCATCGGCATCTCCCGCCTTTTCGCAACGGTTGAGGCCTTTGTGGGCTCTTTTTCCCTGGCCCTGTTTGTGGTGGTGTTTGTCAACAAGATGACGCGCTGATGAAGATTGCTGTGTGGCTGATGCATTTGCGCCGGTCCATCAACCGGCGCAAATGCTCTAAACGCTATGTGCACGACTATGTACTTGTAATTTGTTCTGCCCCGCGTTCAGCCTTTTCCCTTGGCATAGAGTTTTCGCCGTCATTTATCTTTTTGCTCTGAGACAGCCGATTTCGCTTCAATCGCTTTCTTCTCACGCCTTCGGTTTACTTCGGAAATAACGATAGCGCCAACAAGAAACAGCCCGATAACCAGAAAAATAATCCACTTATCTTTTACCATTGTCATAAAATCCATGGCCCCGCCTCCTTTAAAATTAAGTTGATATTAAAAAAAAAGCCACAACCTGATAAATCAGATTGTGGCCCGACAATCCGTATTTCTTAGAGCTTATCTCTAAGAAGTTTAACCTCCGGAAAGATTTTACGCTTTCCGGACCCATAATTCATATTTTAATTGACGATGCTTTTGTTTTACATAAAAAAAGCCACAACCTGATAAATCAGATTGTGGCCCGACAATCCGTATTTCTTA
>CAYTSY010000042.1:22081-22826 GCA_964440555.1 uncultured Desulfobacteraceae bacterium
GAGCTTATCTCTAAGAAGTTTAACCTCCAGAAAGATTTTACTCTTTCCAGACCCATGTAAACAATTTGATTTGCTTTAGATAGAATCCAGGGATTGCTTTGTCAAGTTTTTTTATTGGGTATCGAGCATTTTTAAAATTGATTAGCTCAGCCTGTTTTTCCATACTCTCAGCCCTTGGAATGTTTCCCGGCGTTTGTTCATGCATTTAGGCTTGACACTTCCCGTGAAGCCTCCTATACATTTTCACTTAGAGAACCGAGCGCTTAGAAAGCCCTTGTCCCGATAACCGGCTTAACGAAAACCCACTAAAAATGCTTTGTGCCCGACTAAAAACCCCTTAGCCAAAAGGAGAAAACACCGATGAACTTTGATATCCCAAAAGAAATCGCAGATTATTTGAAAGAACTGCACGAATTTATTGAGCGGGAAATAAAGCCGCTTGAACAGCAGGACGACAATATCCGTTTTTTTGATCACCGGCGGGAAAATTCCAGAACGGACTGGGACCGTGGCGGGCTGCCCACAGAGGATTGGGAAGCACTGCTGGCCGAAGCCAGACGGCGGGCCGATGCGGCGGGCCATTACCGGTACCCGATTTCGGAAAAATACGGCGGCAAGAACGGAACCAACCTAGGCATGGCCATCATCCGCGAGCATCTGGCCGCCAAGGGACTGGGACTGCACAATGACCTGCAAAACGAGCATTCCATCGTGGGCAACAACGTGGGATTGCTGCTGATGATCG
>CAYTSY010000043.1:0-3974 GCA_964440555.1 uncultured Desulfobacteraceae bacterium
TTTTGTATATCTTGTCAACAACGTCCCCAAGAACCCTTGACAAGCAGGCCATATAGATGTTCGGCAAGCTTTATGCTACAAGCCGCGTATGTACTTCGCGCTCAATTTTCAAACCCAATGCCTGTTCAGCGATTTTAAGATCGTAACTTGTCTGCAGGTTCAGCCAGAACTGTGGTGTTGTGCCAAAATAACGAGCAAGTCGTAGCGCAGTATCGGGTGTAATCGAACGGCGTTCACGCACAATGTCATTGATGCGGGGAGCTGGAACTTTGAGTTCCATCGCAAGAGCATGCGCATTCACTCCCAACGGGACAAGAAACTCTTCACGTAACACTTCGCCAGGATGAATAGGGCGCATTTTATTTGTCGGATTCATAAAGTTTATCTCCTCAATGGTAATCTATGATCGTAACATCGAAAGCTTCGCCATCCTCGAAGCGAAAACAGACACGCCACTGATCATTGATGCGAATGCTCCACTGACCTTTGCGGGTACCCCTCAAGGCTTCCAGCCTGTTGCCAGGCGGGACGCGGAGGTCTTCGAGTGTATACGCATCATCCAGCATTTGCAATTTACGCTCTGCAGCAGTGGCAAATGATTTGAACTTGCGCGGACATTTACCCTCAAATAATGCCTGTGTGTATTTGCAATGAAATGTCTTGATCATTGGAGCAGGATATAACGATACTCGTTAAACGTCAAGCGATTAATTGGCGCTTCGATTCTTACTTGCCGAACAAACGGGTCAGCTACGAGGCCGCATCTATGGTCGAGTTAGCTGCACCCGATGGTGTACGCCCGGTACGGGCGTGAACTTATGGGGTGAAAGTCCCCTATACGTGAATCCTGTTAACGTGTTTAACATATTAACAAAAGTATTAGCCGACGGCAAGGGCGTTTCCGTGAGGGAAGGTCTGAAGGCGAAGCGGAGCGAAAGGTGAGCCGCAGGCGAAAGCGACTGAAGGGAGCGGCCAACCCCGAGTGCAAAGCTATGAGCCGACGAACAGAAACAGCATATAAAAGGCCCAGCCTCCGGGTGAGTCAGCACCACATGGCAAAACCCCGGATTCAGGAGGTAGGGTAAATGCCGCGGTTGTGTAGCGAAAGTTCACGTTCTTATCCGGGGAGATCTGCCTGACATGCGGTCGAAAGACAGCGCCTTGCATGGCAACATGCACGGTGATCAGGCAGTGCCGAGCGAAGCGAGCCGACTGCCGAAGGCAGCCCGCAGGGTGGCGCGCAGCGCCATCAACTCAGCAGAGGCCATAGTAGCCCAAGGCCCGGGGTAATGCCCGGGACATGGTGAAGGGCCGAACACTTAAACAGGGAAGGAGCCTCAATGAGCTCGCACAACACAGTGAATTACAAGGATTGCATATGCGGGTTTATGCATATGCAATTGAATGCGGCAGCATTCATGCGGTTATGCTTTGCTTGGCAAAACAAACAATGGCGCTATGTTCGCACCCGAGTCCGCAACCTTCTTAAAATGGAAACCCATCGGAATGTCGCCATTCCCATGAGCTTTTCTCGTAAAGGCCCATGGAAGTGTGCCCGGACATTAGCCACGCAAACCGGTATGACCATTCAATGGCTCAAGGATCAAGGTCTGCTATCTGTCAAAGAACTGTGGGTGAACATTCATTACCCAACTACGGTCCGGTGATTTAGGTGAAACGCCCGGTGCGGACCCGCATGCCGAGTGTTGTGGGGCTGGGGGAGAAAAATTCCCGGCTGCCCGATTAAGCCTTTTTTTTTCTCTCGATAAGATATCCGGAAACGTACTTATGAATGATGCTGGATACCAGGGTCTGGTAAGGAATACCCTCTTGCACTGCGATGACCTGTACCTGATCCAAATCTTTTGAAGACATGCGAATGTTTATCCTTTTGTCTTTTTGCAGTGTATTTTTTGCATACTGCTGGAGTTTCTTGATTTCCTTCTTCGCATTCTTGACCGGTACCCATTCTCCACGTTCATATGATTCAAGGATATCTTTTTCCTCATCATCCAGAATTATCTTTTTCATTTCTTTTCCCTCAAATACTTGTTTGTAGCTTTTCTGCTGGGAATAATTGTTTTAAGAAATATCTCTTCATTGTGTTCAACATAAGGAACAAGATATGCGTAAGCATCAATTATAACCACAGCAATTTTCTGTCCTGGATACCTTTCTTGATTTGGATGTTCAATGGTATCGAGAACTTCTCCTTTCTCCATCAGCAGGACAATTTGTTCAAAGCAAACGCCCCTACCGCTTTTTAACAATTCATTCTTTTCATTGTCCCATCTGAATATATTCATGTATACAGGTTACGGCAATGTGTGCCTTATGTCAACATTATTTTTGGGCTTAACGCAAAGTTCACCGGGAGCCCGATTTCCGGGCGATCCGGTGCAACGACTTATTATGCCCTTTAGTTGTGAGTTCTTGGTCGATCCGGTCGGATAGGAAGACTTTGACCAAAGACTGGTAAGGCACGTCGCGTTTATTGGCCAAGAGCTTTAATTCCTCGAGCATGGACTCCGGGAGTCGCAGAGAAATTGTCTTTACCGAGGGTTTCAGATTGGCCAAAGTGATTCTTTCCGCCTTTTTCCAGTCAATGTATTCCGTGGAATCGTGGCTTTGCCAGAAAGCCTTTTCTTCCTCGTCACTCTTAAATTGGGGAATTGTCTTTTTCATGGGTTTGGTACGCCCTCCTTTCTTTCTTGTTCATGTCTCTTGCGGATATAACCCTCAATTTGTCCCTGCGAACAGTGAAAACCAGAAATCCCAGTCTGCCGGAGTCTGTCTGCCCCAGTACATAGAACCGGTCTTCGGTTTCCGAATGCTTCTCATCACCACCGGCTATAACCGGAAGATTGAAAAAAACCTGCTCACACTCAGTCGGTGTCACGCCATGCCTTGTCTTAACCTTCTCGGAATTGTACCTGTCCCATTCAAATCCGGTGCATTTCGTAAGTATGTCAGATATCATGGTCATAGTATATCACCATCATATACATCTGTCAATCTGTCTTGGGGTATAACGGTCTGCTTGCCTGCCGGTGTTGAGTGGCAGCGAAACACCGGTCAGAGTGAAGCAGGGATGATAATTGTTATGGTCTCAAAATCAAAGAGCAAAAACACGGTGCAATTGACCCGCAGGATTGGTTTCTGTGCTCCGTGGGTATTTTGGGGATGCGGTGGCCCCCAAAAACTGGACAATGTGATAAGCTCTGTTTCACAACCTGAAAGGAGCTTTGCATGATCAAGAAACGAAAACAGTACATTCTATTTGCTGATGAATTTTCTCGTAGCCCAACGCCGAAGTTAGGAGCAGCCAGGACTTCCGGTAACTTCATTAAACATGATGAAATTCAAATTTACAATAAGCTGCTTAAATGCTCCGGCCCTGGCTGTCGCCTGGACTGACAGGTTCGGTGTTTATTTCAGGGATCTTGAATTCAATGCGGCCATTTTTCCATACGGGTATTTTATAGTTATTTTTTATTGCATCTTCGGCAACCTTTGTGGCTGCCCTCTGCAAAGCCCTTAAAGCAATTACTGAATATTTATTATGTTTTTTCATAATGTTACTCCGACTCATCAATAATAACCGGCATATCGCCTGATGTATCAATAACAGCCCATGAATCAGCCAATGGCTTATAAATCATGTCGAAATTGTTCCAGCTTCTTTTAAAACGACGTCGAATATCTGCTTCTGGGACGTCTCGTGTCCACTTGGCTACTCTCAGTTTCACACGCTCTATAGCAAATTCTACTGATGGCAGCTTAAAAAAGTAGATAATAATTTCATATCCTTGTTTCTTCCATTCATTTATCTTTTTGTAATATCCTTTACCGCTGAGTGTTGTCTCAAACGCAAATGATTCATTTTTACTCAGGCAATCAGCAATTTGCTTAATCATTATCCTGCCAGCTTCAAGAGCCATTTTTGTGGGTTGAAAAGGAGAAAGCCCCTGAGC
>CAYTSY010000043.1:3984-8852 GCA_964440555.1 uncultured Desulfobacteraceae bacterium
TGATAAAATTAAGACACTCAGCTTCAATGGGAAGGAACTCATTTGCGAAAGTAGTTTTCCCGGCCCCATTTGGACCGGCAAGTATGTAACATTTTTTTTCCATAAATGAATATTCCTTATTTTGTCTTCACCGAACAGTTTAATCAGCCGCCCGCTTAACTCGGTGTCCGTTAGTATTAAACCACATTACTTTGAGAATCTGATCCTTTCGGGGATTCTTGTGTGCCTTTAAGTTCAGACCTGTCGCCTCTAATGCGGCCTTCCAAGTTTTGAACCTACTGAGCACAGCACTTCCCTTACATGCACTTGCCATTTGATCAGATTCATGGCGAGTAAACGTTCTATAGCCGACCAGTTGTGCAATGCGTTTAAGTTCGGTAATCATCACCTCATCCGCGATCCTATCTTGTCGGGGTCGGTCAAATTTGAATTCCATACGCTCTTATACCTTGGCACATAACGTTCAAATTGAGTGGATGCTAAGCGGCAAGCGAAGCGCCGCTGCTTGGCACTCCACTCCAATGACGGGTTGGGCAGTTAGGAATAACAACTTCTGCCTATCGCTAGCCCTCGTATGCCACGAGCAAACCTCGAGTCAAGAAAACGGGTGGCACCGTCAGATGGTACTCGTCCTCAAACACAGCCGACTCGAGGTTTAGCTGTTTGTATCCGCGCTCGCGAAGACGAGCGGCCATATGCTTCATGTTGTCTACCATCTTCGCACGCTGGAGTATCTCTAACGGGTAACCTTCGTTCTTCCACGAATTCCCCACGAGCTGCTCATTCATACCCACCGAGAGAAAAATTCGCGCTGCCAAGTCTCTATTTTCACCTGCCCACTGGTCTTCCCAGATAAACGCTATCCCATTGTCCCACCATAACGACGGACTACCGATCAAGTACCGTGAAAAGAGCCGAGGACGATGAAATAGGGCGTAGAATGCGAAGAGACCACCAAATGAGAAACCGGCTATGCCTCGACGCAGAGAGTCAACTTGGAACTGAGATTCGACGGTTGGGACGATTTCCTCTTCGAGAGCAGCAAGAAACCTCCCTGCTCCACCGAATGGCAACTCAGGCAACTGCACGGCTGTCGTGTGCCGCCCATCCGTCGGAGTGAAATCCCGCGCTCTAAGCTTCAAAATATTCCCGGGCTCATCGCTTGGATAACCTATACCGACGATGGTGAGCGTCGGGAAATGGCCGCCGGTGAGGCGCGCCGCTGTTTGTAGCAAGCTCGCAGCACCCACTGCAAGATCGAACAGAAAAATTGGATCCAGAACATAGAGGGCTGGAGCCCCTGGATCTCCCGTAATAACTGTCACTCGAAACTCATCTCCAACTAAATGGGAAGAAATATTAAGAGTTGCGTCTGCATTTGTCTTCATTCGTCGTCCTACTCTCATTTACCATAGTTTCACGTTTCCGTGTTAACGCGTACCTGTCGCCCAACGGTGCGGTCAGGAGCAGCCAGGGCTTCCACTGACCTTTTAAGTAATTGCTGATTTTCAGCTTGAAACAATTTGTCAAACGCGCCCGGCCCTGGCTGTCACCTGGACTGCTGGGTTATGCATCCTTTTTTTCTTTTACACCTTGACTTTCCTCTGGATGCCGATCAAAATAACCGCCATGAATTTCAACTTAAGTGCTTGAATCGGATCTGTTTTATGATTGAAGAAAGTCAAAAACGGTCTACAGCGTCTCAAAAATTTTGGGATGCTTTTCAGGCCTGTGTTGAGAATAACCGGGTGCGGCCGGACCGTTCGCTCTTTTACGTCAAATGGGGACAAACCTTTGTTAATTTTCAGCCTGGAAAGCGATTGCGCGATCGCTCCCGTCAGGATATTGAGAAATTTCTTGCTGATCCGGGTAAACGTCCCGGCATCAAGGACTGGCAGGCAAGGCAGGCCGAGCATGCCCTGAAGATTCTTTACGAGGTGTTTCTTCCCGGCTATTCTCCGGATGGCATGATAAAAACTGCGCCGGTCGCTGAAAAAAAGAAACCGACTATAGGGATCGCCAAATCGGGCGTTTTCAGCGATCGCGTGGTTCCCGGCGAGGTTGAGCGGCTTTTCGCTCCCTTGGTGGATGCCCTGAAAACCGAAATTCGCAGCCGCCATTACTCGATCAGAACGGAGACAACCTATCTTGATTGGGTGCGGCGGCATCATATCAATGAAAACCTTGTACAAAAGGCTGTTAAAGGGGCAAGTCTGCGAGCGGGCATAAACAAAAAGTAAGTTGCCATACCTTGCGCCATTCCTTTGCCACGCATCTTTTGGAGGCCCGTTACGATATTCGCACGGTTCAGGAACTGTTGGGACATGCGGATGTCTCTACGACCATGATCTATACGCATGTTTTGAGCAGGCCGGGTCTTTCGGTCCGGAGCCCGGCTGATTTTGAATAGCGGGCTATATCGGGCTGATACCCGGAATCTTATTTTATGTCAATGTTTAAATTTTATTGCATCCTGAGCATTAAAATGGACCGGAGTAAACCGCCGCCGGTTTGAAAGAACCCCCGGCCATCCCGGATGTCCCCCAATAGCGCGACCATGGTAACCGGCTTTTGTCGGAATGCAAACCGGTTATTGACGATGCTGGTATTTTCTAAAAACCATCACGTTTTGGCCCGGCAATATCATCTCAATCGTATCATTTTTGATACTGCCTTTGATGACGCCCCCGAGTTTGAGATGAAACCTTATCTCGTTTTTTTTTATATTCCAGGTAAAGGAGGCTTCTTCATCAACCTTGCGCCAGAGGCCCTGGCCTTTTTCCTGCAATATAATGACCTGTTCCGGAGCGCCGGATCGCTGTTCAGTGTCTGTTATGTATTTGCCGACCAAATTATGATTTGATTCGCAGGAAAATAACATAACGGCCATGACACATATAAGCGCTGCCGCGCGCAGAAAACGGTTTGGTTTTTTCTGGGTAACCATCTCTCTCCTGCTGATGCACCGGTTAAAACGGTTGCTTTTTAAAAGGCGCCCGCATCCGCTGAAACAATGAAATCCGGTCAAAGAAAAACACCTGAACGGTTAAAGCGAACCAGCCCAGATCCCTGCCGATATCCCACCAGGAGATTTGCGATCCGGCGGTGTCAAAACAACCGCAACCGATGCTGGTTCCACGTAAAAGATTTATCCCTATGGAGAGGGTAAAACCGATCAATAGGGCGCCGATAATCGCAGACGCCGCACGGGTAAAAAGTCCGAGGATCAGAAACACCCCGCAAATGAGCTCCAACCAGGGAAGGGCAACGGATATGAAATTGATCGACCAGTACGGCATTAACCTGTAAGCCGCAAGCGCCTCTGCAAATTCACCGGGGTATGGAATTTTGCTCATGGCGGCATACAAAAAAACAAGGCCGATATAGAGCCTTAGAAACAAGGCCAGGTACCGGCTTTTAATGAGATTGACGATATGGTGTCGGATCCTTTTCATGGTTCTGTGGGAAATCCTGTTTTTACCCATTCTGTTAAACCGCCGGATAAAATTTTAACGTTTTTATACCCATACAAGGCGAGCCTCCGGGTCACTTTTTCATCATAAAGGCTGCTGATGGCTCTGCCGTAAACAACGATATGGTCTGCCGCATCGAATTGATCCATGTGCATCATGTACATGATTTCAAAAAGCGCATAGGGGACATTGACCGCGCCCTGAATATGGCGCTCATCAAAAAAAGTCGAAGGCCTTGCGTCTATGAATAAAACTGTTTCTCCTTTGAATTGATTTCTGACCGTTTCCGGTTCAATCATAAACGCAGCTCTGTCCGGGAGCCCTTTATCGAAGAGTTTGATTCCATTGGGATTGGTCTGGTTAAATATGATCCCGCACAAAAGGCTGATGACGATGATGACACAAAAGTCCAGCAACGACAGGGAAGGCCCCCGCTGTTTGACTTCCTGTTCCAGCCGGATTTCATCCTTTCGAAGCCATCCGGCGAGCTGTTTGACAAACTGAATGGATACGTCGGGGTAGTCTTTCAAAACCTGGTCAAACTGATCCTTGGCGAGGACAATCAGATGGGTTTCTTCCAGAGTTTCAACATTGGCGGATCTCGGTTGACCGGTCAGCAGCGCCATCTCTCCAAAACTCTCGCCGGAATTCAGAACGGACAGCTCGATTTCCGTGCCGTCCCCGGCTTTCCGGTATATTCTGACCCTGCCCGATTTGATGATGCAGAAACTGTCTCCGGGTTGGTCCTGCGTAAACAGAAGGGTACCGGCGGGAGCGATCCGTTCCTGCGCGATCCCGGCAATCTCCATCACTTTTTCTTCCGGGATTTCCCCAAATATCTTGTGAATGAATTCCCGGTCGCCTGCCTGGTCTTTCTGAGTCATCGTTTGCTTTATCCAACGGATCGTATTTTAACGGATCGGGCTTATTTCTGTTTGCTGTAAACTGAAATTTTTTCCACGAATCCGTCCAAATTATCAATGACCCCCAAATGGGTTTCCAGCACTTTTCGATCTGCGTTTATAACCATGGTATAAGGGATCATACCAATGCCGTGCTTATTTTGCGACTTGCTGTAGGGATCGATGAATACGGGGAATTTCACCAGGTGCTGTTTTTTATAGGCATCGATTTCATCCTGCCGGTTTCCGATGCCGATGGCGATTATTTTCACCTCTTTGCTTAGATCCGGATGGCGCTGGATCATCTTGTACAGCCTGTTTCCAACAGGGGCCTGCTGTTGGCAGACAGGACAATACACGTTGAAAAATTCGATGATAATAAGCTTTGCAGGAATTTTTGACAGCTCCATATACCGCTCATCATTCTCAACGCCCAGGTACTGGCTTCCTTCAACGCAATCAGAGCCTTCAAGCGTGATGTCCGGGAAATCCA
>CAYTSY010000043.1:8862-22690 GCA_964440555.1 uncultured Desulfobacteraceae bacterium
CATCCCTGTTGTAATTCTATTTTCACCATAGGCAGGGTGAAGGCATAAGGCAATTAAAATGGTGAAAATTACCAGTAATGGGCACATGATAAATTTAGTCCGCCACATACAACGCCTCCATATTAAGGTGAATAAACGGATTTTTGATTTTCAGCGTCAATTTTAATGCCCTTTCTATCCAAAGCGATAAGACCTAAGCAATTATGGTGAGGAAGCAACAAAATGGGGTTTAAGGAAACTGAAAATATTTAACCCCAAAAAATGCATTTAGTCAATAAAAACAAATAAGATAGGTTAAAATACCGGTTTTAAAACCCGATCAATTTCCCTTGCGCCAATTGATGGACCGCAACCATCCGCCAATGAGGGGCGCAGGCGTTTGCCAGGGCCACGGCGAGGTGCTGCGGGCGGGTGAGTTGCTGCCGGGACAGCCCACTGATGCAGGCCGGGCAGTTGGTAAGCAGGGTGTACTTTTGGGGGTCGGTCCACAGGGACGCGAGCTCCCGGCGTTTACAGTCCAGCATGGCCGCTGCAATATCCGGACGGCTTAAGGCCAGGGTGCCTGCTTCGGAGCAGCATCGGTCAACGGAAGCGACCTCTTGAAGGGCCATTGCCCGTAACCGTTCTTCCCCCCTGCCGTCCAGAGAATCATGGCAGGGCTGATGATATAAATACGCTCCCGAAAGCCGGGCCTCAAGCCCGTGGTCTACCGCAAAACCAACCGCATCGAAAACCGGGGCATTGAAGATATCCGCGGTCCCCATACGCATGAGCGCTTCACGGCATGTGCCGCAACTGACCACACAGGCGTTAAACTCCATATGACCCAGCATGGCCCGGATCTGGTTGAAAATCATCATGTTGCGCAATTCCTGCCGGTGGGTTAGGTCCTTTTTTGCGTTGGCTCTGGCCGGAAACCCGCAGCAGAGATATTCGGGAGGCAGGACCACGCGCGCACCGGCCTTCAGCAGCAGATAGATCGCCGCCAGGGCGATGTCGCTATAAAGCCTTTCGGAGCCGCAGCCCGGGAAATAAAAAACAGTCGCCTTGGGTTTTTGATTCGGGGTGACCAGCAGGACATGATTCCCGCCTCCGGGGCGGGGAAATACGGCCGAAAGAGGCTGTTGAGCAATTATGGGAGCAGGGGCATAGAAAGGCGCCAGAAGGGGGCCAAGCCTGTGGCGATTCACCAGGCGGGCCCCGGTCCGTTGCAGGGCGCCGCCCCACTGCAAAAAAGCCCGGCGTACCACCGCATTTACCGGGCGGGACCGGCTGCCAAGGTACGCAAGCACCATGCGCGTCGGCAGGGCGGTCTGCCGGGCGTCATGGGATGTAAGTACTTCCCGCTCGAGGATGGAGACCTCGGCAGTATCAATATTGACAGGACAAGGCGGCCGGCATTTATGGCAGAGGGTGCAGTGATCCGCGATCTCTGAAAGCCATCGCAGGGGCCGCAACCCAACTTCAAGGGAGCGCTGGGAATCGTAGAGCAGGGCTTCTATGATTCCGGTGAGGGCCAGATTTTTATTGCGGGGGTGGTAGAATAAGTTCCCGGACGGGTAGAAGACACAGCAGGCGGTTTTGCAGCGTCCGCAGCGCACGCACTGGGAGATCTTTTCAGCCAATTGTTCCAGGCGGCTGTAGCGCAGAATCCGGGCCTCCAGTTCCATAAGGTTAAACGAAGGGGTGAAGATTCGGTCAGCCACACTGGCGTCGGTGAGTTTGCCCGGATTGATCAGCTCATCCGGGTCAGCCGTCTGAAGATAGGCTTTGAACTCCGCCAGGATATCAACATCCAGATGCTTTATTTTGGTAAATCCGATGCCGTGTTCTCCGCTCACCACACCTTCGAGATCCACCGCTTTTTCCATGATGATGTCCACGATTTCACCTGCCCGCTGCATCATTTCGCGGTCATTGGAGAAAACAGGGATATTGACATGCACGTTGCCGTCCCCGGCATGCATGTGGGTGGCCACAACGATGCGACGGATCCGGATTTCGGCGATATCCCGATCAATCTCCGCCGTCACCTGGGTGAATCCCAGAAACAACTCCGCCATGCTTTCCTGAATGCTCTGCAGATGGGTTTCCGCTCTTAAATGGGCGCGGCCTGCCAGTTTGATATGATCCAGGGCGTCCTTGAGCAGTTGCCGGGCTTTGGGCAGTTTGGCCGAAAGCCATTCGGGGTCCTCGATGGGAACCGCCTTTTCCAGATAGGTGAGCAACTGCCAGATCACCTCTTCCTGGTTGCTGCGATCCTCCTCCACATTGAGATTGTCCACAAATTCCGCGAATTCTGCCAGGGCCTTTACGGGCAGGACGATGTCTTCATTGAGCTTGAAGGCATTGGTGCGGGCGGCAATAGCCCCCAGGCGTTTACGGTCCCGCCAGAAGCGCTCGGCCTCCTGTTCATTATGGGCAACCGCCATGAATGTGCTGGGGTAGCCGGCCAAAAGACCCGTGAGGCGGGTCAGGCCTGACTTGATTTGCTCGGGGGTGTGGCCCACGATGTCGATCAGCAGGACGGCTTTTGGACTCTGGCTTCGGGGGGCTTTGGTCTTGTACTGGATGGCCCGGACATACTCCTCATCGAAATGCTCCAGCGCCATGAGGGCCTCGCGTCCTTTTTCGGCAAAGCCCCGTGTGATTTGCTCAATGACCTGACCGGCCTCTTCCATGTCGCCGCCGAAGAATTCCAGGCATACGGTACACTGTTGGGGATAAGCGCGATGCAGAATAAAGACCGCCGAAGTGATGACGCCGTCGGTGCCCTCCTTCTGTACTCCGGGCAGTCCTTCCAGGGTCTTGTTGGTGATGTCTTTTCCCAGACCGGGTTTGCGCAGCCGGTCGCCGGGAATTTGGAGCAGGTGAAGCAACTCTCCTGTCGCAATATCGGTTACGGAAAAGGAGATGGTCTCGGAAGGATCGATCCGCCTGCCTGTGGGATTCAACCGCCGCACTTCCAGAAGGCGGCCCTGAGGCGCCGCCATGCGAAAACTGAGGAGATTGTCGATGGCCGTTCCCCAGAGCACGGCCCGCTTGCCTCCGGCGTTTTCGGCGATATTTCCGCCGATGGTGCAGGCCCAGGCGGATGTGGGATCTGTAGCAAACACCAGCCCGGCGGATTTGGCCGCCTGCATGGCGGCGTCGGTGATCACCCCGGCTTCCAGCTCTATGGCGGCAAGGGTTAGAACGCTTCCGTCAGGCTGTTGAAGTTCTGTTTCACGGATAGTGCCGATCGTATTGAGTTTCTCCGTATTGATCATGACACAATGTTTTGCCACAGGAACCGCTCCACCCGTGAGCCCGGTACCGCCCCCGCGGGGAATCACCTTGAGGCCGAGGGCTGCAATCGCCCTGATCAGGAGAGGCACCTGGGCTTCTTCCTGGGGGCAGGCCACTGCAACGGGAAGATGCATGCGCCAGCCCGTGGCATCGGTGGCATGGGAAGCAAGCGTGAATGGATCAAAGAAAATATTTTGATCCCCGATAACAGCCCCCAGGTCATGGCGAATCCGCTCTCTCAAAAGTTTAATGGCAGCCAGTTCGGCCCGCAAAACCTCGATTTGTTCCCGGCATTTTTCAATCACCAGGGACAGGTCCTGATCCTGGGGGGTATGACCGGCAATCATCGCAAGATCACTTTGGGCCGCGTTGAGAAACCGTTGCCGCCGTTTCGGGTTGTCGATCAGCTCCTGGTAGAGAAAAGGGTTTCGACGGTGAATGAAAAGATGCCCGATAAACCGCATCAATAAGCGCCGGGAGCCGCCGGTTCCCTGTCTTAAATCCAGCCGTTCAAAGGGCCCAAGCACGGAATCCCCAAACAGCAGCGCCAGAATGCGCCGGTCGTCCGCTGACGTGTAATTATAGGGGATATCCCTTGCCGTGGTTCTGCTCATAAGGTCCTGCTGTAAGTTTCGGGTTTGAATCAAGCATCCGGAAAACAAAAACGCTCTCGAAAGTCTGACCGGGTGCGCCGCTGCTTATCATCATATATTCCAGTTCCACCCATTAATCAATGGCGAGACCTTGCCTATACGCAGTAAGGAATTTTATTGACAGCGGCATTCTATATATATATTTCCTGCAATGAAATCAGGTGGTCATCTACTGACATTTTAACAGGAGAAATTGAAAATGGAAATTAAAGGCTCAGTGGGATTTGTCACGGGCGGCGCCAGCGGGCTTGGCGCAGCCACGGTGGAAATGCTTTATCGAAACGGCGCGAAGGTCATGATCGCCGACATGAATGAAGAGGGCGGCAAAGCTCTGGCGGAAAAACTGGGGCAGGGGGCGGCGTTCTGTAAAATGGACGTAACGAATACCCAGCAGGTGCAGGCCGGCATCCGTCAAACCATGGATACGTTCGGTGCAATCCACATCCTGGTAAACTGCGCGGGAACGGGTTTTCCGATGAAGACTGTAGGCAAAGACGGGCCCCATGATCTTGGGATATTTAAAAAAATCGTTGAAATCAATCTTTTCGGAACATTCGATGTACTGCGGCTGGCCGCCTTTCATATGCAGAACAACGCGCCCAATCCGGACATGGAACGCGGCGTCATTATCAACACCGCCTCCGTGGCCGCCTTTGACGGACAGATCGGCCAGGCCTGCTATTCGGCCTCAAAAGGGGGCGTCGTAGCCATGACCTTGCCCATTGCCCGGGATCTTAGCCGAATCGGCATCCGGGTTTGCACCATCGCCCCAGGATTGTTTGACACGCCTTTACTGGCGGCTCTTCCGGAAGAAGCCAAGGCGTCTTTGGGCAAGCAAACGCCGTTTCCGCCGAGATTGGGCCGGTCTGGCGAATACGCGCACCTGGCCAAAGCCATTATCGAAAACGCGATGATGAACGGCGAAACCATCCGTCTGGATGGCGCGATCCGCATGGCCCCCAAATGATGGGACCGTGAAATCCATATCATTGAGAACTTGATGACAAGACTTGTTATAAGAACCTGGTTCGCCAATATGACTTCTTAAAGGTATTCTGGAAAGCGAATATTTTGGGGTTCTGAACCGATATCCCAGGAGACATCAGGGCGAAAACCCCGAAGTTTTGAGACAGCGGATTCGCCGGTGTAATGACATGGAACGGCTATGCCCTATTCTTTCACTTTCCTTCGTATATCAGTCGTCATGAATGTGTAACCCATGATATTTAAAGAAAAAGCAATCACGATGAAAGCGGACAGGGGAAAAATCCGGATTAAAAGAATGGCGGATGGTTTTCCGCATATTGACGCAGATGCGGAAACAGACCTTTTTTTCGGTCTGGGATTTGCCCACGGGTATGACCGCCGGATGCATATGTGGCTTTTAAAAACCATATGCTGCGGCCGCGCCTCGGAATACATAAGCGCGGATGAGAATCTCATCGAGTTGGACCGGTACATGCGCTGGATCAATCTCGGAGCAGACGCCGCATCCGAAATCCAAAAATTATCGGGTGCCCACATGGAAATCCTGAACACTTACTGCAGGGGAGTGAACAAGGCCCTGAAGGAAAGCAAACCTCCGCTGGAATCCAGGCTCATCGGATACAAACCCGATCCCTGGACTCCTATGGATTGCCTGAACATGATCAAAACCGTTGGGTTCATGGGGTTGGCCCAGTCCCAGGGGCAAATGGAAAAATTTATCGTCCAGATGCTCAAAAACGATGTGTCGCCCCGGAAAATTAAAGAACTGTTTCCAGTCATCGAAGAAGAGATACCCGAAGAACTCGTTAAAGTAATCAAACAATTGCGGGTCCTATGGCCCATGGTTCCCGAGTCCCTTCAGTGGGCAAGCCGGCTGTTCGGCGTGACGGCGAGCAACAACTGGGTAGTTGGTCCCAAGCGGACCGGTTCCGGCTTTCCCATTCTGTGCGGAGATCCGCATCTGTCGGTCCAACTGCCCTCCATCTGGTACAATGCCATGATGACGTGCGGCACACGGTTCATGATGGGCGGCACCATGCCCGGCATACCTGCCCTCGTTCTGGGGCGGACGCCGGATCTGGCCTGGGCGGTAACCTATAGCCCGGCAGATGCATCCGATTATTTCATCGAAAAGGTTAAAAACGGCAGATATCGCCACGGCGATGAATGGAAACCTCTTAACCGCAGGGTGGAAATCATTCGCCCGAAAAAAAAGCCTCCCATTACGGTTTTGTGTTTTGAAAACCATCACGGCCTGCTCGAGAAGGACACCGATGATGACGGGCATTATCTGTGCTACGCCTGGGCCAGTCATAAGGAAACAACGGCCGAAACGCTGAAAAGTTTTTTCAACCTTCTTCAGGCAAAAGACGTTGAAGAGGCCATGCCCTGTTTTGCCGGACTGACATTTGCTCCCTTCAACTGGATCATGGCCGACACAAAAGGCCATATCGGCTACCAAATGAGCGGGAGGATCCCCAAAAAAGAAAACGGCGGCTCCGGCCTTTTGCCGTACATGGGCTGGGACCCTGAACAGGACTGGCAGGGATACGAAGATACCGCTCGTCATCCCCGGGTGATGGACCCTCCTGAAGGCTTTATCGTTACGGCCAACCAGGACTTGAATCATTTGGGAATAATCAGGCCCATCAAGCTGCCCATGCCCCCCTACCGTTCAAACCGTATTGTCAGCCTGATCCGGGAGGGACAGGCCCTGACCATTGAAGACATGAAAACGATGCATTACGATTTGTATTCGCTGCAGGCCGAAGCGTTCATGGCGCTCATCCGGCCCCTTCTTCCGGATACGGAGAACGGCAGACTCCTGAAAAATTGGGACTGCCGATACGATGCTGATTCTTTGGGGGCAACGCTGTTTGAACGCTTTTACGCCGCTTGCATGGAATTGATTTTCGGTGGAATATTGGGGACAACGGTCATGAATTCCATCGTCGCTGAAACGCCGCTGTTTGCTTTTCTGCACGGTTTTTTCGATGACGTTCTGCTGAACTCCTCCCCCGCCTGGTTCGGCGACCGTTTAAGAGATGATGTTCTGCGCCAGGCGATCGAACGCGGACTTGAAGACGCCGCGGTTGCCTATGGAAAAACCCGTCATGTCTTCATCCGCAGCCTGTTTTTCGGGGGGCGGCTGCCGAAATTCCTGGGATTCGACTACGGTCCCCATGAACATATCGGAAGCCGGGCCACGATTCCCCAGGCCCAGATATTTAAAGCCATGGGGCAACCTGCTACATTTGCCCCCTCATACCGGATGATCACCGATCTGGGAGAAAATATCCTTCACACCAATCTGGCCGGCGGGCCGTCGGAGCGGAGATTTTCCAAGTATTACGCCTCAGGGCTTCAGGAATGGATCAACGGCAAATACCACGTTTATGATTCGGAAATCCAAAGAGTCTGACGGCCAAGCGATCTCAAATCTCATGTTGGATCGACTATTGTTTTTCAAGCATACTTTGCAGGACTTTTTCCACAAAGTCCAAAGGGGCCTCGAAGTGAGGACCACGGTAAAGTCCCAATCGAACCACGACAATATTTCGGGAGGGGATTATAATAACCGCCTGACATTCATGGCCTAAGGCCATAAAAGTGTCGTCAGGTAAAAAAGAAAATCGACGTTTAGGATTGGGGAAGTTTAACCAGAATTGAGCGCCATAGGCCTCCCCCGGCTTTGTATATGGGGTTGGGGTGGTGGAATATTTCACCCACCCCTCGGGCAGAATCCTTTCCCCCTCCCATACCCCATCGTTTAGATATAAAAGACCGAATCGGGCCCAGTCCCGGGCAGTGGCATACATATAGGAGGACCCCACAAAATTGGCTGATGGATCAGGTTCAATAACAGCACTTTTCATCCCAATCCTATCAAACAGTTCTCGTCTTGGGAATTCGAGCCATTCCACTTGACTCAGGCTACTGGCGTCCCGGGCAATCCGGGAGATTATGTTGGATGTCCCGCTGGAATATTGCCATTTTGAACCCGGATCAGCCTCAAGGGGTTTGTTTGCAGCATAATCCGAAGCGCTGAATTTCGTGAACAGCATAAGGTTGACATCCGAGGTTGCATTGCCTTCATACTCTTCTATAAATTTCAAGCCACTGGACATACGCAGAAGAGGGTCAAGGGTGATTTTCCTTCGTGGATCATCTTCTTCTTGCCATTGGGGCATCAATTCCGTTTGCTCAATAGTGAGTTTTTTCTGTTTCACTAGTATACCGATCAGGGCATTGGTAACGCTTTTTGTCATGGACCATCCCAGAAGCGGGGTGTCTTTGGTTATGCCAGGGGCATAGCGCTCTGCCACGATACGTCCGTCGTATACAACAACAACCGCACGAGTGCGGAGCAGATGTTCCGACGTTTCATCAAACGCCATATCTATGGCCGCTTTCAGATCCTCCGGTCTGATCTCGGACGGCAGGCTTTCAGAAACAGCGTCGCCCTCAGGCCAAGTTTCGTCTGACTCCAAAAATTCTTCTTGGGTCGTCCCGATCGCCTGCTGTCTGAGTTCAGTTTCATTTGCACCATCTATACATAAGGTGCAACCTATACCCGGGCGATAAATGGCGCGGGATTTAAAAAAGCCCAACACAGATGCTTCTGTGGCCCTGTTTTTTTGATCCTGTCGGGTTTTGATCCCTGACATTCCTGGCATATTCAGATCCTCACTTGTAATTGAATCATATGAGCGGCCTGAAACATATGCCGATGAACACAGTATTTTGGCAGCATAACCGGTTCCAACGGCAAAGATGGGAGAAAAATAGAGGTAAGCTGCAACAAGAAATGCAACCGCTATCGTAACCAAAATAAAAATCGTGATTCTTATCCGATTTTTCATCTCCCTTACCCTCCTTTTTGACAGAAAATTTCTTTTTTATGTGGTTTTCTTTCAGATGGTGCCATTCCATCTTGCATTGTTCAGCCCAGCGGTAAGCGTCGTCGTGGCCGACGTAACACAGGAGTAGAGGGAGCATTACCGGTTTGTTATCACGTTCCCCGGCGGGGAACCGTAATACAGCCGGTGGTTTTAACCACCGGTAACCGGGCCGTCTCATTTCTCATGCGCCCTGAAGGGGCGCTGTATCCGCACCGTGATTCAGGCCCCTTCATCTCTAAATCGCAGCGTCCCTTCAGGACGTCATCGAATTGCCGGCATCTCTTTCCGGTGGCTGAAACCACCGGCTGTCATACAGAACCCCTTCGGAGTTCCGCGTGCCGTTTCCGCGGCAGATTAACAAACCGGTAATGCTCCCGGAGTAGACTTCTGTCGGACTTGTGGACAATCATCCGCAATTCGTCACTGGCGCGAACCGCGCCGGAAATTCTTGTGCTTGGCTTTGTCAAGCCTGTGAAAGCTCGAACCCCGGAGGAAAAAAGGCATTGCCGACAGGTCAATGATACGATTGACGCCGAGTTTGCGGCTGACCGTCTCAAGACCGGAAATCCAGACACGGGCCGCTTCGTTGTTCTTTTTGGCTTCTTCCCTGACCCGGAGCTGATTGATAATCGGCGTCGGATCATACTGTTGCGCCTCTGTGGAAAGCCCCTTTCCTTCATCGAAAATGAATTGCTGCTGGATGGCCCCTTTTTTGCGTTTTCTGGGTTTCGGAATGGGCGTTATGAACTTTACGATTCTGCGGTGCTCAATGATTCGTTGGGTAGGTTGACCGTCATCGTCAAGCTCCCAGTGTCGTTTCGGGTACTCATAGGGGGAGTTGATCACTGGTTTTTCAAAGAATCGGTTATCCATGTTTCCCTCCAACAAGGAGTATGAGTACCCTGGCACTTTGTTTTTCGCTATTTCATATGTCTCTTAATATCCTGTAATCCTATAAAAATATTTGTGGGCAACATACGAAATCGGGCAATTATTGTCAACGATATTGAACTCGGAAGGGAATTTGAGAGTATTGGAACAGACGGAGACACTCCCAATTTGTTATGTTTCTGAAAAGTTGAAGTCGAGGAATGCGATAACCATTTTTGATACTGTATTCGCCTCAGATACCTCCCGGAGATCACAGCCGCATGCAAACCTGACATCCGAGAATAGTATCATGAAAATATCGTTAAGGAGGATTAATAAATTGAGAAGGCTTATTCATCGGAGGTATTTGTGATACCAACATAACTTGCATTATCCTTATGTTGAAAGATTTAGATGCCGAGATATGATCTTGGAAACGATCTCTATGGGTGCTCCGGGGCAACTTGCGCCTGTGGCTGGATGAAGAGCCGAAGAAATATTTACACATCCACCGATTTGAGATATCATTCGCCCATGTCAAAACATAAATATACCGGCTGTCCGGTTCGGAAGGGGGCCTGAGCAATCATGTTTTCCCGCCATATCGCAAATTCAATGCGTTCTGGATGCCGGATCAGTGCCGGCATGACGAGTTGAGGGCTTTTTATGAATTGGTCAGATTTTTACCTGATGAGGCATCATGAAAACACTTGATGAACTGAGACGACAATTGGATCATCTTGAAAAGGAAATTGCGGAAACAAAGAAAAGACTCCCGGCTCACTCCGTTAAACCGCCTGTAATGATGGACTTGCTGGATCTTGAGGATCAATATGACGATATTCTGAAACAAATTGAAAAGCAGACCCGTTCCTGAAAGTTTTTTCGCTTTACGAAATGAAATCAGGCGCTCATCGAAACCTGATACCTTTGACAATAATCGTTTGACATTTTTGACAGGAGGAATTGAAAATGGGCATCAAAATCTGGTGGCAGGATATTTTGCCGGCGGCTGACCAATCGATTAAGGGCGGCGATCCGGAGGTGCAAAAAAAAATCGAAAACACGCTTCTTTCAAGTGCACGGAAAGCGGCAAGACAGGATACCGAAGTTGAGGTTCACCATGTGAAATACTCATCGTATGCATTTAATGCATCGTATCTGGAGATGTTAAACAACGTCTGGATCATCGACGGCATTATTGAGGCTGAAACAAGCGGCTATGATGCGGTCATTATCGGTTGCGGAAATGACCCGGGGTTGCAGGAGGCGAGACAGGCCGTGGATATCCCCGTTATCGGGTGCACGGAAGCGGCCATGCTTTTGTCGTGTTCCCTCGGGTCCAAGTTCGGCGTCATAACGGTTATGGATGAATTTATTCCCGTTTGCGAAAAAAACATCCGAAATTACGGATTGGGCGCACGCGCCGCAACGCCGGTCAAAGTGTATCAGATGGGGAGCAACCCGTTTAAAGCCCTTTTTGAAATGGTGGAAAATCCTTCGTCCATAAACCCCCAATTTGAAAAATTGTGCCTTGAGTGCATTGAAAACGGCGCTGAAGTGATTATCCCCGCATGCGCCAGTTTAAGCCCCGCAACATCCCTGCTCGGCTATAACATCGTTCCCGGTACGGGGGTGCCGGTTATCGATATCACCCAGGCAGCCGTGAAACTGGCGGAAACGCTCGTGGATCTCAAACGGGCTGCCGGTCTTGGCAAATCTCAGAAAAACACCTACAAATCCATTCCGCCAAAGCTGCGGGACCGGATGCGGGCGGCGGCGCACTGTGCATAACAGAAAAGAATACAGGAGCCGGAATTCAGAATATGAAAGCCTTGTTCACTGTTTATTCTGACTCCTGATTCCTGACTCCTCACCTCTGACTTCTGGCAGCTCAGGTTTATTTTTGCGTCCCGGGGCGCGGCGTATATTCAAGGCTGTGGCGGATATATTCCGCGCCTTCAGCGGATGCTTCAAAATCGGTGTAAAAGATGGCGGACGGTCGCAGATCGTAATCATCGATCACCTGTGCCATCCGGTCTGCGCCGGGAATGCGGCGGCTTATGCGCCCAATCCCGAAAATGCAAAACAGGATCAGCACAATGCCCATGGCCAGCTTCAGCCAGGGGTTTATTTCCGCTGCCTCTCTACAGGGTTTCATGGAATCACAGGGCTGCGGTGACTTCACTGAAAACGATGTAGAACATGACGTAGCTTACCAACAACGTCAGGCAAAGCTGAAACGTCTGCCCGAAAACATAGAGCGTGATGGGTTTGCCGCCTTTGAAATAAGGCTTAAATTCTCTGAAATTGGTTTCAAGCCCGATGGATGCAAACGCCAGGGCAAAGAACCACTCCCGGGCAAGGCGGGTAAAGCCCTTTAAAACGCCGTTGTCAATCATAACCGCGCTGATATCCTTGCCCATGCCCTGGTCGATTAAGGAAAAAACAACGGAGGCAGCGATGAAACCGATGACGAACTTGGGGAAGCGATGCCACACTTCCCACCAGCTTACCCTCTGCCCGGGAGCGCATTCTACTTTTGCGCACCAGTAAACCGCCACGCCGAAGGCCGTAACGCCGATCAGAACATTCTGGATCATTTTGATGGTGGCGGCAACATAAAGGGCTTTTTCGCCATAGAATGCGCCGGCTGCGGCAACTGCACCGGTAGAATCAATGGTGCTGCCCATCCAGGCCCCTGCTAGAATCTCGGGCATGCCGGCCAGCTTGGCAAATGCCGGCTGTGCCACCATGCAGACCGCTGTAAAGATCATGGACAGACCGATGGCAAGGGTCAGTTCCTCCTTTTTGGCCCGGCAGGCGGCGGCCGTGGCGATGGCGGCAGAAACACCGCAGACCGACATGTCCGCTGAAATCGTTATATTGAGGGTCTTTGAGGCCATTTTAATGACTTTCTGGCCGAACCAATAGGTCAGAATGAGGGTGATGGGGGTGCATATCCATGCCACGAATACGCCCGGTTTTCCGATGGCCAGAATCTTGTTGAACAGGATTTCAGCGCCGAGAAGAACCAGGCCGGTCTTGATGAAAAACTCGGTGGAAACGGCCGGCATTACCCATTTGGGCGTACCTACGGTGTTGCTGATGAGCATGCCGAAGATGATGGCCCACAGCGGGAACCCAAACCCCCAGTGCTTCATCAGTGCCTGCGTCTCGGCCATGTAGGCGAGAACGGCAATCAGGTAAATAAAAAAGAACCCGATAAAAAATCGGGGAAAAGAGTGTCCCATGACGGCTTTCCCGATGCCGAAAAATATGGCCAAAATGACGGCCAGAACGGCAAGGGAGGGAACGCGGTTAAATGGCTTGACGCTTGCTTTTGCCTTTACTTTTGAGGCTTTGTCCCTGGCGGAGACCCAGACGGCAACATCTTTTTCCGCCTGTGTGTTGAGCGCAGCATCCTTGAATCCGGCCTGTGCCGCCGCTGATTGGGATGTGTTTGCCTTTGCCAGCGCTGATTCCTCTATTGCCGCAGCTTTATCGAGGGCTTCCTTTTGGGCTGCATTTATGGCATCGGCGGCGGTTTGGCTTCGGTACAGCGCATCTGCCGGATTATTGACCCAATCGCCCGGGGCTTCGAGAACTGTTTTGATTTTTTTGGCAAAGTCCTGATCCGTAGCGCGAATTTTTTTCTTTGCGGCAGAGGCTTTGTTCCATTCGATGGTTTTAAACGGCGCTTTTGCCGCTTCCGCCTTCATGATCTGATTGAATCCGGCAATGCTTTCCTTCATTTTTTCAGGCGGACGGGGCAAAAAGAGCATCAGGCCGATGATGATAAGCAAAAACCCCATCCAGATGGCCATCCAGTCTTCCTTGGCATAAAGATCTTTTAATGTGGTCCTGCCGCTTTCAATTACGACATAATCCGGTTCTTTTGCTGACTGATGATGTGACGTCATAATGCCTCCTTTTCATACTCCCAAAAAGGGGAAAAAAGATCTGCATCCTGCACGGCATATTAATTTTTCAGCTTACCATCGGCTTACCGCTATCACAATGCGGTTATTAAGGTTTTTATGCGGTTTGAGTCTGATTTTTCACCCATAATGCCGGATTCCGGAAAAAGTGTCAATCAAAATGGACGGCGTCGTAAAAAGTTTGATT
>CAYTSY010000044.1:0-18389 GCA_964440555.1 uncultured Desulfobacteraceae bacterium
TGGCGCCATGTATAGTAAGCCGGATCACGGAAATCATCGATCAGATGATGGGTGAATTCCAGCTCGCATTTTTCGAAAAATCTTTCCCATCCGATCCGTTCCGCCCATTCGCCGACGCGCTCATATTTTCTGGCGTCAGCAGCGTAGGCTTCAACGATCCGCTGGATGGTGTCGGTCATGGTCGGCCAGCGGGGCATTTCATTGGGAATGAACGCCACAACGACTTTTGAAAACTTAGGAGCGCTGATGCGGTTGGACACTTTTCCGCCGACCATCAGCACGATGCCGTCGCCATCCTTGTCTGAAAGCGGCATGGACGGGCACATCGTATAGCAGTTCCCGCAGAACATGCACCGCTCATTATTGATCGCCACACTTTTGACCTCTTTTCCGTCCGGTAAATTAACCTTGGACGGCTTGATGGCGGCCGTCGGGCATGCAGCAATGGCCAAGGGGATTTCGCACATCTTGTCCAGATATTCATGATCCAATAACGGCGGTTTTCTGTGGTAACCGAGAATGGCGATATCGGAGCAGTGAACCGCGCCGCACATGTTCAGACAGCAGGCCATGGACACCCGGACATGGGCCGGCATTCTGTGATTTTTAAAGTCGTCGAATAAAACATCCAAAGTTGCCTTTACCGTTCCCGAAGCATCGCTTGCCGGCGTATGACAGTGAATCCAGCCCTGCGTATGAACGATATTGGAAATCCCCGCGCCGGTTCCACCGATCGGGAACTTGAAGCTTCCGCCGTCAAATTTCCGGTTTTCCAGGTCCTTGATCAACGGTTCGACCTTATCCTTCTTATCCACCATGAATTCAATGTTGTTTCGGGTGGTGAACCGGAGATGACCCCCGCAGTGCTTTTCCGCAATTTCACAGATTTCACGGATATGGGAAGTACTCATAATCCGGGCACCGCCGCAACGAACCGTATACACTTCATCTCCGGTTTCAGAGACATGAACCAGAACGCCGGGTTTCAGAACCTCATGATACAGCCATTTGCCCTTGTTGTTTGCAATGACCGGAGGGTAAAACTTGTCATACTTTATCGGACCTATATCCGTGATCCGGTTTTCCATGGGTTTGTCCGGATTATACCCTGTTGAAATAAATGCCATGATTCTCCCCTCCTATCTCTGATGGTGTTTTCTGTATTCGTTGATGTCGCGTTCCCATCCACCCTCAACCTCTTCCTCTTTCCAGAAGATGTACGGGTTGGATCGAGGTTCCTGAACCAATTGCGGAACCGGATCAGCGCCCAGGATTTCAATGATTTTCTGCAATCCCTGACGCTTCATCAACTCGCCCAGCCGCTCACGGTTCTTGCCTTCTTCCATCCACCAATCCCAGATCGGTTCAATGATGTTTTCCTTGATTTCCGTATAGGGTTCTTCCACCTTGACAAACGGAACAACCAGGGAGCCCATCTGCGCGCCGTCCAGAATCGGGGCCTTTGCTCCGGCAAAAACCGATAGGCCGCGATCGTCTCCGACGCGTAAGGCTCTGGGCATGACATTGATGCAATGCATGCAGCGGGTACACTCCCGGTTGTCAATGACCAGCTTGTTTCCTTCCATGGCCATGCATTCCGAGGGGCATCGGCCGATCACTTCTTTTTGAATATCAAACGGTCCCCAATTGCGTCCGGAATGGGCGCCGGCATTGGGAACCAGTTCGCCGCCGATATACGCCTGAACCGCTTCCTGATCGATTTTGATTTCATCTCTCCAGGTTCCGATAAAAGACAGGTCGGAGCGTGCAATGGAGGCCACGCAGCAGTTCGGACAGCCATCGAATTTGAATTTGAATTTATATGGGAAAGCCGGACGATGAAGTTCGTCCTGATACGTCTGGGTCAGGTCATAGCATAGGGCCTGGGTGTCGTAGCAGGCATATTCGCACCTGGCCGAGCCGATGCAATCCGAAGGCGTTCTCAAGTTGGATCCTGACCCGCCCAGGTCCTGGCCCATTTTGTGCGTCAGTTCAAAGAAGATTTCTTCAAGCTGAGGCGTAGTCGTACCCAGCAAAATGATGTCGCCGGTGGAGCCGTGCATATTGGTGATACCGCTTCCTCTTAAATCCCACAGATCGCAAAGCTCCCTGAGATATTCGGCGGTATAAAATTTCCCTCCGGGTTGCGCCACACGCATGGTATGGAAATGGGCCACGCCGGGGAACTGTTGCGGCTGATCGCAGTAGCGGCCGATAACGCCGCCGCCGTAACCGAACACGCCGACGATTCCACCATGTTTCCAGTGGGTGGTGCCGTCTGTGTAAGAAAGCTCAAGAATCCCCAAAAGATCTTCAACAACATCTACGGGAATTTGAAATTCAATATTTTTTTCGTTTTTCGCCCTTACTTCGGCCTGATGTTTCAAATCGGATACGAAACTCGGCCATGGCCCAGATTCAAGCTGGTCCAACAAAGGGGTATCATGCTTTGCCATATTTTACCTCCATTATTGTTAATAATTGACTGTCTGTCTGAAAACGAAATTATAAAGTCCTTTGCTGGGCTAAAAAATTCACCTCCTCTCAGCATCCCATCCCTATTATTTTATATCGTAAAAAGCCGTCTTTAAAATAAAAAAGGGCGTTCCCTTCTGATTTTTAAATAAAGATGAGCATATAAAATGATTATCATATCTTGTCAATAAAAAAGCATGCGGCAGGTTGACCGTTGACGGTTGATGGTTGAAGCATGAGGTCTGCCGCTTTCAGCCAGTTTGCCGCTTATGCAGCAAGGCGCGCCGGGATTTGATGTTCAGCGCCCCGGTATCCGGAATGAAGCCTGATTTCTGTGCCAACACAAGAGATTTTTCAAATGCCTGCGGCGCTACATGGCCTTTGGGCTCCATGATGAACATGCTTGCGTCATTCTTCATAACTTTGATCATTTCGTCAAAAAACGCCCCGGGATCCGAAATTTCGTGAACCATGTGAATGGCCGCCACAAAATCAACGGCATTTTCAAGATCTTCAAAAGACATATGGTTCGGCTTGATCAGACGTGTTTCGATTATTTTGGAAAGATTCGCCTTTTGGGCTCTTCGCTCAAGTGACAACAGCATCTTTTCCTGGATGTCCAAAGCAATGACGCGCCCTGTCGGGCCCACCATCCGGGCCAGAGGGAGCGTAAAATATCCCATGCCGCAGCCGGGCTCCAAAACAACCATCCCTTCCCTGACAAAAGGCGTAAAGAGCTTATCCGGATTTTCAAATATTTTCCGTAACGGGTTTAGCAGAATATACCCGAGCCAGAACGGACAGACATGTTGCTTCATGGATGGCGCCCTCCTTCGGCTTATAAGGCCAACAGATTTTACGTTTGACTTCATTTCAGTGTTTTGTCATTGTCTAACGACATCTAAATGATGTTGGAACCGGGAATCAAGAGGTATTTTCCATCGTCTGAAAAGTTTATCAGGAGAGGATATGAAATCTAAAATTGCAGAAAGCTTTGACGAAGCTGTTGCCGGCATACCTGATGGCGCCTCTATCGCGGTTGAATGCTGGGGAACAACCGCCATGGCCCAGAATCTCGTTGCCGCGGTCAAAAGAAAAGGCATAAAAGACCTGACGCTGATCACCCATAATTTTATCCCTCTTATATTTTTTTCCGAGGAAGAAGTAGTGAATCTGACGCATCTGCTGCCGCAACTGAAAAAAATCATCACGCCGGTAGTCGGGTTGCAGCATCTGGGGGCCGGTGCTTTTGTCAAAGAATATGTTGAAAAAGGACTGGAAGTGGAATTGACCAGCCATGGAACCCTGGCTTCGCGGCTGTATGCCGGCGCTGCCGGTCTTGGTGGCTTTTTCAACCCGGTGGGAGTGGGTACGATACTGGAAGAAGGCAAGGAGAAGCGGGTTATCGACGGAAAGGAATATATCTTTGAAAAGCCGATCAAACCCGATTACGCCTTCATTCGCGCGCACAAGGCGGATACGATGGGCAATCTGGTTTACTGGGGGGTTTATCGGGCGGATCAGCCGGTGATGGCCATGGCCGCGGGGAAAACCATTGCGGAAGTGGATGAAATCGTCAAACCCGGAGAAATCGATCCTGAGCAGGTGGTTACGCCCGGCATATTTGTAGACCGGATCATTGAGGTTCCGAAAGGCGGACTTGGAAGCAATGAACGGGCAAAAGATATGATACATAAACTCAGCGAAAATGAAATGATACGCAAATTGCTGTTCAGATAACGGCAAGGAGGAAACCGGATGAAAGAAAGGCTCGACAGAGAAGTCATCGCCATGAGAGCGGCAAAGGAATTGCGTGAAGGCGACTACGTTAATCTCGGGATCGGAATTCCCAATCTTTGCGCCCATTACCTTCCCGAAGGGGTGAATTTCCAGACAGAAAACGGCGCCTTGGGATACGGGCCATTGATTCGTGAGGACGAAATTGAAAAAGCAAATCATCATTATGTGGATGCCGGCGGCAAGTACTGGCGTCCGATACCCGGCATGGCCCTGTTTGACCTGGTGACATCGTTTGCCATGATCCGAAGCGGGCGGCTGACGACCATTTTGGGAGGGTTGCAGGTTTCCGAAGCGGGAGACCTGGCCAACTGGAACACCGGCGGGGGCGCTTTGGGAGGCACGATCGGCGGAGGCATGGACTTGGCGGTGGGCGCCAAAAAAGTGATTGTCGCGCTTGAACACACCACCAAGGAAGGCAATCCCAAAATTGTAAAAACATGCACGTATCCGCTCACCGCAAGAAAATGCGTGGATATGATTGTCACTGATCTGGCGGTGATCGAAGTCACCGGAGAAGGACTGTTGCTCAAGGAAGTAGCCCCCGGCTGGACTGCTGAAGAAGTTCAGGCGCTGACCGAACCCAAACTGATTTTTGCCGACCCTGTCACGGAAATCGATCTGGAATAAATTTTAATAGAAAAAGTGTTGACTTTTGCCTTTTCGTATATTACCTGACTGAGTACTCACTCGATTAACCTGAGTGCTCAGTATAATATTTGAGAGTCCGGTATGACCAAAAAAGAATCCATACTCCAAACCGCCGCGTATCTTTTTGCCCAAAAAGGATACAAAGAAACATCCATCGCCGAGCTGTCCCAACTTACGGAAGTTGCCGAAGGAACGATTTTTTACCATTTTAAAAGCAAAGAAACTCTTTTCATTGCGGTTTTGGAAAGAACCAAGGAGCTTATTTTAAGCGAATTCGACCAGTTTCTGGAAGATAAAACCTTTGCAAATGGAATGGAACTTCTTGAAAATTCGGTATATTTTTATCTTTACCTGGCCGGCAAGCTGGAAAACCAGATTTTATTGCTCCACCGGCATGTGACTTACCAGATTGCCATGGAAAACCCGGATTGCAGGAGTCACCTTGAGGCCATTTATGAATGTCTCGTGGGAATTTTTGAACGGGCCGTTCTTGCCGGACAGAAAGACGGTTCCATTGATCTTCTTTCTCCACGAAAAATTGCCTTGATCATTTTTTCGATGATCGATGGGATCGTACGCTTCAAAACCTATAATCTCTATGATGCCGGCGCGCTGATCAATGAGCTGATCATCGCCTGCCGCAGAATCTTAAAGCCCGAACAAGGTGGAAACGGAGAAAACAAAGAAAAAAATGCTGACTAAAATTTTTCCCTTTATCGTCTGGTTTAAAGACTACAGCCCCGGTAAATTCAGAATCGACTTTGTCGCCGGGGTGACCGTCGCATTGGTATTGATCCCGCAATCCATGGCTTATGCCCAATTGGCCGGTCTGCCGGCCTATTTCGGGTTGTATGCGGCCTTTCTGCCGCCGATGATTGCATCTCTTTTCGGATCCAGCAGGCAACTGGCCACCGGTCCGGTCGCAGTCGTCAGTCTCATGACCGCAGCCTCCCTGGAGCCTCTGGCCACGGCAGGAAGCGACGCGTTTGTCATGTATGCCATTCTCCTGGCGCTGACCGTCGGTGTTTTTCAGCTCGCTCTGGGGATTCTCCGCCTGGGGCTCATCGTAAATTTTTTGTCCCATCCGGTCGTCAATGGGTTTACCAATGCAGCGGCGCTTATCATCGCCTCATCCCAATTGTCCAAACTCTTCGGCGTCTATGTCGACGGCGCCGCACATCATTACGAGACCATTGTCCGCGTGGTTGAGGCCGCCATGGTTTATATCCACTGGCCTACGCTGCTCACCGGCCTGGCGGCCATAGGCATCATGTATGGACTAAAACGGTTAAATCCGCGAATTCCCTCTGTGCTGATCGCGGTGATCATCACCACTCTTTTTTCATGGCTGACCGGTTACGAGCATAATGCAAAAATGCCGTTGGAGAGCATCCGGAACACCAGGGTTCATGAAACCATCAAGGTGTTTAACCAGGACCTGAAACGGCTGGAAGAGTTGACTACTTCGCGGTCCGCGCTGTTCAGCCGAATGGACGATCTGAAAGCTGCCCATGGAGAAGGCCGGGAGATGCTGAAACTGGAATACGAGATCCGGCATGTGGAATATGAAATGGATGAAATCAAGGAAAAATCCCATGAGATGCGGGAAAATCTCAGGCAACTCAAATTTTTGTCGCCGGGCATAAAACAAGATCAATTTGTTTTTTATTTGGAAGGGGAAATGCCGCCGGATGTTCCCACAGACGGCCGCGTCTGGCACTTGAAAGTCGGCAACAAAATCATCGACCCCCGGGCGGTTTTGCTGTATGGCGGAGGTGATGTCGTGGGCGTCGTTCCCAAAGGGGTGCCGGCATTAACCATTCCGGAATTCGACTTCAAAGGTTTCCTCCGTCTGTTGCCCTTTGCCGTGATTATCTCCCTTTTGGGGTTTATGGAAGCCATTGCCATTGCCAAGGCCATGGCTGCGAAAACCGGACAGCGTCTGGACCCCAACCAGGAATTGATCGGACAGGGCCTCGCCAACATTATCGGCTCCTTCGGAAAAAGCTACGCGGTATCCGGATCTTTTTCAAGAAGCGCCGTAAACCTGCAATCCGGCGCCGTGACCGGCATGTCTAGTGTAATTGCCAGCGTTGTGGTCGTAATTACCTTGATTTTTTTTACTCCGTTATTGTACCATCTGCCCCAGGCGGTTTTGGCAGCCGTGATTATGATGGCGGTCATCGGCCTGTTAAACCTCTCCGGATTTATTCACGCCTGGCGTGCCCAATGGTATGACGGCACGATTTCCGTGATCACGTTTATCGCGACGCTGGTGTTTGCGCCGCACCTTGAAAAAGGCATCTATATCGGCGTGGCGCTTTCCCTGTCGGTTTTTCTTTATAAGGTTATGCGCCCGAAAGTGGCCTCCCTGTCCCGCCATGAGGATGAAGGCCTTCGGGCTTCGGATGCCCACGGCCTGATGCGGTGTCAGTACATCGATCTGATCCGGTTTGATGGCCCGCTTTTTTTTGCAAATGCCAGTTTTCTGGAAGATGAAATCAACACCCGGGTTCTCAAGGACAAGCATCTCAAACACATCATTATTGCAGCCAACGGGATTAATGATATTGACGCCTCCGGAGAAGAAACCCTGGCATTGATTATCGACCGGCTCAGAAGCGCGGGGTACGGAATTTCATTCAGCGGAATAAATGAATCCGTCATGGAGGTTTTCAAACGAACCCATCTGCTGGAAAATATCGGGCACAGCAATATTTATCCAACCATGGAAAAGGCGATTACGGCGGTCCATGCCCATGCGCACCGGGACGCACTGGAGGAAGAATGCCCCTTGCTCACCGTGGTTCGAAGGGTGGAAGAAGCCATGAAAAAAGGAGAAAACTGATATGTCCTCACTGACCGTATTTGGCGGCATCTTTTGCCGCAAGGAGCAAATTGTCCAAAAGCTTTCAAAAAAAACCGGATGCCGGGTTCTTTCGGATCAGGATATGGTTCAAAAGGCCGCTCATTTGTCCGGGATGCCGCAAAATAAAATTCAACGGATTTTTTCCGATAAAATTTCGGTATTCAACAAATTCACCCATGAAAAAGAACGGTCCCTGGCATATCTGCGGTTGGCCGTTGCCGAGGCGTTGACCTCGGAAGACAGCATTCTGATTGACGGGTTTACCGGGCTTTTGACCCCCAAGGGGATTCAGCATGTTCTGCGAATTTGCCTGATCGCCGATATGAAGAGCCGGATTCCCCTGGCCCTTGCCCTGGACCACGTGTCGGAAAAGGAAGCCCTGAGCGGAATTCATCAGCATGACAGCCAATGCGCGGCCTGGGTCAACAGCCTCTTCAAAATAAAGGACCCCTGGGATGCCTCGCTTTTTGACATGGTCGTCCCCACGGACAAAATGACCGATGACGTCATCGTGGCGCTCATCGACGACAATTTAAAAAGTGAAATCATTCAACCTACAAAAAATTCGAAAAAAGCCGCTGCCGACTTCCTGCTGACGGCCCAGGTGGGAGTGGCTTTGGCCAGGGAAGGCCATGCGGTTGATGTGGAGGTGCGGGATGGCTCGGTCTGCCTGACCATTCACTCCAATGTATTGATGCTCAAACGGCTCGAAGAAGAGCTTAAATCCATTGCATCGGGAATTGAAGGCGTGAAGTCGGTGGACACCCGCATTGGGAAAGGCTTTTATCAACCGGATATTTATCGCAAATACGATTTTGAAATTCCCTCGAAGGTATTGCTGGTCGATGATGAGCGTGAATTCGTGCAAACGCTTTCCGAGCGCTTGCTCATGCGCGACATGGGTTCGGCCATTGCTTACGACGGGGAATCGGCTTTAAATCTCGTCAGGGAGGAAGAACCCGAGGTCATGATTCTGGATTTAAAAATGCCCGGCATCGACGGCATTGAAGTGTTGGAAAAAGTCAAAGCTACTCACCCGGACATTGAGGTAATCATCCTCACCGGACACGGAACGGAAAAAGACAAAGAGCAATGCATGGCTCTGGGCGCCTTTGCATATCTTACAAAACCTATCGATATCGAACTGTTGAGCAATACGCTGAAAAAAGCCAACGAAAAAATACAGCAAAAAAAGAAAACGCATGAATAACGGCCACCCCGGAACAGCTCAACACGAAGAAGAATTTTCCCGGTTGCGGCAGACGTTGAATTTTCGCCGCATCTGGTTGTTCTTTGTCCTGTTGACATCCGGTTTTGCCATTGTTCCGGTAATTTTTTTCGCCCTGATTGATTACAACGTTACCAAATATTCGGTTGAAACCGAAGCGATTTTAAGAACCTCCAGAATGGCGTCCAATTCGTGGCGGTCCGTGTCCTTTTTTTTAAACCAGCGCAAATCAGCTCTTTCCTATACGGTTTATGACCATGATTACACGCAACTGACCGACCCCCTCCGGCTTTCGCGGATTTTGGAAAACCTTCAAAAAGCATTCGGGGATTTTACGGATATCGGGGTAATTGACGCCTCCGGGTATCAAAAAACCTATAAAGGACCGTATAATCTGGAAGGCAAGGATTACAGCGGCCAGGAGTGGTTCAAAAAGGTCCTCGACCATGGGACCTATATCAGCGAGGTCTTTTTAGGATTTCGGCATGTGCCCCATCTGGCCATCGCGATTCGTCACGATCTGCCGGACGGATCATTTTATGTTTTACGGGCAACCCTTGAGCATCAGTTGACCAATCTCCTGGCCCAGGATGAACGCATCGGAGAGGGCGATCTTTTTCTCATCAATGCCCAGGGCGTTCTCCAGACGTCCTCCAAATATTTCGGCAAGGTTTTCGGCGTTATCCCCTTTCCCGTTCCGGAGTTTACCCCTCTCACCAATGTGATGGAAGTCAACGTTTCCAATGCTTCCGTTTTCATCGTCGGTTATGCCTATATTCCGGACACGCCGTTCATTCTGATGGCTGTTCAGCAAAAAAACAAGCTCATGGAGCCTTGGCGTCGCTCGCGAATGGATCTGATCCGGTACCTTGTGATCAGCATTACCGTGATTTTGGTCTGGATCCTCATCGCCATCACGTACATGGTCAAAAGCCTTAAAATATCGGATCAAAAGCGAATCAAGTATTTGCATATGCTTGAATATTCAAGTAAAATGGCCACGATCGGCAGACTTGCCGCCGGCATCGCCCACGAGATCAACAACCCGCTGGCCATCATCAATGAAAAAGCCGGACTGATCAAAGACCTGTTTACCTTCAAGCCGGAGTATGGCCGGGACCCAAAACTTATGAAAACCGTGGACGATATCACGGCATCCGTGGAGCGGTGCAGCAAAATCACCCGGCGGCTGCTCCGGTTTGCCCGCCATATTGATCTGAGCTATCAAATCGTCAACATAAAAGAAGTCATCCTTGAAGTTCTGGGTTTTCTGGAAAAAGAGGCGGAATACCGCTCCATCGAAGTGGTTGTCCAGGCCGGTGATAATATTCCCGAGTTTGAAACGGATCGCGGAAAATTGCAGCAGATCCTTTTAAATATTATCAATAACGCCTTTGCCGCCATGAGCGACGGGGGCCGTCTGGAAATCACGGCTGAGACTGCCGGTGAAAACTTTGTCAAAATCACCATTGCCGACAATGGGTGCGGCATTCCCGAATCCGACATCAAGCTCGTGTTCGAACCTTTTTTCTCAACCAAGGCAAAGTCCGGAGGAGGAACCGGCCTGGGCCTTTCCATCACCTATGGCCTTGTAAAAGAACTCGGCGGCGATATCGATCTGACAAGTGAAGTCAATAAAGGCACCCTGTTTACCATTACCCTGCCGCTTAAACCAAAACCGTCCATGAAAGGGTAGTCCCATGAAGGTATTGCTTGTCGATGATGAAGAAGAACTCGTTTCCACTTTAGCGGAACGCTTATCCTTCCGGGGGATTGAGGTTGATTTTGCCACAACTGCGGAAGCCGCCATCCGGCTCGCCGAGGCCAGGCCATACCATATCGCCGTTCTGGACGTCAAAATGCCGAAAATGCGGGGCTTTGAGATCAAAAAAATACTGGAAAAAAAGCAGCCTGCCATGAAATTTATATTCATGACCGGGCATGGATCCGAAAATGACTATCAAATCGGCACAGCGGAAACCGGTGAGGCGTTTTACCTGGTCAAACCGGTAAAAATTGAAGTGTTGATTGAAAAAATACATGCGGCATTGGAAAAACAGGGGGATATATTATGAGCGGACTGCCGGGAGAGATAGGCTTATCCGGGTTGAAATTTTTCGGAACGATGACGGCGGCCGTTTCACATGACATTAAAAATGTCATGGCCATCATTAATGAAAACGCCGGGCTGATCAAGGACTTGATCCAGATGTCCCAAAAAGGATCGCCGCTTGATGCCCAACGGATTTATGCGCTTGCCGATCGATGCTCCATCCAGGTAGCGCGGGCCGATGGCATCATCAAGGACTTAAACCGGTTTTCCCACAGCATCGATGATCCGATAAAACAGGTGGATCTGGTGGAGGTGATGAATCTGACCCTCTCGCTGTCCAAGAGATTTGCCAGACTAAAGGGTGTTGTGATTGAACTAAACCCTTCGCCGGTAAATATTTCCGTGACGACAAATCCATTTTTTCTCTCTCACCTGCTGTGGCTGTGCATGGCATATGCGTTGGATAAAGCCGGCGAGGATAAAAAAATCGCCCTTGACATACAAAAACAGGGGGCAGACATCCGAATCTGTTTCACGGGGCTTACCGCGGGCTGCAATGACGCCCGAAAAATCTTGTTTGCCGAACCGGGAAAAGATATTATGAGCTACCTGAATGCCGATATTGAAACAGACGAAACAAACCAAAAGTTCTATATTACGTTGCCGGCCGTCCCGGGAAAACGGAACGGCTAATAATCAGCATTAAATGAATAAAGTGTTTAGCGTCAAAAAAGGAGGCGGCCATGACGGAAAAAGTATTATTGGTGGATGATGAACAGGAATTTATCGAAACACTGGCGGAAAGAATGCAAACGCGGGGCATGAGCGTGGAATCAACGGTTTCGCCGAAAGAAGCGATCGGGATGGTGGATGAAAAAGCCTATGATGCCGTAATCCTGGATTTAAAAATGCCGGAAATGGACGGCCTGGCGGTTTTAAAGATCCTGAAGGAAAAAAATCCCGACCTCCAGGTGATATTATTGACCGGCCATGCAACGGTTCAAAAAGGAATCGAAGCCATGAAGCTCGGGGCCCTGGATTTAATTGAAAAACCCGTTGACATCGCGGCATTGACGGAAAAAATAAAAAAGGCCCACGCCAAGAAAATGATCCTGGTCGAGAAAAAAACCGAGGAAAAGATCAAAAACATTATCATGTCCAAAGCCTGGTGATCTTATGGCTCACCTTGCCGTTGTCCAATTTCCCAGGATGGCGGCAAGGCTTTTTATAGAGACGTGTCTTAATAAAGACAAGTTGTGACCCAATAAAAACAATCCTTTACGAAACCAAACTCTATATCCTCATTATTTATTATCATTTCAGTATATTAACAAATCATCGAAGCAGGCATGAAAATTGCTTTAAGAATTGAAGTGCCAGCACGAAATAACTTATCATGATTTCCCGACAGTTCCGCTTTGCGTGATGAATTGCACCGCGCAACAGGCGGTCTGCCGTATTTTAAGGAGGATACCAGATGGTCGACGCACCCCAATTCAAATTTTACAAAGATCTCATTGAGCATCAGGCAAAAAACAGAGGAGATAAACCTTATATTCTACACGAAGACCAAAGGATTTCATTTGGCCAATACAATCTGGCAACCCGCCGTGCTGCAAACGGCATGATCGCCCAGGGGGGCGGCCCGGGACAGGGCGTGGGCATCCTGATGGGAAATTGTCCGGAATATCTGTATATTTTCTACGGACTGCCCCGGGCCGGGATGTATTCCGTGCCCATCAACGTATCCCTTAAAAAAGAGGGGCTCCGTTACATCATCGAAAATTCCGACGTCGGGTTTCTGGTTGTCGATGATGTGCTGTATCCCAAAATCGCTGAGATCCAACCGCCGGTTGCGGCTGTTAAAAAGATATTTGTCCGCCGGACAACGGACTCCCCCCTTCCGGAAGGGACGATCGATCTCAATGAGGTTTTTCGTGCTTCGGATGCAGCCCCTGCCCATGACATGGACCCCAACGCCATTGCCTACCTGATGTACACCTCCGGGACCACGGGTTTTCCCAAAGGCGTCGTCAACAGGAACGGGATCGGCAACACGGACGGGCTTGTTTTCTTAAGCCAGATCCTGACCCGGCCCGATGATATTCTGTATACGGCCCTTCCCCTTTTCCATGCCAATGCCCTGGTACTGACAACCACGTTTGCACTGGCTGCAGGAATTCCCTTTGGCCTGGACAAGAAATTTTCAGCCTCCCGTTTTTGGGACAGAATCCGTTTTTACGGCGCCACGGAGTTTAACGGACTGGGCGCCATGATTCCCATTTTGATGAAACAGCCGGAAAGACCGGACGATGCGGATAACCCGGTCCGTCTGGTGAATTCCGCGGCATGTCCGGCTAATTTATGGGAGGCATTTGAAAAACGGTTTAACCTCAAGATCTGGGAAGCCTACGGCGCTGTGGACGGGGGAGGCCTGTTGATTTTCAATTTCGGCAACGCCCCGGTCGGGTCCGTGGGCAAGCCCGGCCCGAACGTGGAATGGAAGCTCGTGGATGACAACGGCAGCGAGGTGCCGCAGGGGGAGATTGGGGAACTGATCAGCAAGGCGCCGTCGCATGTCACGCGAAGCGCTGTGGAATACTATAAAAATACCGAGGCATCCGAAAAAAAAGTCAAGGGCGGGTGGGTTCATTCCGGTGATTATTTTTATACGGACAAAGAAGGAAATCTCTATTTCACGGACCGCAAAACCGATTCCATGAGACGCAGAGGAGAAAACATATCCTCTTTTGAAGTGGAAAACATTGTTGAAAAGCATCCGGATGTTGCCGTATGCGCCGCTTTCGGCGTGCCGTCGGAACTCGGCGAGGACGACGTGATGATCGCCGTACAGCCCAAACCCGGCAAAACCATCGATGTAAAGGACCTCATCGCCCACTGCGCGGAAAGCATGGCCTATTTCATGGTGCCAAGGTATGTGGACATCGTGGATGAGATCCCCAGGACCGAAACCTTGAGAATCATCAAGACGGAAATGAAAAAACAAGGGGTTACGTCAAAAACGTGGGACAGGGAAAAGGAGATGCCGGAACTGAAATTGAAGTGATGGGTGATGAGTGATGAGTGATGAGTGATGAGTGATGAGTGATGAGTGATGAGTGATGAGTGAACGGTATGCGGTAAACCGTTAAACGTCAAATAAAAAACACAGACAGGAGGGTGGGGATATGGGTTATCTTGAACTGGATATGCATTTAAGTGATGAGGTCAAGGCCATACAGAAGGAGGTCCGTAAATTTGCCATGGGTGTGATGCGGCCGGTGGGCATCGAACTGGACAAGCTTCAGGACCCGGCGAACGTGATCGCAAAAAATTCACCGCTGTGGGAGGTATATCGCAAGTACCGGGAACTTAATCTCCATTTGTCGGGCATCCCCAAGGAACTCGGCGGCATGGCCGGAGAGCTGGACCCGAAAACCGGCGCCGTTGTGGCCCAGGAAATGGGATATGGGGATGCCGGTCTGGCCATCAGCGTCGGCGCCGGCGGCATGCCGTACAACCTGGCGTCCATGTCGCCAGAACCCGCTTTGCAGCAGATTGCGCGTGATTATTGCGAGGATACTCGGGGAGAACTTATCGGATGCTGGGCCATTACGGAACCTCAGCATGGGTCGGACTGGGTCAACGCCACCAATCCCAAATTCGATGACCCCCGGTGCGGGTCTGAAGTCACGGCGGTTTTAAAAGGAGATGAATACATTATCAACGGACAAAAAGCGGCATGGGTAAGCAACGGAACCATTGCCACGCATGCCGCACTGCATGTCAACCTGGATCCTTCGAAAGGGATGCAGGGGACTGGGCTGGCGGTGATTCCCCTGGACCTGCCGGGAATCAGAAGGGGAAAACCCCTGGATAAAATCGGGCAGCGGGCCTTAAACCAGGGGGAGATCTTTTTTGATGAGGTTAAAATCCCTAAAAGCCATATGCTGGTGCCTGAACCGCCGATTATGCATATGGTCATGAGACAAATCCTGACCGGCGCCAACACGGGCATGGGGCAGACCTTTGTCGGGCTGGCCCAGGCAGCCTTTGATGAGGCATTGAAATATTCAAAAGAAAGAATTCAGGGAGGAATTCCCATATTTGAGCATCAGAACATCAAGCTGCAGCTTTTCAATATGTTTATCAAGGTTGAATCGGCCCGGGCCTTGTCCCGGAGGGTGTCGCTTTACAATGCCGTCAGTGAAGCCGGGGCTGTCCATTACGCCATTGCCTCCAAAATTTTGTCCACCAAAACGGCGTTTGAAGTCGCCAGCGACGCCATATCGATATTCGGAGGAAACGGACTGGCCCGGGAATATGTGGTTGAAAAAATGTTCCGCGATGCCCGTGCTTCGATGATCGAAGACGGCGATAACCATGTTCTGGCCATCGGCGGCGCGGACGATTTGACGTGAAGCGGTTATACCGTCTGAATCGATTAAAAAATACGAGGAGAATGTATTATGAGTGAAAATGTTTATATTGTCGGCGTCGGAATGATCAAGTTCAGCAAATACCTTGAAAAGGGAATCAAGGCATTAGCCGGCGAGGCACTCGAGGAGGTTCTTAAAGATGCCGGTCTTGTGCGCAGTGATATCGAAGCCGCCTGGTTTTCCAACACGGGCTGGGGGATGTACACCTTTCAGCATTCCATCCGCGGCCAGGTTGCACTGACCGCAAACGGTATCCAAAAAATCCCCATGACCAATGTGGAAAACGCCTGCGCAAGCGGAAGCACCGCCCTTCATGCCGCCTGGACCTCGGTAAAAGCCGGATTGTATGATTGCGTTCTGGCCATCGGGGCCGAAAAACTCTACGACGAAGACCGGGTAAAGGTCATGAAAGGATTCATGGCCGGAACCGATGTGGAAGAAGTCACGGCCATGATGGGAAAATGGCAAAAGGAAGAAAAGAACGCCAAGGGCCAGGAAGAGGCTGCCGGAGAAAAAAAAGCCGGGGGCCACTCGGTTTTTATGGATTTTTACGCCTCAGGCGCACGAAATCACATGAAAAAATACGGATCCACCCAACGCCAGCTCGCCGTTATCGCAGCAAAGGCCCATAACAATTCCACCCTCAATCCCAAGGCCCAATATACCTTCCCCATGACCGTGGAACAGGTGCTGGAAGACCGGCCCGTCTCTTTTCCCTTAACCCGGTCTATGTGCGCGCCCATCGGCGACGGGGCCGCCGCCGCCATCGTCTGCAGCGACGCTTTTTTAAAAAAGCGGGGACTGTCGGCCAGGGCCGTTAAAATCCGGGCATCGGTATTGCAATCCGGGGCCAGAACCGGGGAAAACGATATTTCACAGCGTGCGTCCAGACAGGCCTATGCAAAAGCCGGTCTTGGCCCGGAAGATATCAATGTGATCGAAGTTCATGACGCCACGGCCTTCGGTGAGCTGATCCAGATGGAAGCCTTGGGGTTTTGCCCGGAAGGAGAAGGCGGCGTTTATGCGGAAAGCGGCGCAACGGCCCTTTCAGGCAAAACCCCGGTGAACCCGAGCGGCGGATTGATTGCCCGGGGACATCCCATCGGCGCCTCCGGTCTGGCCCAGATTTATGAACTGGTCACCCAGCTCAGGGGCGAAGCCGGGAAACGCCAGGTTCAACAACACCGGATCGCAATGACGGAAAACGGCGGCGGAACCCTTGGCAACGGCGAGGCTTCCATGACCATCCACATCCTGGAAAAAACCTGAAAAGAAAGCGAGGAAAATATGTCCTGGGAAAACGTAAAACCGATTTTGCGGCCGGAAGGCGTGCATATGGGAATCATGAAGGTTGATAAACAGGCCTGCACCAGTTGCGGCCTTTGCATTCAAAACTGCCCGTTTAGGGCATGGGAAATGGGAGAAGATGAATTCCCCAGACTCAAAGCCGAGTATGAATGTTTCAGTTGCTACAACTGCATGGTGGTCTGTCCGGTTGAGGCGATCTCCATTGTGGAACAATATCATGTGGATTCAGGATTCTGGGCCACCGATCCCCATCCGCTGCCGGCGAAACTGCCGATTCCGCCCAAAGATGCGGACGGCAATCCCGCCCAGTGGAACGCCGTTGAGAAAGCGGTCTTTGAACGCCGGAGCGTCCGCAACTTCAAGGACAAAGCGGTTCCGGAATCCTATATCCGCCGCGTGCTTGAAGCCGGGCGGTTCGCACCCAGCGCAGGCAACTGCCAGCCCTGGAAATTCATTGTGCTGACGGATAAAGCGCTGATGAAGGAAATCGATGAAACCGTTTGGGGGGTGGTTAACGGCGTCTGGGGCATGTATAAAAATGATCAGACCGTAGAACACATGGCCGGAATGGTCGATCCTGCCAGCCCCGGCCTGTTCGACCCCCGGCTGGCCAGAGGAGGAATGGGCGCCATTGCCAGAAAATACGGGCCGGTAATGCTGGATGCGCCTGCCGCAATTCTGATCGCCGGCGACAGCCGATCCATCGGCAGTCCCCAGATCAATGTCGGCATTTGCGGCCAGAATATGAACCTGGTGGCCAATTCTCTTGGAATTAAGGCCTGCTGGGTGGGATTTGTCGGGGTTCTCCACATGGTTCCGGGTTTTGTCGAAGAAAAGCTCGGCATCAAGCCGCCCTGGCAGCTTGTTTCATCGCTGGTCCTGGGCTGGCCCAAGTTCAAGCAGGAAGGTATCGTGCCCCGGGAATTCCGTCCGGTAACCTGGTACCGCGATGGAGCCAAAGGCCCTGAAATCGAAGAAGGGTAGTTCATGCCATCCATCCGGGGCGGTCCGTGAACCGCCCCGGTTTTTTTCTTAAGCCGCCCAGACCTCTTCCATAATGGTGATTTCCGGCGCACCGGCTACCAGTCCGCCGATCTTGGGGCCGAAGGCCTTATAGTGGTCGGATTGGGAATGGGCGGCCAGCGCGCCCTGATCATTATAACGTTCCATGATAATGGCAGTATCCGGCGCCTTCTTTGTAAAATTTAAGGAATACAATAAATTGCCTTCCTCTGTCGCCACACCGGCTGCAATCTCTTTGAATGCTTCGGTAAATTCTGCTGCTTTTCCCTCCTTGAGAGGGATCTTCACGAATAGGGAAATCATTTACAAGCCTCCTTTTGGGTTAAAAGTTGTTGAAAGGCGAAGAACACATTATCGTTCATCTATAGAGAATCGTTTATTTTAAATCAAGGTTTTACTACATGACTTTCATACTTTCCCTAACGGCAAGATGAATTTTTTGTTGTAATAAAAAATCATTCCACCGCTTATGGCTAAAATCCATTTAAATTTATTGAAAGATATTATCGGTATTGTTAAAAATAAAATATACTGTCAGGCTGCTCT
>CAYTSY010000044.1:18399-22195 GCA_964440555.1 uncultured Desulfobacteraceae bacterium
AAGGGAGGGTCTATGTTTGAAGGACAATGCTGGTGGATAACGGGAGCCTCGTCGGGAATCGGCGAAGGCCTTGCACGGGCGCTGTCGGCGCGGGGCGTAAGCCTCATTCTGTCAGGACGAAATGTCGGCGCACTCGAAGCCGTGGCACGGGACTGCCCGGATGCGCTTGTGCTCCCGTTCGAAACGACTGACTTTGACCTTATTGCGGGAATCGTTGACCGTGCGTGGTCATGGAAGGGCCGTGTTGACGGACTTGTCAATAATGCCGGGATTTCGCAGCGCTCCCTGGCTGTCGAAACGGCATTCACGGTTTACCAGAAGATTATCGCGGTCGACCTGCTTGCGCCTATTGCGTTGACGCAGGCGCTGTTACCCGGAATGGTAAAAGCCGGAGGCGGCCGAATCGTCGCTATTTCCAGTGTGGCGGGCATTGTCGGCTCGCCGCTGCGTTCGGCATATAGTGCGGCCAAACACGGGTTGATCGGCTATAATGATTCGGTACGCGCTGAGAACGAGCATCTGGGCATCTATGTCCATGTTGTGGCCCCCGGATCGGTCAGGACCAACGTATCGAAGAATGCGCTCATCGCCGACGGCTCGACACGCGGGGTGAGCGATTCAGCGATTGAAAACGGCATGTCTCCAGCCGAAGCGGCCGAAGCCATTCTCGCGGCGATTGAAGCGGGAAAACGCGAACTCGTGCTGGCAACAGGTGCGGAGTATGACGCCGCGGCTTTGCGCCGCAATGATCCCGAAGCCCTGTTCGACATCATGTCGGCCGTCGTCCGTGCCGGATATGCCAAGGAAATGGAGGCTGATTCAGGCAAAAAAAGAGAGAATTGATGCCCCCTATCCGATTTTCATTGATTTAAATATTAATATTTGCTTAAAATACAAATATTTCCCCCTTTCATTGGTCTAACCTCAAACGCAGGAGGTAGCTCATGGAAAGATCCCTCAATTATTACATATAATCGTTCCTGAGAAGAATTACATTTCTGTCAGGAGCGATGAACCGACAATTGATGAGATCTCTGACACCGACAGCTACTTGATACTCGACCTGTTCCGAAACGCATAGGTTCCTTTTCGTACTTTTCCAGGCCCTGTTCTCTCTTAGATCTCAAGGTTTCACTGATCATCTCACGTGGATATTAATTTTTCACCTCCCCTGTTGTGTAAGATTTCCAGACTTTGGGTGTCTATATTGTGGTTGGCCGAAAAATCGAAATTCCGATCAATAAATTCGAAATTCTAACCAAAGATATTCGGTAACAGTTTAGAACTTTGAAAAATGACCCCTTTTCTGTCTCGTACCCGTTCACGTACACGTACTCGTACACGAGAAAACCGAGAACGGGTACGTGTACGAAGTAAAAGCCGCTGTATTGGAAAAGGCTAAACTATTACGATGCTTTTTGCTCTTATATGTGTTTGCGCGCTAAAAAGCGAGGTCGGACATGATCAACAAAAAAGTCCTGTTCCTCCTGTTTCCCATTTTGTTTTTGCCGGTCTTTTGCGAAGCTTATCCGGTTCCCGACACCGGGCAGACCCAGTGCTATGACGTCGCCGGCAACGCCGTTACCTGCCCTTCGCCGGGCCAGGCCCTTTACGGTCAGGACGGGAACTATTCCATCAATCCGCCTTCCTATACAAAACTGGATGCAAACGGCAATGATCTGCCGGTTGGTGCAACATCCTGGGTGATGGTTCGGGATAATGTCACCGGGCTGATCGAGGCAAGGGATGAAAAAGCGTTAAGCCGCATCATTAAACGGTATGCCGGTTACGGGTTGTTGATCATTGACGAGTTGGGTTATGTGCCTTTTTCCAAAGAAGGCGCCCAACTGATATTCCAAATTTTAGCCGAACGTCATGAACGAGTGCCGGCGCAGGATAAAAATCAGGCCATGTATAAGCTGATTAAAAAGAAGTATACGTTTTGGTAGAAAATCAGCCCGGGAATTTACTCAATCTGGTTTAGATTGAATCAAAAAATTTGATCAAGTGATACGGAGTTGTGCCAGGGAGATGACATATGAAAAAAGCAGCGGCAATCCTTTCAGTAACCGCGGTCATTTTAATTGGGTTCATGTTCATAAAGGCCGCCACCTTAACCTCCCGGCAGATGGATGTCCCCCCTGCAATGGACTACAATGAAAATATAGACGCTTCAGCTCACAGGTTATCTGAAGCCATCCGGCTTAAGACGGTTTCAGAACAGGACCCGGACAATTTCAAAGCTCTGATCAAGCTGCTCGAAACATCATTTCCCAAAACCCATCAACACCTGACAAGAAATATTTTTGGAAAAGCCGGTCTTCTGTATACCTGGAAGGGAAGGGATGAAAAACTCAAACCGGTCATATTGATGGCGCATACCGATGTTGTCCCCATTGATCCGGGCTCCGAAGATGACTGGACCCACCCGCCTTTTTCAGGAGACATTGCCGATGGATTTATCTGGGGACGGGGGACACTGGATTGCAAGGTGAGCGTCATGGCCATTCTTGAATCCGTTGAATGGTTGATCGGAACCGGATTTTTACCGAATCGAACCGTGTACCTGGCGTTTGGACATGATGAGGAAGTGAGCGGTAAAAATGGGGCCGGCCAAATTGCGGAATATCTCAGGCAGCAAAAGATGAAGGCGCAATGGATATTGGATGAAGGCGGTATGATTTACTCAGGTGCTACGGCAGGCATAAAAAAGCCGGTGGCATTTTTGGGGATAGCTGAAAAGGGATATATGACCCTTGCGCTTTCAGTTGAAACACAAGGCGGCCATTCTGCCATGCCCCCTGCCGAAACCGCCATCGGAATTTTATCAAAGGCAATTTATCGCCTTGAAAACAATCCATTCCCTGCACGATATAAAGGGGTTGTTGCCGATATGTTTGACTATCTTGCACCTGAAATGCCCTTTGCCGGAAAATTTTTCTTTGCCAACACCTGGCTTTTAAAGCCGGTTATCAAAAGCCGGCTTCAAAAAATACCCTCCATGAATGCCGGTCTTCGCACGACCATTGCTCCAACCATTATCAGTGCCGGTGTTAAGGAGAATGTTCTACCCCAAAAAGCCGCGGCAAAGATTAATTTCAGGTTATATCCGGGAGATGGCATAGAATATGTCATGGCCCATGTGGTACGCGTGATTGATGACCCAAGGGTGAAGATCACGAAAACCCATACTCCGACAACGGCTTCCCCGGTGTCGGACGTAGATACCGAAAGCTTTAAAATGGTGCAAAAGACCATTCATCAGACATTCCCGGATGTTATTGTAGCGCCTATGCTGACAGTGGGCGGGACGGATACAAGACATTATACGGAAATATCGGAAAATATTTTTCGTTTCCTGCCTTCCCGGATAGAAAATGAGGACTTAAAAAGAGTACACGGCACCGATGAGAGAGTCGGTTTGGATAATTACAAGGAGATGATTCGATTTTATTCCGGGTTGTTAAAAAATTCGTGCGGTTAAAAGGCATTTATTATGCCGGTAGTAAAATTTAATATGCAACCACCGTCATGCCAGGTATTGAACCTTCAGAAACCATACACAAACAGGCCGACATAAACGATGACGATCAAATCGGCATGGAGGAAATGATTTATATCCTTCAGAAAATTTCAGGGGCGAGGTGATGGGTTTGGAGATTGAACCGGCTTTTTCATATGTAACGCCCTCATCCGGGAATACAGACTGGTGCGTTTCATTCCGAGAACGTCGGCGGCGCCCCCCGGGCCGCTGACCTTGCCGTTTGTTTTCTTCAGGATATGGGCGATATACCGG
>CAYTSY010000045.1:0-13057 GCA_964440555.1 uncultured Desulfobacteraceae bacterium
ATGCCGGCATTGATCGGATCGGTTATGGATGAAAAAACAACCGGTATCTTTCGAGTTACCTTCACCACGGCCTGGGTCGTCGGTGTGGCAATACTATGAATCAGGTCTACTTCCTCATCAATGAATTTCTGTGCGATAGCGTTTGCTTTGTTCATATCACCCTGCGCGTTCTGACGGTCATAAACAACATTGACGCCTTCCTTGAATCCGCTGGTGCTCAGGGCTTTCTCAAAACCTTTCTGATCGGCGTCAAGTGCCGTATGGGAAACGATCTGGGTAACGCCCACATGTATCATTTGGTTGTTTTGTGCGGACGAAAAGATAGGCATGAAAACTATTATCATGGTAAGCATCGTACACAGCTTTTTCATGGCTGATATTTCCTTTCCAGTAAGGTATCGCGGTAATTTTGTAACGGTTGATCGCCCGCCTGTACTTCGACATCACCATCTTCGGCTCGCCGGATTGAAACAATCAGAAATAATTATACTGAATCATTGTATTGATGCGATTCTGGGTCCCTTCCTCGTCGTCAAAGGTAGTGCGCCTTCCCCAGGAGTATTCTATGCCTGTCTCCACGTTCCTGGTGATGGTCCAGAAAAGATTGAAGCTGACCTGGTCGATGCGTTCGTTGGGAACAAATTCATCCACGACCCCTACCCATTGGCTTCGTGTGAAAGTGTTGGAAACCTCATCCGTTCCGAAATAGGTCTGACTGGCGATAAAATTGGAACGTAACTCAGCATTCCATGGAAAGGTATATCCTATATGCCACCCCGTCGCATCCCAGAGGCGAAGATCAGTCCCGGTTTCAGTCGCGCCCTGTAAAATGGAATTGAACATGTAGCGGCCGATTCCCTGCCCTCCTTGGATGCCGGCCACCAGGGTGCCTGTTCCTAGCCTGCTGCTGCCACTCAATCCCAGGGCATAACCGCGCTCGCTGTGCATGTCGTTGTGGTATTCCATGGTTACCGCACGGGCAGAAACATGCGCTTTTTCGCCGTTTAGAGCCCAGTTTACCACAACATCAGGGACACGGTCGAAATCGTTGCGACCCCCGTTCGACAGTGTTTGCAATGGAGGCAAACCGGACAGGCTTTCCGGGTTTTCGACCGAGAACGCAAAGGAGGCACTGCCCAGGGGCAGCGTGTAACACAATTGGGTCTGGCGAATCAGCGTCACGTCCCCAGTGGGGTTGAAATCGACCGTCTCGGGATACGACCTGAGGTCGATAAAGTTTGACCACGTCTGCCCCACCAAGAGATTGCCCAGTCTCCCATAGGCATGACGCAGGCGGAATTGGGTGCCATTGGAACCCAACTCACTCATGTAATCGTTGGGGGCATTGAAATCCCCTTCCAGTTTCACTTCAAAATCTCCGAATATGGAAGGGGTGCTTGTCGTGATACCTATGCGGCTGGCACGGGCCGTTGCATAAAACTGATTTTCGCGCGGCATGTTTGCGCTATTTTTGTCCAGCGGCTGGGCAAAAACGTTAGAGGCCCAATCATTGTTACGGATGTCGTTGCTGCGGTTTTTAAAATCGTAGGTGGCATCGATACGTGCGTTGCCATAGGTTTTCAACGAGGTTTCCGTTCCAGGTATACGTATGGACCCGGGCATGGAACCGGCCATGACCGGCTTGGCCGCCTCTGCGGCTTCCGGCGCTTTGGTCGCCTGAACTTTTTGCTGGTTCTCCAACTGCTCGATGCGCTTCTGCAACTGGAGGACCGTCGCTTTCAGTTCATCCAGCTCGCTGCCGAATGCCGACAGGCTCATTGTTCCCACAATCATCAACGCAAGCACAAATATTTTTCCGCGCATAAGACCTCCTTCTGAAAATAAACAAGGGCATTTTATTTTTGGATATCTTCTCCAGAATTTTCTTTTTCGCATTTTTCTGTCCTTTAACGGACAAACTACTCCAATGTGACCGGCGGGTTAATGCTATCAACAGGGATGAACGGGACGGCGTCAGTCATCACAAGCATCACGGTGATGACTGATTTCAGTTTTTTCGTTTTAAGCATGGCTCATCTGAATTCCATATAATACGAATGTTTATGGCAAAGAGCCCGTGAGTTGTCAAGAATAGAATAAACGATTAGTGCATCGCTATTGACGCAAAACTGCTTTTGCGGCATATTATCCTGATAGAAAATATCTTTTATCTTTGTGGAGGCGGTTATGATTATTGATGTCCACACCCATCTCGGCGACATCTTATACCCGGGCGGCAGTCAATTGATTTTCCGGAAAGGAGTTATGAAAAAGGCTTCTTTCGACCTGATCTCGCTGACTGAAAAAGGGCTTTACAGAACCAACGCCGTGCTGGAATGGCTGCTGAATATGTTTTTCACCGACACGATCGCCAGGGCCTGTCAGGCCCGGAATGCCACGGCCACGTTGGAAAATATGCGCAAATCCATGGATGAAAACGAGGTCATCAAGTCGGTTTGCCTTCCCATCCCGCCCTGTGTGACCTTTAAGGACCTGAAAGCGGCCCGGGATTTGGACGACGGCGTAATCCCTTTCACCGGCGTGGACTTTTCAGGCAACCACGATCTTAACACGACCTTTCAAAACGACGTTTCCGAAGGCGCCAGGGGATTGAAGCTGCATTCCATCCTTCAGCAGGAGCCGTTGAACAGCCAAAAAACATATGCGGCCGTGGAAGCCTTTTCAGTTCATGGATTGCCCGTACTCTTTCACGCCGGGGTCCAATCCTACTACCTCGGCCGGGAAAAAGACTCACGGCAAAAACCCGAATACGGTGAGCCACGCGAAGCGCTTGCACTTGTGAAGGCATTTCCGCAAACGCCGTTTATCGTCGGCCATGCGGGGATCTTCCAGTATCGCGAAACCGTTACGTTTTTCAGAAGTTTGAAAAACGCTTACGTGGACACCTCATTCCAATCCCCGGCCAATATCCGGGAACTGATCAGGGCGTTTGGACCGGATCGGGTCATGTTCGGTTCGGACTGGCCCTGGGGAGACCGGCGGACCAACATTGCCTCCGCGTCCAAGGCCTGTCGCGGCGATAAACCCCTGGAAAAAGCGATCTATCACGACAACGCGGCACGACTTTTGATGACGTAAATCGTGAGTCATGAATAGTCGCGGCGCGGTTTATTTGGGTTGACATAAGGCAGACATAAGCCTATCATGTGTCATGAAATATTTGAATTGGAGTTCCGAAAAAAATGAAATCTTAAAACGAGAGCGAGGGATTTGCTTCGATGAAATAGCTTATCTGATTGAGGCAGGGCAGATAATCGGAATTGAAGAAAATCCAGGATACCCCAATCAAAGGATGTATATTCTGGAAATCGAGAATTATGCCGTTATCGTTCCTTACGTAGAAAATGATACTGAAATATTTCTAAAAACTGCCTTTCCAAGCCGCAGATACACAAAACGATATGGCTTAAAGGGGGAATAATGGGGAAAATTAACAAGAAGGCATTTATGCCAATCGATCAGGAAGAAAAGGATCTGATGGAATCAATCGAGCGTGACGAATGGCATCTTGTTAAAAATATTGATCAGGAAAGAAAAAAAGCGATAGCATCTGCTCGAAATACTTTAAAAAAAGAGAAACGCATCAATCTCCGTCTTTCTCAAAAGGATTATCATCAAATTCAGATAAAGGCCATTGAAGAAGGCATACCATATCAAACGCTTATTTCCAGTATTGTGCACAAATATCTGAAGGGTTCCTTAACGTATAGATCATAGCGCGGTTTATTACGAGAACGCTGCCCGACTGTCGAAGACGTAAATCGTGATGGTCTCGTAAAAAGTCGCCATTATGTCTAAATTTTTATAAAACAACGAAGAGCACGAAACACACGAAGCTGAAAATATTATATATTCTTATGCCCTTTCGTGCTCTTCGTGTACTTCGTGGTAAAATTCAGACTTTTTACGATGCCGTCAATCGTGAATAGTCGCGGCCCGACTTTTGGGGGTGTGGAGCCGTCACAGCCGCGCTGAAAGAGCCGCTAAAGAAAGGCCATAAAAGCCATGGCGGCGATTCGGATAAAAAATAATATCGGCATGGAATTCGTGTACATCAAACCGGGAACCTTTATGATGGGCAGCCCGGAGAACGAATTAGGTAGATTTGATTCTGAAACCTGCCATCCTGTAACCCTGACTAAAGGCTTTTACATGCAAACGACCACAGTGACGCAGGGACAATGGAAAGCTGTGATGGGAAATAATCCCTCGTTTCACAACAATAGCAAGCCTCACTATAAAAATGAAGCCTATCGAGGACCCAAGAACCATGACGAAGAACTTGTCCGGCAGTTAAATCGAAGATTCAATCGTGTGCGTATGCATATAGTATGGTCACCATATGTAGATCTCAGCGGTTGTGGTGATGACAATCCTGTTGAAAGAGTTTCATGGTACGACACCCAAGAATTCATACAAAAGTTGAATAGTATGGAAGAAACTGACAAATACAGGCTTCCCACAGAGGCGGAGTGGGAGTATGCGTGCAAGGCGGGAACTCAAACGCCATTTTCATTCGGGGAATGCTTGTCAAGCGATCAGGCAAACATTCGTGGCGTTATTCCATACGGAAATTGTCCGAAAGGAATAAAAAGAGAGACGACAATGCCTGTAAAAAGTTTCCCCCCCAATCCATGGGGGCTTTTTGATATGCATGGTAATATATTCGAATTCTGCCAGGACTGGTGGACAGGTGAGGATTATCCATCGGGTTCTGTTAAAGATCCAATAGGGTCTGTAACTGGAACCTACAAGGTTACTCGAGGCGGCGCATTTTGGTTGTCGGCACGCCATTGCCGTTCAGCGTGTCCTGGTTGGCCTCTCAAACCAGATCGGAGAGATGGCAGCTTTGGTTTTCGGATTGTCAGGACCTTTTAGCCCTTTTCAAGAGTGGGTTTTATAAATAAATATGCGGATGACGAACTTCGTTAGTGCCCATCCGGAAACGGCATCTTTTGGCCAGAGCTTCGTTTTCGCTTTTTTGAAGTCCTCAAAATAACACGTTATTCCTGCGGCTTCAAAAACGCTCAGGCCTTGCTCTGAACCAAAATCCACCATTTCCGGATAGGCACTCGTTAAGAAATTTTTCTGGAAAAATGAAAAAGCCCCTTTTAACCTTTGGCACCGTGCTGATATTCGTTTTATTGCTTTTAGGCGGGGTTGCCAGGTCAACAAGCTTCAAACAAGAACAGATGAGATACCCACGGGTTCGAGATGCCTATCAAAAAAAGGGAGCGGCATGCAAGCGTCTCTTTTGTGAAAAAAACTTTGCTTATCCCCCAAAACAGATTTTTATCCGGGTTTTCAAGAAGGAAAAGACCTTGGAAGTCTGGAATCTTTTTGAGCCGGATGCGACATATCATTTGATGAAAAAATACCCTATTTGCGGTATCTCCGGATTCCCCGGACCAAAACGAAAAGAGGGCGATTGTCAGGTCCCGGAAGGCTTTTACCATATTGACCGGTTCAATCCCGAGAGCCAATTTCATTTATCGCTCGGCATCAATTACCCGAATGCCTCAGACGCCATCCTTGGTCAACCCGGCAACCTCGGAGGGAATATCTTTATTCATGGCGGGTGTGCCACTATTGGGTGCATTCCGATGTCCGACGATTGGATCAAGGAAATTTATGTTCTATGTGTTGAAGCGAAAGACAACGGACAACCCCATATCCCGGTCCATATCTTCCCCATGCGGCTGATCGATAAACCACCGGAAACGCCCCGCGAAACACCCGTGCAAACGCCGGACACATTCGGTTTAAAAATGATAAAACTGTTGACGGCACTTATGGAGTATGTCAACCGCATCTTTTCAGTAGACATTTTTTCAGATTCCTTAAACAGTCTGAGAAAAAGAATCACCCCGGAAAATCAGGCGCCGGCACCGCCCGAACTGTCGCCCTTCTGGCTTAATCTCAAGGAAGGCCATGATTTTTTCGAGCATAACAGACGCTTGCCCGATGTCAGTGTAAATATCGACGGGACATATCAGTTTATGTATTCCGGAAAGGATTCGCCGTAACTGGTTTCACGACACAACCGTACGAAAACGGCAGCGTTAGTCTGGAGGAATGCAATATAAAATATAAAAAAATCATCCGTTTTTATGCAATGACCTTTTTGCTTTTAGCATCATCCTCTGCTTTTGGCGAACAACTTTCTTTAGCCTATGAGAACAGCACACTTGATAGAAACAATTTATATGAACACTTTTTGGGTCGTAATATGAAAATGAATCTCCTGAAGGATGTACGGGAGGCCAGAAAGCAGTTAGAGCATGCATCAGCCGACTCTGTATGGCCGTCGTATAAATTCATTTCAGATGTCAGCGCTATGGAATTTTCATACCTGTTGTTTTGGTATTTTCAACACCAAAAGGCAATAAAGGACGGATGCCGGCCATATTGGGTGACTGAAAAGGAAATGGACCCCGTTTACATCAGCCACCTCGCAGAAAATATGCGCGTATATAATCGTCAGCCAGGATACATAACAAGCGGCCTGATTAAAATCGCTGACAGAATTACTAAAGAGTCAGGTTTTCTTAAATCTGGGGAGGCTCAACATGCTGTTCAGAATCTTTTAAAAAACGAATTGTGGTGCAATGAAAACATGCATTTAAGAGAATCGGAGGATGGCTACAAACATTTTAGGACCATGTTAGAAAAATCGGAAATCTATTCAATAATTGATGAAATTTCAAAGAAATGCAAATTCGCTGATTAAAATCAAATGACCCAAGAAAACAAATACAAGGCATCAAATGCGGGAACGGCATTTGATCCGAAAACTGGAAAGCTGTATATATTTACTTCGGAAAGCGCCTCTGTAATGATTGCCTGGCCGAAGCCTATGGCGTGGATAAAGACCCGCAGTCGTCCGTTTTGGGTTCAATTCCGTCCGAACATATACATAAAGCGTAAGGATATCCAGGATCGAATTCGCCGATTGGAATTTAAGGCGGATAACGAAGGGCAGCTTACGCTTCCGTTTTTTGATCCTCCCAAGTTGTCAATGGCGGATCGCACAGAGCTGTCCTGGTTAAGATGGTTCGCCACGATCCCCGTTGAAATACGCAAACTGATAAGGCGGTTTTCAACCCGGCAGTGGCATATGCTTTCCTTTTTGGCCCGCTGCGAAAAGCCCGCCATGGACCTGACCCAGTCAAACCCCGCTCTGGCCTATGCGCTTGCCTCCAACTGGGTATATCATCGGCCTGCCGTTAATAGACCTCTACGGTCAGCGCGAACCTTACTCAAACCCTGCAGAAATCAGCGCCAAATTCTTGCCTGGCTCGGGTTTCCGGGGACCGAGGCCGCCAGAAAAGTGCTGGCCAAAGTGATCCATCAATCCATCGACATCCCGACACTTTTTTACTTACGGCAGGGAATGGCCTATTCATCCGCGCTCAAAGCGATGTCTCATCTTCAGCGGCTGAACGCCGGGGTCATTCGAGTCCTCGCCGTACCTGAACTGTTTGAGCTGGTCTCCCCGGCTTTTCTCGACGAGGTTGCGTATTGTCGAAAAGAGGACCGACACATCAAGGCAGCATATATTCTTCGCGATTGCGCGTCAATGTTTCGGATGCTGAACCCGGATAGACGTTTTCCGGGACCTGTTTTCCGGCTTCGCCATCTTATGGAGCTACATGAAACATTGATCGATGAACTCAATCTTGCCCGATGGAGCTTTCAGAAAATTGGTTTCCCGCACCCGCCATTGAAAGGTTCCGACATCATTGTGCCGATCACCACATCCGATGAACTGATTGAGGAGGGCCGGATTCAACAAAACTGCGTTGCTACATACCTGGAATGGGTGGCACGAGGTCCCTATGTTTACATCTACCGTATTCTATGGCCCGAACGATGCACATTGGCGATTACGAAGTATGGAGACAAATGGTTTTTGAGTGAACTGAAGAAAGCCGGCAATGCTTCCGTTTCTCCCAATACCCGTAAAATTGTCAATGACTGGCTATTATCGCAAAGAGGGGAGTAAGGTAAAATATCGTTGTAAGGCTTCTTCAAGAAGATATCATATTCTGGCTTTTTAAAAGAATATAAAAGTGTTGCTCCTTTATTCAAAAATTCATCACAACGCGGAAGCCCACATCATTGTCCCGGTAATACGGAAAGTCCCTAAAACGGCTTGCTGAACGGCAGAGGTCTGAAGCGCTGCCCCAGCCGCCTCCCCGAAGCACGCGGTAAACACCTGATGAAGGTCCGACTGGATCATTTACTGATCCATTAGGGTAATCGCCGTAAAAGTCCTGACAGAATTCCCATACATTGCCGTGCATGTCGTATAAACCCCAGGCGTTTGGAGGAAAGCTTGCCACTTTCATTGGTTTTCCAGGATTGGCCCTGAAACATTCATCTGACCAACTGCTATTGCCGAAATTTGCTCTACAGCAGTCAGCACTGTTTCCCCAGTAGAATCTTGTCCTTGTGCCTGCCCGACATGCACACTCCCATTCAGCTTCAGTAGGAAGACGGTATTTGTCTGTGCCTTCTTTCTCATTAAGACGACAGACAAAGTGCTGAACATCATCCCAGTAAACATCTTCTACCGGATAGTCGTCCCCCAATCTTTTAAAAAAAGATAAATTTCTGTTTCCCATAACGGCTTTCCATTGTCCATGGGTCACCACCGTAGTCTGCATGAAAAAGCCTCTGTTCAAAATAACCTGGTGCTGTGTCTCTCTGTCATCCCTGCCATGTTCACCTACCGGGCTGCCCATAATAAATGTGCCCGGCCTGATGTACACAAACATCATCCCGATACTATTGGTGATGTTTGGATGCGTTTTTTCTTGTTCAGCAGGTTTTAATAGAATCTCCAGGTATTTTTCTTCGCCAGATAACAGGAGAGTCCATACCGACTCGTTCTGAAAACCGTCTTTCGATGCCTGGATCTCGTAATAGTCGGATTTAAGCTCAATTCCCTGATAAAAGGACAGATTACTGTTTAAAATCGTTATTGCCGCATCTATTGGTGTAATCCTGACGTATAAGCGGCCCCTATACCCATAAGTTATTTTTGAAGATCTTTGTTTTTGTGCATGCGAAACCGCATCAATTTTGTTGTTACTGAGATGCCTTAATTCGTTAAGCGCCTCATCAGCATTACCATACCGGTCTTTCGGGTCGTATTCCAAAATTTGAACCGTCGCTCCTTATTATCTTCGGGATCTAACTGCTAACACCTTTTGTATATGATCGCGATCTTCACCTCTGTAACCACCACCATTTATGCTGACACAAAATGCTCTCGGCGGATGACCCGTATCCCATTTTTCTCCAGACCAGACGCCGCCAAAAGTTATAGTGTCGTTTAACTTGAAAACAGCATCAAAGTTTCCTCCATAGTACCCTCCCTCTAACTCACTTATATATAATGCCTCAAGTTCAAACACTTTTGGCATCCGCCAACCACCTCCTGCAACTATCAATTTACTAACCAATTCATTGGCTGCATCCCATTTCATAGGATATTCTGGGACAACAAACCACTCCAAGTCCGTTTTCGTATCTAAAATAACTCCTTCACGGGAAACTTTAAAGCGGCCATTCTTCCCGGATACCTTAATGTATGGATAAGCGTTTTTGTATTCTGAGTTGACCGAATTTAATTCCGCATGATCAGGAAATAATTTCTTGGCATCATCTATCTTTTTTTGAGCTGCTTCCCATTGTTGTGATTCGATGGCCCTGCGGGCATCATCGATTAAAGCTTTAAACTTAGAGCGCTTTATTTCCTCAACAGCTTTTTCCTTTTCATAGGCTGTCTTGACATTTTCTAACTGGCGGCGCATACCGGCAATAGAATTGCTGCCAGGCAGGACTGTTTCGGCCTGATTCAAATAGCTTACAGCCCGATTAAATTCCCTATCTGTCATCGCGCGCTCAGCAAGTTCCATGTATCGTGCCGCTATCTTCTCCATACCTTTTAGCGCCTCGGCATTGTTTGCGTCCAAAACCAAAACGCTTTTATAGGTAAGATACGCATTGTCATTGGCAGGAGACAAAAGCTTGTTTGCTGAGAACTGCCGGTTGGCCTTTTCCATCAGCGGTTGAATTCTCTCCTGAAGCATAGAAACTTCGGGAGAAACCGTAGAGCGCAGATTCTTCGCCGTGGGACCAGGAAGAGGCGGTTTTTCCCACCCCGGAAACATCAGAAAGCCGATCACTACCAGGACTAGCACCAGTAACGCTATGGCAAATATCCTTATCTTTTTATCAAATAAAGCCTGCTGCTTCGCGCGCGCCAGCTTTTCCTTGAGACGACTGATATCCGGCGCTTCGGGGCAAAGCTTTTCCGCCTGTTCAATGGCAACACCAGCATCGGCATGCCGGCGCGCCTCGATGGACTTTTCCGCATCTTTTAAAAGGCGGCTATAAGCATTTTGGAACTGATCGAGTCTTTTCTTAAAGGCCGCCAGCCGTTCATGACCGGGAAACAATCCGACGGCCAGGGATAATTTCGTTTCACAGCTTTTAAAATCCGCCAGTTTCAGGCTTTTTTCCGCTTCCGTCAAATGGCTATCAAATTCAGATGCTCTCCGGCGTCGAGCTTCTTCTTCCCGGTCTTTTTTCTCCCCCTCCGCCTGTCTCCGTTCCAGCTCCTGCCGACGCAGAAGCTCCACATAAGCCTTTCTTTCCTCTTCTTGCCGCAGCCATAATTTTTGTTCCAGCTTTTTTATTTTTCCCAGAACTTCCTGCTGGTTACTGTCTCCAAATGACGCCATTTCTTTCAGCGTGGAAAGCACCTTCTTTAAATCGTCTATTGTCTCAACCTGATCGGTTGCGTTCAGCAGGCCCTGCTGGTTTTGAATATTCTTCCGGGCCGTCCTGACCCAAGATCCTGCTGCCTGATGATTCGAATCAATGGTGAGAACCTGGTTAAAAACAGCAGCGGCTTTGCGCCATTGCCAGGCCTCCATAAAAGACTTTCCTTCATTTATAAGATCTTCGATCTTTTTCTCACGCTGGCGTCGACTTTCCTTTTCATTGGCTTTGATTATTCTTTTTAGCCGCTCGATAGTTTTCAGTTTTGCCCCATAGGGATAAAGCTTTGCTGCTTCATCCAGGGCCTCCTCAGCATCTTCCCATTGTTGGGTTCGAATCGATTCAATGGCAATCTTGATATAGTCTTTAAAATTTCTTAGGTTTTTAGCCCTCCTATATTTTCCCTGAAAGAACTTTAAATCAGCATCATCTGGATAAATTTGGCGCGCCTTATCTAAAGCCTGTTCAGCCTTGCTCCATTCTTTGGATTTAATGGCAGATTCAACTAACTCGATAAATTCTTTAAATCTGCTTTGTTCTTCCGGATCCCTAACCCTCCGGAACAGCAAAAACGGCAGCGTATCGTCGGTCAGATAACCCAACCGGGGAGTTTGCCGCATTCCCAATCTTTTCGAAGACTCTTCCACTGCAAAACGCAGCTTCCCATATGCCAGATCCCCCATTGGCAGACACCCTTCGGGGTACTTTTTCAGCAGGTCAAGGAAGTGGTTGCAGAATACGCTGTGTCCACCGCCGCCCCCGTCCAGCACTGGTTCCCTGCTCCCTGACGTCAATACCGCCCTCACATTGACCTGCGAGCACAGCGACACAAGCTCTGCATCTACATCAGATTCCACTGCTTCGTACTCAGCAGACCGCATCTCTGTAAGGCCCTGTGCATAGCACGAATCCGAGACCAGCAGCACCTGACGCGCAGGGCAATCTTGAAGGTTACGCTTGACCTGTGCATGGGATATCCATTCGTTATAGTCCCAGTAGTCCTTTTCATCCTTCAGAAATGGAATCCAGAAACCCTCCCTCCCTTTCGCGTCCTCTATTCCATGACCGGCATAGTACATCACTACTTGGTCATTTTCAGATATTTTATTGGAATCACGCATCTTTCTAAACAATTGTTTAAAACCCTCCGGTGTCGCTTCTTCGTTCACCAGCGGGGGCAACAACTGTTCAAATCCGTATTCACTTAAGAGAAGCTTTTCAACCTCGGTAGCGTCTGCAACAGCGGTGAACAGGGGCCCTATGCGCAGCCTGCCGTGAAGGACCGCGGGGTATCGGTCAATCCCCACCACCACTACCCAGCGCCGGCCCAATCGGGGGGCTTTACCGCCAAGTTCCTCGGCTCTTTTCGCTATCAGCAGAACGTCACGTGCGTCCATCGCTTGTGCCTCTAAAAGTTTTCCCAGATAAATTGGTACCCAGGATGCTTTATCATGGACCATCTACCCAAAAGCTGCTCAAATTCAAATCCCCGGCCCCATCATCAATCACTCAAGCCATAACCGCTTCATTCGGTGGCGCATAGACATATTTTATGAAAACTCATTATGCCACTAATTTTTCATAAAAAAAGGATTAAGAGGACACCGAAACACACAAGTGGAAGAAATAGCTTTAGAAATAATTCTGCTCTTTTATTGATTTTTTCCTGATAGCTGTAAAGTTCTGTTTTGTAATGTTTTTCTATCTCCAATAGCTTTGTATCCTCTGGGAAAAGTTTTTTTGCCTCATTCAATGCATTCATTGCAGTAGCCCATTCTTTCTTCTTTATCGAATTCTTCATCTCTTCGATCCGAGTTTCAAAATTTAATCTTTTATAACATCCCGAACATATTTGTTGATGAGCATAACAGTTTTCACAAATGATACCATCACAATATCTACACTCATAGCTGGATCTATTTAATACACTAAAGGTGCCCTTACAGATGACACATTTGTATGTTGACGGTCTATGTTCAACAACTCCACCATGAACAACCCCTACATCTCCTTGGTGTATAACTTTTACTCTCTTTTCTTTTGAATTATATCTGAATAGCGCCCCGCAATTCGTGCATTGATAATTGTGATCATCCATTATTATGATTTCTTTATTTCCACACCCCGGGCATTTTAAAATATCATTAGGCATATCATTCTCGCATCAATCAAATTGTTTTTTTGTAACTATCAGCCACATCAATTAGAATTCATTATAGCTCCTATAAAGCATTGACTAATT
>CAYTSY010000045.1:13067-21826 GCA_964440555.1 uncultured Desulfobacteraceae bacterium
TAGTTGCCTAAAACCTCCGTAAGGGTCCCAAAGAACGAACCCTAAGAATAATACACCAATAATAAGCCAAAAGAAGGACGCCAGCAGAAAGCGATTCTGTCTTTGAGTACGTTCCCGCTCTTCCTGCTCTTTCTTTAACTTCGCCTGACATTTATTACATAGTTTACTACTATTGTAACAGTCTTCACAAATGAACGCATTGCAATGATTGCATTCATATTTAGACCTTTTAAGTACACTGAATGTTCCATTACAAATTGCACATTTATATAAATTAAAATCAAGTTTATGCTCTACAGCTCCTCCGTGTTCTACCCTCACCTTTCCGTAATGAATAACTACTAATCTCTTTTCTTTTGAGTCATATCTGAATAGCGCTCCGCAATTCGTGCATTGATAATTGTGATCATCTATTATTGTGATTTCTTTATTTCCACACTCCGGGCATTTTAAAATTTTACTCGGCATATCACCCTCGTATTAATCAAATGGCTATACTTTATAAAGATCGAACCCCAAAAGCTCGTTTGGACATAAAAAACCCTGGCTTGGACCAATTTTCATTTCCATCAATAAAATTAAAAAACCAAACCGCCGCAGAATCTTTTACTTCTCCTGACCATATGTACCAACCTTGTGTATTAAAAATCGGATCCATATTTCGTTCTCCACGACCTTTTTTATACAATTCACTTAACTCATCACGTGTAGGCATCCGCCAGTTTCCTCCGGCAACCGATAGATTTTCCACCCACCGTTTAGCCTTTTCCCAGTCAGTATCTTTGTCCGGACCGACAAACCATTGCAATTTCTTCTTTGTGTCGATAACAACTCCTTCGAGGGTTTTCTTGAAACGGCCGTCAGATGTAATCGAAATGTAATCTTTTTCTCGAGATTCAATCTTCTTAATTACTGGAGGTTTTTTCTTATCTTCCCATTCTTCTTTACCCGGCGGAGGCGGAGGCGTTTGAACAGACCGCTTAAAGACAAATGTCCCTTCCGAACCCAACAAATACCCAAACTGGGGCGTTTGGGAATGTCCTCTGGTAGAAGCATCCGCTGCTACAAGTCGACGTACTTTGCCGCATACATCATCAGCCATAATATAAAGGTGGTATGGATCGGTCTCATGAAGCGCTTCAATGAATCGTCCGGTAAAAATGCTGTGGCCATATAAACCGCCATCGAGCACCTTCTGATCTTTGCCGCCTGCTGATAAAACCTGCCGCATCGGACGATCTTGCCGGGTCCATTCAGCCAAAACACGCTCGGTTAATCCAGCCTCCCGCCTTACAGCCGCCACATCTCTCAGCACCAACCCGCCATAACAGGCATCAATCACCATAAAAACATGCTTGGCCGGAATATTGCGCAAATATTCTTCACGGATCACTATAAGTGAAATGTTTTTTGAGTTGTTCTCGGCATCGCCGTCGTGTGGCATCAAATACCCCATTTCGTCACCAATGGCTGAAGTTTTGGTAAGGCCATGTCCGGCGAAAAAAATCAGGAGACCATCATCTCTTCCGGATTCCAGGAGATCCTTTTGGAAGTAGCGAGTAATGTTCTGCAGTGTAGCCTCCTGATCATACAGCGTCCAAATCTGGTTAAAGCCGAATTCTTCGCCAAGCACTCTGGCTATTGCCTCAGCGTCAGAACGGGCATAGGGGAGTTTATGTTGCGGATCTTTATATTCGCCAATCCCTATGATCAGGGCCTTGTAAGATGAATAAAGGGGCAAGGCTATTCTTCCTCCAGTTTCAGGGCTAAGGTCATGATCCGAATATTGTATAACAATGCGGCCGATACGGCGGCGATGAAGACAAGCACGGGGAACCAGGATGTAAGACCTGCACCAATAAGAATCCAGGCGAGAAAAGCATCTGCAAGAGTATAGACACTTAAGACAAAAGCGTTTGTCTTGTTTGAGTTCTTACGGACCATGGCCCGAATAAAACTGATGGTAAAAACCGGCAAAAGCAGCATGATAACCGCAAATCCCATTAGTCTTTTTATCCAGGGGAAAGATCCCAAGGTGCCTTTCAGTACAGCAGAAACAGGAGGTGAAAACGGAGCTTGGACACTGTATCGCTTGCTGAAAATGGGCTTTCCAGTGGAAACCTCGGCGAGATGTGTTTCTACATCTATTTTCGACCCCTCAGGAAAAGACTCAAAAACATGAATCGTTCCATGCAATACGGCCTCTGCGCCTAACTTATTACCCCTGATCAATGCTTCTTTTGCAGATGGGTATGAGGGATGTCGCATATTAAGGACATTGCGGAGTTTTTCGGTGAAAGTTCGGTCATGAAGGTCAAGTATGCCACGTTGTTCGATTGTGTTTCGAAGCGCGTTGGTAAAATAATCCGACGGGTCGTTGGTAAAATGCAGAAGCGCTGCACGGCCAATGTTCTGTCTGGAATTGCGTATATCTTCGGCGATCTCGGGAATGACCTTGTCTGCCAGTTGCTGGCGGGCAGGTCCAATTTCGGGCTTTCGCGGGCCAAGGTTTTGCCAGCCCAGCCATGCTATATAGCCAGCCAGAGCAATTACTCCAAACCTGGATAAAAGGGTAAGAGGCCAATTAAACATATACCCTCCTGTTAGATCAATGTGTTTTAGTCGTCATCACCTGCTTCAGGTGGCATGGCTCTACCGCCGCGCCATTGAAGATATTTATCAATCATTTCCAGTGTAACAGAGGGACGGACTTTTTCAAGCGCCTCCCGGAAATCATTATTGGCGACAAGCTCATTGGTTTTCGCGGCAATTTGTCTATTGAAAGCCAAAAGCTTGGCTCTTTCACAGAGTTCCGTAATGTCGGCCCCGCTGAAGTCTTCCGTCTGTTCTGCAATTTCGGTAAAGGCAACGTCTTCGGCAAGGGGCACGTTTTCCATATTTAATGCAACTAAGGCTTCCCGGGCCGCTTTGTCCGGAGGGCCAACGTAAATGCGCGTGCCGATACGGCCGGGGCGGATAACTGCCTCATCTAGCATCCAAGGCTTGTTGGTAGCTGCAAGAACCAGAAGGCATGTGGTATTTTTAACCAAACCGTCGGTCAATGAAAGAAACATTTTAACGGTTCCCGTCTTTTGGCTACCCTGCCGGGACAACAAATGGTCCACCTCATCCAAAAAGAGAACGCAGCGTTCATGACTGCGGGCTTCATCAAAAAGCCGCTGCAAGTTCTTTTCCGTTTCGCCCACATATTTGTCTTTGATTTGGTATGGGTTGACATTGATAAAGGCTGCATCCAGTTCACCGGCGATAGCCTTGGCAATATACGTCTTGCCGTTGCCCGGCGGACCATACATCAGTATACCGCCGCCTTTTCTGAGCTTGAACTTCTTCCAATCTTTAGGATGGAGAAAAGGTGCGATAACCTTATCACGGAGCTCCTGTTTGACATCAGCGAGTCCGGCAACATCATCCAGTTTCTCTGTGGGTTTTTCCTTAAGTATCCACTGAGTATTCCCTGTATCCGCACCACCACCGGCTTCCATAAGCGCTTTGAGGGCTGCTTCCGGGGCCTGCTTTTGTGCCTTAGTCTTTAGCTCCGAAGCAATTTCAATGAGCTCAAAGGCGTCTTCCACATAGCGTTGAGCGATCGTGCCTTCGCTTTGCTCAGCCAAGGCAAGGCCGAACTCTGCTGCCTTGACGGTATGGAAGAATGCTTTTGAATAATCCTTCTCCTCCAGCGCTTTTACGGCAGCGGTTTCATGCTCTCTTTTTTTGTCGGCAATAAAGCTCATTTGTCCCCCTCCAGAAGGTCTTTTAGACGTCTGCGACCTTCACCGATCTGTTGCTTGATGCTGGGGCCACCTTCGCCGGCTTCCTTTTCCTTGATGGGCCGGGAGCCTCCCAGGTCAGCAGCCACTTCATCCTGGAGTTGCTTTTCCATATCCTCAATTGTGGGAATAAGGTCCGTCATCTGATTCTCAACGCCTTCCATTTCCTTTCCATACCCCTTTTCCCATATTTTGTCCGTGTCCACCTGTTCTCCAAGTTTGTCTTGAACTTCGTCGAGTACGTCAGCCACGGCTTCGGGATCAATTTCAACCACTGTGTTGATGGCGCTGAGCGCCCTGGTAAAGTCTTGGTCGCTCTTGGCAAGTTCCAGTTTCCCAAGAAGCTGCTCAAAAACCCAGCGTTTCATCTCCAGCTTGGACATCAGCATCTCGCTGGCCCTGCAGGTCTGCAACTGCCGCTGCGCAGCCGCTTTCTGGCCGTCCTTGAGATAGTGCCGGGCCTCATTACAGGATTTGTCACGTTCGTTTTTCATCTTTACGATACGCTCCTTGACAGTATCCACGGCTCTTTCAGCATCACGAGAGGCTTTACGGCGTTTCTTTAGCTTTTCACGTTCTCTTTCTGCTTGCGATTTGAAAATATTTTTCAATGGCATGTTTTTTTCCTTTCGTTTCTTTAGAGTTTCTGACCTTACCCAGCACCAGGTCTGCCCGATCTAATCAGGTGGTTTTCTATGTATAAATAAGCACTGGAAGAGAGAAAATCCTCTATACTAAAAACATTTCTACTTCCCGGAAAATATTGACGTCACATTCAGGCTTCCCATCCACAGTTTGGTCTTATCGCAATCCGTATTCTCCTCCGGACCAATAACCCACGCCAAATTGGTGGGGGTTTAAAATTATGGCACTTCCTTTAAGACTGTGCCTACCATATTATAATCTATTGCTGGATAACACTCACCCGATATACGAATGTTTGCGCTTAATGGGTATTGATAATCTTCCATAGGTGATCCATAGGTTTCGACTTTAATTGATATCTTTTGTCCTGGTTTGGGGCAATTTTCTGGAATGCAATCCCCCTCATTATATTTGCAGGGTCCAGATATCGCGTAATATCCATCCGAATTTTTGATCCAATAAAAGCAACCCTGAACGAAACCACCGGAGCCTGCCTTACAATTGTTCCCGGTACTCGCTACTACTGTACCAACTAGGGATTCTATTACAGATTTGCGCATTGGTTCAACGGTTATCTGATCCTTTTCTGTTTTTGTAAGTCCAGACATTAATAGAATTAAAAGAAATATAATAACCAATAGTCCTAAAAAGAAATATACTTTTTTGACTTTATTTTTTTTATGTCTCTCTCGTTCGAATTCAAATTGTTTTATTACCTCTTCAAGTGCTTTATCATTTGTGTACAATAACTTTGCTTCTCTCAATGAACTTTGGGCAATCCTAAATTCTTTTTTGTTTATAGAATCCCTTGCCTTATTAATCCAATCATAAAAGCTTTTCCTCTTGAGAGATTCATTCTTATCTGCCTCCATTTTTTTTTCTAAATCTTCTTGAACAATTTTTAACTCTGGATCATCTGGATAAAGATCGTCCGCTTCATTTAGATTGTTTTTTGCATGTCCCCAATCTTTTCGCATTATTAAATATTTTGCTATATTGATGCAATTTTCAAAAGATTTACGCTTTAAAGTCTCCTTTATCTTGTTCAACATCTCAGTTGCATTTTTGCCCGCATCCGTAATCCCCCATAACTGAATAAATTCTTCAAGAACAGATCTCTTTCTATCAAGAGACCAATTTTCTATAAGAGTTTCGATCTCTTTTAAAGCCTTCCATGCCTCTACTTCAAGCTTAGCTTTTGCTACATTTGCATCATTAGTTGAACCCTTTTTGATTTCGATCACCACAGGCTTTTCTCTTCCGGTCCCAGGAGTTGAAGGCCCACCACCAGAATCCCCTTTACCGGTCGAGGGAATATAAATTGGAGATGGATCCCCATAATGCTCAAACCAGGGCACCTGTGGACAGGGCAGCCCAGGGATGTGCGAACACCATTCTCGCACATTATCCTTCACATATTTAGCCAAGGCATTGAACTCCAGCCGGCCTTTTTGATCGGCCATGGAATCCAAACCCTCCAAAAGATAGTAACTAAAAACCCCGTGCTTCTTGGCAGCCCACGAGTAAGCCCTTTGCCCGGATTCGCAGGCTGAAAGCAACACAGTACTGGCATCTGCAGGAAGGTTTTTCCCCGCAACAGCCGCGATATCGCGGCTAAGCACGTCCCCCATAATGTTATCCGTATCACCCCTAGCGTTGTGTGGATCATTGCGACAGGCATCCATTAATAAAATGCGCTTACCCGCGTGCAGCAGGCTAAAACTTTCACGAAGATCCTCCAATGACAGCATGCCAATACTGCGATGGTCGTGCTTGGCATCCCGAGCTAACAGGAAGCCCCTGCCTTCCTTTTCGATGCCATGTCCGGAAAAGAAAAATAAAAACAGGTCACCCTGTCTCAGTTCGCCGGCAGCGTCATCCAGAGAATTGACGATATGGACCAAAAGGGGCTCGTTATCCCCGTTCATTGATGTTAAAAGGCAAACATGATCAAAGGCGAAACGCTCCCGGAGCCTTCTGGCCAGTCCCTCAGCATCTGCGCGGGCATGGTCTGCCTTGGATATTTTGCTGTCCCTGTATTCCTCAACCCCGATGATCAATGCGTGCTTTTTCATAAATTCTCGTCTTGACGATCAAAACGTCAATTAATTGATAATGGGCACGTCTTTATGAATCTCTATAACCCCGTTAAAAAGACCTGCTTTGTTCGTGGCAAAAAAGTCTGGTTTTCTCATGGTTTCATCCGTGCATGACATTCAGGCCCTTAGGCTATCTCAAGTTGCTCAAGCCACTTTTGCACCTCTGGGGAAAGCTCCACGGGCGGCTTTTCTGTTTCCTGGACTTCTGCATTCAGCTTGTTCTCGTCAATCTTGCTCTCAACCTGCTTCTTATATTTCTCTTTCTCAAGGTCTTTTGCGGCCAGGTTCAAGTCTTGTAGGCGATCGTGTGAGCCATTAACATCCAATGCAATGCCGTCGAACTGCTCTACTGAGCCCCCAGACAACAACCCAGCCTTGATCTCGGCGATCTTCCCCAGGGCTATATGGATCCTCCTTAAGTTGTCTATGATGATATTTAACTGGTCCTTAAGCAAATCCTGGTTCTGGTAGATTAGCTCGATTTCGCCGACAATGGCTATTCTGACAGCACTGCCTTCAGAGATTTCTTTGAGTTTCTTATTTTTCTCACGGGCGTCGTCCTCAAAAGTCTTCATTTTCATCTGGAGGGACTGCAGACGGTCCTCATTGTTTCTTTTTGCTGCGGTGAAGTCCTTTTCTATTGTTTCCAAATTTATGAGGCGACTCTTTATGGAGTCATCTCTGCCAACAAGTCTGGTTAAAAACGCACACATTATTTCCCAAATACCTGCCATGACTCACTCCTTGTCTTTTTCAGCGCAACGGTTCAGAACGCCTTGTATGCAACTCGATGCATACAGCACGAGAATAGCTGTGATCACTCCCAAATAACCTCCCAAGCCCAGCGTGTTAAGAATGGCCCATGCACAGTAACCCACGACGATGCCGGCTATCCTAAACCCATGCCGTCGGAATAAAATCCCATCAGCCTTGATTTTTTTCCTATCGCCGGGTTCGGGTCTGCGGATCGCGATATTTCCATTCTGCGTTTTGTATAAGCGGTAGGGGTCGTCAGCCTGTTCTTGCATTTTCAGAAAAGCGCGAAGAATCACCGATTTGTGGTAGTTCGTTTCAGCTTTAACCCGTTCGATTGTGACGTTGCCACCAACTCTGATAAGTTTGTCCACACAGTGTTTGACACGCTCCTTGGCCGTTTCCGGTTTGAGACGGTCCAAAAAGTCCCGAATGCAAGGCCGGTCTCCGAAACGCTCGGGCATTTGGGTTTTCCATCGCCCATTGCAATCCAGCCAAGAGAGCAACAAAAGGTGGTCTCCGGCTGAAACAGCAGAGGAATCGGGCAATGAGCACTCCATACCTGCTATGGTCATGTAAGTAAAGCCGGGTTGCGATTTACCCTGAGTCTTACTCCATGTAGAATAGATCTTCTTTACGGCGTCAATCAATGCCTGGTCCAAGGGAACGATTGATGGGTCAGCCCCCTTCTGGACCTTCATGGGCGACACGAAGGCTGACAGGACATGTATGAGCTTGCGGTTCCTTCGAATGGCATAGACCTTAATGTCGTTGACACCGACGAGAAGATCCTGCCATTGTTTTGTCCAATCCAAGCCAGGAGGAGATCCTGCGCGTTCCTGGATAACCCTTGCGACGGAATCCGTCAGGTTGGCTACCACGTCAACTTTCTTTACCTTCGGGCTCCAATCAAATGGAACAACTGAGTGCCACCAGGGTGCACGTAGCTGCGGATAGGGGGCGGGTCCTTCGTCTGAGGCCGTCATAGAGGTCATATTGTCATGTATGGCCGAGGCAAATCGTTCCCGGGCTGCACGGTTTGAGTTCAATTTGGCAGTCGTTTTTCCAGAGAACTGGGCCTCATTCAGAAACCATACTCTTCTCCAAGAATTATCAGTCCATGTGAAATCTCGGTCTATAAACCTTTGCTCATTAATCTGCGTGTCTTCGCGAAAAGCATTTCCGTCAAAGCGATCCCGTAGAACCCATGTTCCGGCTTGGAGAAGCCGCCCCCCGTTCTGCTCCTCTCTGCCTGGATTGGCCAACGCTGTCCGAAAATTCTGTACAGGTTGAGCAAAAGCAGCATTGGCGTCAAGAGGTCCGGTAAATGCTTCGTGAACATAGCGCTCAACATAGGCATAGGGCATTAAAGCATGACCGCGGACTTCCGGGCTTTCACAAGCCCATTCCTCACCCCAACTGTTGCGCACGATGAAGAATCCCCCTCCCGGGACATCTTCATCATCTACATATC
>CAYTSY010000045.1:21836-22095 GCA_964440555.1 uncultured Desulfobacteraceae bacterium
CCACAACACACCAGGCGTGACCTCCGGAAGGCTTTTCACCCGGAAGCGGCAAGGTTATTTTTCCTGTCCGATGGGTTTCAGCCGACATGTACCAGCTATTGAAAACAAAAGTGCCAAATGTGATAGGCATCCCCCTATCGTTGCTGTTGCCGGCAAGAACATGCTTGTATTTCAATACAAAACCCGGCTCGACGGTTCTAGTTGAAGAGAGACAGTATAATTTAGCGTTATCTTTTGCTATTTGTGGCGCCGGTCCTTG
>CAYTSY010000046.1:0-11240 GCA_964440555.1 uncultured Desulfobacteraceae bacterium
AGGGGGCCATTGCCATCAAGTTTCATCCCCCCCCCCCCCTCGAGCCTTCGGCGTAAAAAAAAATAGCCTGATTTGTTCATGTTCATAACATGGCTGAAGATTTTTTCTTTCCGAGGATCATCGTTTAATCTCCGGGGATGGTAAACCCTGAAACCATTGAGGGTTTTGCAGGCAAATCGCGTGTTGGCGTGAATGCTTTGCCTGGACCGTTGGCTTAAAATCCGATACACATGGTCGGCCGCATATTTTCGGATACGTCCAAGCAGGTGCTTTATTCCTTTCTGTTTTATGTCAATGCCGTATTCCCGCATAAATCTTAAACAGTGGTTCCGGCTGCACATGCCCCACGAATTGGCAAAAAGGATAGCGAGCTGTTGTAAACGTTTTTTCCATGGCAGCGGTCTCGAAAAAAGGCTGACCTTATCCACATCCAGAACATAAAACCTTATCTTTTTTTCATGTTTTTGGATGATCAGGTTTTTAAAATGAAAATCCCGGTGAAAAATTCCGGCGTCATGAATTTTTTTTATAAAACCTGCAAATTCCCTAAACCCATCACCTTTGGACGTAAAGTCCATAGTTTTGAAGTCATCTTTTAAAAAATCCTGGACGGATTTACCGCCAAAAATTTCTCTTGTGATAAGCACATCAGATACCAGAAGCCTGTTTACGGTTTTGACCCCAAAAGCCAAAACTTCAGGAACCGGAATCCCTTTTTGCCTGATTTTCAAAGCAATTCGGCCTTCTTTCACCGCATTGCCGCCGAAAGCCGTTTTCACCACCGACTTAAGTCCGCCATAGCGTATTTCCTTGACATAGACCCCGTGGTCAACGAGCCGAAAAACACGTCGCTGGCGGGTTTCCTTGACAGTTTCGATTCCTGCCGGCCTTTCCCCGAAGCGGTCAAGCACGATCCTGCCCTCACGAGAGACATAATGCCACGAAATACCTTCAAAAAATCGATTCATGCCGTTATTTTGAACCTCGTTGAACTTCCTGCCTCCCTTTTATGACCCTTTTCCCGCTTTCATTTTTTCTCGCTTTTCCCGCTTTCGTCGCTCATGACGGGCCATGTCTTCAGGGTATAATTCCGGGTGATGACGCTTCCACCGTTTATGGACCCAAAACCATTGCTCGGGATACTTGCGAACAATTTCTTCAACGGCATGGATCATCCTTTGAGTATTTATTTCAATGTCCGACTGTCTGTCGCGGGTCTTGACCAGTTCAAGGGGAGGCTTAACGACAAGTACCAATTGATTTCCCGGATTTTCGCGAATGCAAAAAACCGGCAAAACCGGACAGTCGTATCTTCTGGCAAGCAATGCTGCAGCCGGTGTGGCATTGACCGCGTGGTTGAAAAAAATTGCGCGACACGCCTCGGCATCGCGGGCTTCCTGGTCGATCAGCAATCCGACGATGCCGCCTTTTCGAAGGGTCCGGGCCATGTGGCTCATGGCCCCCTTTTTATACCACACCCGGTTGCCGAATTTTGACCGTATGGCATTGATCCAGCGATCCAATATTTTTAAATCCAATGCCCTGGCCACCAGTGTAACCGGCCGGTTGAAAAAGGCTGAGGCAAACACATGGGCCATTTCCCAGTTTCCCATGTGTGCCGAAATGAGGATCACCCCGCCGGGGTGATCGAGAACAGATTCAATATACCCGCTGTTTCGCACTTTAACCTTATCCAGAATATCCCGGCGCGATAAAAAGAACATCTGCACGATTTCAAGGAACGTGACCCCCAGGTTCTGAAAAACTTTGCATGAGATATCTTTTATCGCGGATTTCGGCCATTGGGGAAAAGCGAACCCGAGGTTTCTTTTGGTGATGCGGCAGTGTCGCAGATCCAGTCCATAAGCGATTGTTCCCAGCAGCTTCCCCGATAGTACAATTAACCGGTCTGAAACACGCACACACGCACTGCATGTTTTTTTTGCAGTGTTAATGGATGACTTATTTTCAGAGGCCATGGTTAACGTCTGATTTTCCCGCCCAGAGATTACCGTTTGACAGTTGCCGGGTGATTTCCTATCATGCCCCGTCATCTCACAATCGGATAAAGCTTACATAAAATGAGCACCTGTTGAGCAATCAACCGGCCGGATTTCGAATATGACAGGTCACGCAAAGCGTTTTTCATTGAACTGGAACACCTTTTTCGATCACTTCCAAAAGGACTTCAAACTGATATTCTTGTGCATGTTCAGCCTGACCGCCTTCAGGGCATTTCTGGTATCTCATTTTTCCGATCGTTTCTCCGACGCTATGGGCTTATACGATATTTTCCTGGCCTTTGCAATCGGTTTGCGGTTCGACAAGGATTTGATCATACCTTTGGCGGCGGACAAATGGGGAAGAGGCAAAACCGGGAACGGGGAGTGGGCGACGCCATCTTCTATAACACGGATCGATACGTTTTCGTGATGACCCTTTTGAATAAGGATCTGATCCTGCTGACTGTCGATGCCATACGATGCCGATAGGTGTTCAAATACAGTGAAGCCTTTAAACTCTCATCGGACGGTTGTTTTATCGGCGCATTATCAAACGGATACAGGGAGTAAACCCCGTCGCGATATTTCTTGTCCGGCGGAATATGGGTATCCTTGTTTTTCGAAAGAAGGTATTCCCATATTTCCAGATGCTTAACCGTATAATTACTCCATGTCCAGTCCTCCACGGATTTTATTAATTTCACTCTTTTTTCTTGAAGAGATTTGAATATGCGCAGCAATTCATCATATGTATTAAACGGGTATGTGATTCCGTCCTCGACATCCAAATGAAACCCCTGTGCCGTTACGATCGTCTCCACACCGGCAGCAAGGGCATCCACAAAGCCCATTTGTCCCTCGTCCTGCCCCATATACAAATAGTAGTCAAGCGACGGCAGCAACTCTACATATTTAGCGTAATCAAAGGAATGGATATATTCTACCTTAAAATTCTTTTTTCTTAACGCATCAACCTGATGATCCCAGCCATCGCCCATAATTTTAAAACAAAAAAACCGGGGGTCGATATGAGACGCGAGTTTGGACAAAAAATTTTCTCTTTTCCTTCCATCTTTCTGCACGCGGCACGTGATGCCGATCACCTTGGGCTTGGGCACCATCACGCCGTCATGTGCAGGATTGATGTAGGCCAATTTGGAACGAGGTATTCCCATGCCTGCCAATTGATCAAGACTCTCCCTTGAGAAACAAATGCCGAGTATCGCAATTTCAAGCTGTTTTTTCAATTTTTGGAGTTTGGAGGAATTATCGATATGGGTGATCATGAGCGTGTCATTGTTGGAGCCCCTGCCTTTGTATTTCGCATAAATGATATGATGATTAATGTCTGCCGAGGGGTCGGGTTCTTTCTCAATATCCGAATCGATATCCATGTTTACAAGGCATTCATTCATCTTGATGGCGAACTTGCCGACTATCCATCTGTCGATATCTTCGTAACACACGATTCTTACTCGCATAAATTGCCTTTTGCCCCAGCATTCCGCCTGCCGATGAAACAGACGCCCCAGGTACTGAACCCCGGTTTTTCTCCGGTGAGCCACTCTTCGCAATGAACGAATTCAAATCCGTTGGCGTGAAACAGAAACTCGATTTCGGGTTTGAAGAGGTACCGAACTTTATGCCTTTCCTCGACGATCTCCGTGTTTTTGTTAGTTTTTTCAGTAATTTTAATGGAATAAGCGACATCAACGATATTTTCATTCGGGTCAAGCAGCGGGGTTGCATGACGGGTCACTTGAATTGTGTCATTTTCGAGATATTTTGTACGTTCGGAAGGGCGTTGGGCTAAAACCGCAGGGCCGTACCAGGTATCAAAGATGAACACCCCCCCGACGCGGCAATGGCGCGCAGCGTTTACGAACATGTGATGCAATGCGCTATTTGAGGTTTGATAATTGACCACGTGGAAAAGGGATAAGACTGCGTCAAACGTCGTTTCGAGGTTGAAATGTCGTGCATCTCCCAGATGAAACCGCGTTCCTTCTCCGGCATTGGCGTTGGCATTTTTCACCATCTCAGGCGCATTGTCGATGCCTGTGACGGTGTATCCCTTTTCAGCCAATAACCCGGCATGAGTCCCGGTTCCACAGCCGATATCCAGGATCGTCTTTACGGGTATTCCGGAATACCGTTCCAATAGCAAGCACACGTAATCGACTTCTTTAGGGTAATCTTTATCCTGGTATAGAAGGTCATAGTATTGCGCATATTTGTCGAATGTCGTATGGGTATTGCTCCCTCTCATGATGTGAAGTTCCGTATGGTTTGACATATAAAACGAATTGTTTCTTCGGAAAGGTTGCTTCCCGACGGGAGATAAAAGCCATTTCGAGAAAGATTGTCCGTAACAGGGTAATGTCCGGTCCCGTCGCATCCATAGGATAGAAGCGACGGCTGACGATGCATTCCCGTAAAAAACAATCGCGTTTCGATTCCTTCCTCAAAAAGATGATCCATCAGTTGATCACGGGTTTTCCCATACGCATCCGGATCGACCAGGATACCGTTCATCCATCGGGCATGGCGTATATGCGGGCGTGAAGCCTGCGTCTGGATGCCGGGGATATCGGAGAGGTACTTCCTGTAAAGTTGACCATTTCGTTCCCTTAAAGCGACATATTGTTCTGCTTTTTCCACCTGCGCACAACCCAGGGCGGCGTGCAGGTTGGAAATACGGTAATTAAACCCGATGTGCTCATGGATGTAGTTTCTCGGACCATCCAACGGGAAACACATGTTCTTAAAATACCTGGCTCTATCATAGAGTTCCTTGTTGTTTGTGATAACCATGCCGCCTTCACCCGTGGTCAGGTTTTTGTTCGCAAAAAAACTGAATGCGGTGATATCCGCCAGGCTCCCGACCTTTTTGCCTTTGTACTCGGCCCCGTGCGATTCGGCAGCGTCCTCGATAATGACGAGATTGTGCTTTTTTGCGATAGCTTGTATCGAGTCCATCTCGCAGGGGTGGCCGAAAATGGATACCGGCATAATCGCTTTCGTACGGCAGGTGATCTTTTCCTCGATGCCTCCGGGATCCATATTCCAGGTATCCATCTCAGCATCGACAAATACGGGCATGGCTCCGGTGTAACATACGGCAAAAGCGGATGCGACCATGGTGAAGTCGGGAACAATGACTTCGTCCCCCTTGCCAATACCCAGAGCAATCAGCGCCAGATGCAGGGCGACAGTGCCGTTGCACACGGCAACCCCATAACGGACGCTGCAATACCGGGAGAATTTGTTTTCAAACTCCTGAACGTATTTTCCGCTCGATGATATCCAGGCGCTCGATACGGCGTCAGTAACGTACTGTAACTCGTTCCCGTTGAGAAACGGTTCACAGACGGGAATAAACTTATTCGCCCTCATGTCAATAAAGGCTCCTTTAGACGAAACGTGTCTGATTCATATTCGCTTCCTCCACGAGGGCCTTTGGTCAGCACCAGAAGAGTTGCATCTTCGATGGCTTTAAGCGCATGGCGCTCATGAGGCTCCGTAACAACAAGATCTCCTGCTTTCATGATGATTTCCTGCACGCTTTCATCAGGCATCTGCGCTGCAATTTTTATGGTTCCATTGAGAACATAATTCCATTGTCTCGTTTCTTTGTGATAGTGGTTGGCGCGTACCGCATCTTTTGTAAAAGTGATTATGGTAGCGGCAGTTATCGTTTCATTTTCTAAAAGATCAATAATATCGCCACGATGATCACGAAATAAAACAGGTAACGGGATTTTTTCCATTACACCCTTCTCCTTTGATATCAGACAATTTTGGGCATCGGTATGGGTATGATAAATTTTCCGCCCTTTTTTCTGTAATCCTTTAAATTCTCGATGATCTCTTCGGCGAAGTTCCAGGCAAGAAGCAACGCGTAATCCGGCTGGTGCTCAATTAAGTAAGCGTCCGGGACGACAGGTATGTGTGTGCCAGGCGTAACACGTCCGATTTTTAAAGCGGCTTTTTCGGTCACAACGTCCAAAACCTCCGGCCCGATGTGGCAATAATTGAGCAGTGTCATCCCTTTCGCCGGCGCACTCACACCGACAACGCGTTTTCCTTCACGCTTTAAGGTTTGCAACAGCCAGGTAAGCTCGCGGCGGTTCTCCGCAACTTTTTGGGCAAAATCCTTGAGCGTCTCGATATCATACAGCCTCATCATTTCTTCTTCTTTGAGCATTTCCAAAACGATCGAATTTACGGGGCGCTGGTTTTTCATACCAACATAAACCCTGAATGACCCCCCGTGTATGTCGGCTTGCTCAATATCAAAAATCTCCATATCAAAATTTGCAAAGAAGGGAATGAGCGGTTTTATCGAAAGATACGACAGGTGTTCGTGATAGATCGTGTCGTACTCGAGATGCTTAATCAAGTTGACTAGATATGGGGCTTCAAATATGAAGATCCCCGTCGCCACAAGAAGTTTTTTGACACAGGTCATTAAGTTATATAAATCATCGACATGCGCGAAGACATTGGTTGCGGTAAGAACAGTCGCATGACCTTTGAGCGCAAGTATCTGTTCGACGGCCTCTTCATTGAAGAAGTCGCAAATTGTATCGATTCCATGTTTTTGCGCAATCATTACAATATTTGCAGCAGGGTCGACGCCCTGAATGCGTGGGCCGCATTTTTGGAACTCATTCAGAAGCACCCCGACATTACTCCCTATGTCGACAACCAAATCATCTTTTGTAAGTGAGAACTTTCTGGTTACCTGCCGGGCAAAACTCGCCCAATGGTGGTGTCCGGTTTTGGTCGTGGAGGATTCATACGGGTAGTCGGTACGATAGAGAATTTCCGGGGAGACAACGTGATTGAGCTGAATCAGACCACAGTTCTCACAGATACAGACCTCCAGCGGATAATAGACCTCCGGTTCCCGCAATTGGTCATGCCTCAGGAAATTATCAGCCGGCGGGGTAAAACCAAGATCTAAAAATTTTTGCAGGTCTTTGCTGGTACACATCCGACATCTGAGCATGGTTTTAACTCCTTCTTTAAATTAAACCCTGCAGTTGCATAAAAAAGTGAGAGATAGAGAAGTAAAAAGCGTGCGGAGGCCCATGAATAGTGTATATAGTGTTTGCGAAAACAAAAATATCATTATCCAGGAGGCCACCGCAAATAAAGTCCAATAAATCACAAATTCATGCAAAATTCCACAAAATTCTTCAGGTCCGTTTTGATGATCACCCATTCCCTTCTTTTTCCGGTTTGCTGATCTTTCAGTTACTTATCAGGGGGAAAAGGTCAATCCGTCATCGACCAGTTTCAAGGACAATTCATCGATATATTGCTTCAGATACCTGTTCTCCGCAATCCGTCGCTGCTGATGCGGCGTCAAATAAGTTTTCCAGCGCAGATCAAATACTCGTTGTTCTGTTTCGGTCACAAAGTCATAATCTTTTTTTCTGGAACCATGATGAACAAATTCCCAGTAATTCAACTGGTCCGGTTCAAACTCATAGCCCAACCAATCGACAATCCGTGAGATCTGCCTGCCGGTATCCTGTACAAGATCCCGATAGGTGACCAGCCTGTTGTCCAACCTGTTTTTATGGATAAATTGTGTAATTTCCCGATTATCCATCAGCCACTTATAGGCGAACATCTCTTCATCTTGCGCCTTTAAAATCCATGGGGCGGAAAAAAGATGGTGCCGGGCCAACTGGAGCCGCTTTTCCCTTCGTTTTTGCGGCGTATCGTTATTGATCAGCCATCGCCTGACCAGCGCTCTTGGATCCCGGATCAGGTGAATGAACTTCAGTTCATAGGCATCATGATGTAAATATTTTTTTGCCCAGGCCGTCTTTTTCGAATTATCGATAATGGTTCGAATATTCGGGTCCATTTCCGATAAATTGGAAAAAATAACATCATAGATTCCCGGCAAATTTTGACGGGAAGCGCCTTTGAGCACCGGACAAACCGCATCGCTCTGGCAGAGCAGGCACACTCTTTCATCTTTTTTACGAAGCTGATGGACCTCCCCGACGGAGGCGCACCGGCTGTGAGAAGCCAGCATAAGCGCCAAAAAATGTGAGCCGGCGTAATTTGTCGACAATATGTAAACGATTTGTTTTTTCCCCATCTTGTTGTTTTTCATCCTTCAGGGTTGCCGGATTTCAGGAATGGTTTGTGCACCATGCCCGCCTGATCGCCTCTGACCAACCGCCATGGCGACTTTGCACAATTGCATGACATGGTGAACATTTTTTTCCAGAGTATATTCTTTTACGGCCTCAAATGCCTGTTGCCCCATTTCTTTAAGGCTGTTCCGATCTGAATACAACTGTTCAATAATAGTCTTGAGGTGATCGACGCCATTCCATGAAGCCAGCACAAAGCCGTTTTTCCCATGCGTTATAAATTCACTTGCGCCGTTTGTCGGTGATGTTACGGAGACAATCCCGCACGCCATGGCCTCCAGGACAACGTTTGAACAAGGCTCATATACAGTGGGCAGGATGAGGCAATCGGAAACAGCGTAATACGGCAATACATTTTTCTGATAGCCTGCAAATCGTACCTGTGCATCCCCCCCCGCCTTCAACCGGTCCTGTCCCATTGCCAGAACAATCGCATTGCCGCCGATATCCGCCCTTCTGACAGCTTCCAGAAGCACGGAAATCCCTTTTCGTTTAAAATTATTTGACGGGAAAAGAATGACAAAGTCCTTGTCTGAAAAATTCATTTCCTGTCTGAGGCGTTTTTTATTTCTTTCACACCAAGCTATATCAAACATGTCAAAATCGATTCCATTGTAAACAACGGCGATCCGATTCTCCGGAAAACTGTAATGCCGAACCATCTGGTTTTTGACAAGCCGGCTGTTGGCGATCTGAAATCCAACCTTGTCGGGGTCGTAAACATTTTTTTCCAGGCTCAATGCATACCGGTTCCGCGGTTGCCAGGCGGCGAGTTTATAAAGTCCCCCCCACGCATCCCCTCTCATTTTGTACCAGAACTTATGGATTCCCCCACCGGCACGATGAATATCGCAGGGGTAATACGGCGTGTTTGCAATCGTGCAGTCAAAATTTTCAGGGCTGATGACCTTGCGAACCGCATTTGCAAACCTTACGCTGTTTGGAGCCAGAATGTTTCCATTGCTCTTGACCATCACCCTGTTCACGAAAAGGGGGGACGGATCCCCCCATTTTTCAGCAAAAACCGTTACATCTGCCCCTTTGCGGACCAGCATATCGGCAAGATTGACATGAAACCGTTCCAGCCCCCCCCGCTCGGGATCAAATATCCGTGAAATCAGTGCAATTTTCATTTGTTGTGTTTAATCTCGTTTTCTTTTAAACATGGCGTCTATACCACAAAATGAAAACAGATCAAACAGCGTTTTTTTGACTTGATTCCCCCATCATTTATTGGATATTAAAGTTTGATGAACATCAATCTAAACGGGATACAGTGGCATTACACATCAAATGACGCCTTTGACTGGTTTGCCAAAATCGGCAGCACCCCCCAGGTTGTTGTAATAAAGGCCGCATCCCATCACAGCGTCTATCGTCACGCCGCGGGCGTTTACATCAAAATATTTCAATACCCCTTTTACCGTGCGTTCAGGTCGCAGCATTCAGCCAAGGCTTGCAAAGATGGGAAAAATGCCTTGCTATTGCAGCAGATTGGAATCGTAACGCCCAAAGTTCTGGCGTTCGGTGAAGACCGGCGGTGTATTCATCTTAAGCGTGATGTACTGATTACGATGGAACTATCCGGCCTGCAACCATTGCCCGAATTCATAAAAAACACGACGCCTGGCCTTTCTCCTCGCCAGAACCAAAACCTGATTGAAAAATTTTCAATTTTTGTAAAAAAACTGCATGAATCCGGAGTGTACCACCGCGATATCAATTTCGGCAATCTGTTTATTGAACACCATGAAGGAGACTATCGATTCGTGCTGCTTGATCTGGACAAAGTGCGGTCGTATTCAAAACCGATTTCAACGGCCAAACGAATCCGGAACCTGGGTGATCTTCTTCAAATGTTTTGGCTTCTCACCCGTGTTTCCCATCGTTTATACTTTCTCAACGGTTATGGCTGGCAAAAGGAAAAACAAAAGCACTTTTTAAAACACATTGAAAAACATGTCCATGGAGCAAATTTTAAGAGGGGAAAGGCGCTTTACCGGAAAAGCCTGTCCAGTCGAAGTGGATTTATTTGTGAGTCTCTTGATCATATTGTCGTCCACCGCCTAAACGAGTCCCAGGCTAAAGAAGCGATGGAGGATTTGTTGCCGAAGCTGGCGGCGATACGAAAAAGCCAATTACCCGGTTGCGCCGGTGAAAAATATCCGACTGAAAAAACCATCCTGGACGGAAAGCATTACCTTTTAACGCAATTCCCCTCTGAAAAACGGTCTTGTTTCCCATTCAAGACTCCCGGAAATACCACGGCAACGGACACCTGGCGCATGGCGTGGGGGGGGTTTGCCTCCCGAATGATACCCATCGTAAAACCCCTTCTGCTTTTAAAGGCAAAACCCGACGCAGTGCAACAACTGTCGTATATTCTGTATGAATGGCACGAACAAGTGGTGGGGTTGAACCGGTTTTGGCAGGGTCTGAGTTCGACAAAAAAAGATACCATGCTCATCCGGTTGGGCTTTTTTATCGGTCATATGCACCGGTGCGGCTGCACGCATGGAAACCTGTCATGGGAAAATATTCTGGTCGATACGCAGGGGAAAGATCCTCAACTCCTTTTGTTTCATATTGAAAACGGCAAAATACATCGACGCTTATCATCAAAGGCGGCCTTAAAAGACCTTTTTATGTTTGCAGACCAAATGAAAAAACTTGAGCCTTCTCCGGCATCCTGGGACATCTTCAGAAAAAGTTACGAAAAACGGTCGGGTCAGATTGTTACCGTTGATATTCAACATACTCCTTTTCCTCAACCAGATCAGAGCCGTATTTGAGGCGGATTCTTTTTCCGATCCTTTTCCATAGTTTTTCCGGATCCGATTTACCGCCTGTTTCTTTCAGATCTGTTCCTTAATCATTCGCTTTTATGACCCATTTGTCTTTTCCCCAAAATATAACGATACATCTTTTCGACAATATCGGCCTGCCTTTCAATCGTATGGCGCGACATGGCTGCCCGACGAGCGCAAATACCCATATCAATTCTCTTTTGGGGATTTGCCAAAAGGGTTATCAGAGCATCTGCCAGCGCTTTTCT
>CAYTSY010000046.1:11250-20571 GCA_964440555.1 uncultured Desulfobacteraceae bacterium
GGAACAAGAAGGCCTGTCTTTTCATGATCGATGATTTCACTTAGAGCGCCGACATCTGCCGCCAGAACCGGTATGCCGGAGGCCATTGCTTCAAGGGCAGCCCGGCATGTGCCATCGTTTCCTGGAGCAAGGATCACTTTTAGGCTAAAAGAAGGGTACAGCTCAGGCAAATCAGCCCGATACCCGATAAATTTGACTGAATTTCCAAAGGTTGAATCTTTTACGAATGTTTTTAGCTCCTCCGATATCGGCCCTCGGCCAGCAATGAGCAACACGGCTTCAGGCATTTGATCATGGACTTGTGCCCATGATTCCAGAAGCCACCGGTGTCCGCGGCCGTTTTTCATCCTGGCCACAATACCTGCAACAGGAGCTTCTAAGTCAACTCCAACTTCTTTACGCACCCGGGTGCCATCTTGCGGGTGAAACACATTTAAATCCACAGCGCCGGATATGACCGTGATTCTTTGGGGGTCGATGTGCAAGCTTTCCAAAAGGCTTCTGCGATATTTTTCAGCACCTACGATCAATGCATCCGCCCGTTTTAAAAGCTTTTTTCTTTTTACCCCCAGCGCACGCTCCGAGTGCACCGTACGAATCAATCCGGCATTTGTCCTCAAAGGACGCGCCAGGGCTGCCAAAAAATGATCATTTGTTCGATTCGTGTGAATTATATCGATGCGGCCGTTTCTCCATATACGATTCAACTGAGCTAAATTTTTTAGCTGGAGGATAGGACCTGCCGCAGGGGACAAACTGAGGCGGGGATCAATCGATATCTCAAATGGAACCGCCCGTTCCCTAAGATTCCCCCTCCTTTTTAAGTCAATCGCCAACCGAACATCATGACCCGACTGCTGTTGAAAGCGGGCAAGGCGTAAAATCGGTTCAGCGGGACCGGTGAATTTTGCATAAGACAGCAGGTGAATTATCCTCATCCTCTCCGTTTGGTTATTAACCTGTTCACCGATCTCGGCAGAGAAACGATTCATTTTCATTTCCTTTTTTTACATTTTGCCTTGCAAGGCGTCTTAAATGGGTTTAAGAACAGAGCCGATGTGTTCTGGTTCAGAGCAAGACCCGAGTGATTTTGAAACCGCAGGAATAGCCGGACTGGCCATTTCGAGGATTTCAAACGATTAAAAACAGCGCTTTGGGCCAAAAGGCCCTGTTTCCGAATGGATACTGACTATATTCGATTGTCGTTGAAATTCAATAAAAATATCCCAAAAAAACCGATGCCTTTACCGATACCCTGGAGATCGAAAAAAATGATCGAAAAGACCCTGTACAAACAACTTGAAAAACAGTGGGAAAAAGAAGGGGAAATTTATCAGACGTGGTCGCGAATTGAAAAACGGATGCCCACTTTTTTAAAACATATTGAGCATCTTACAGGCAAGGATGTGCTTGAGCTTGGTTGCAATGCAGGCATTTACGGCTATGAAATAGCAAAAGTCGCCAGATCGTATTTCGGGGTGGATGCTACGGAGCATTATATCCGCCAGGCAAGAATCACAAAATTATTTATTGAGAACCCGAACGTCGATTTTTGGCACGGACGGGTCATGGACTTTGTTGGGGCGATGCGGTCCACAAAACTCCGGGTTCCATTCAATGCGCTTTTTGCATCTTTTCTTATGTATCACTTATCCAACAAAGAGATTCGGTCGCTGTCAGAATATGTTATCCCCCAATGTGATGTTGTAGTACTCCCGGTCCGAACTAAAAAACGAAAAATTTGGCGAATACACAATTTTTATTTTTTTTATAAACCTGAAAACATTGTAAAGTATCTCGAAGCTCAAGGCTTCAGGTGCGAAATCAACTGGGGGGACGAAGCTAAAAAATTTGCCGTTATCATAGGGGTTCGAAATTAATGAGAAGCCATATTCCTCATGCTCATTTCGCAAATCCATATCATTTAAAAATTGACAAACATCCGACCGGGCATGCCCAAGCGATGCTTTTCTGAAGACACTGCCGTTTTCAAAATTTATCAAAAATACTTCAAAAGGATCATTCTGAGGCGCGATCAGGGTGTTGGACCATTGGAGTCTGCCGTGGTAACCGCCAAACCGGTGCATCCCACCAATGATGATTCCCAGGCGCGCGCATATTTTTCTTTTTTCATTTTCGTTTAGCAGATCCCATATCCTGTCCAGGGAAACCATCTGATCCATAAAGATTGCGCTTTCTCCTTGCTTCTTTTTCGACTAAATGATGATTTCATGTCGGGTTTTTATTTGAAAAATCCGGTTTTCCGTATTCTGCATACTCTTTTTCTTCAATAATCGAGGAGCCGAATTCCAGGTTGATTCTTTTTTTAATATTTGCACGCTCATCGTTATAAAAATATATACTTCTGGCAAGTTCTATAAACCCGCTATCGAATTCTTTCTTTAACTCCTTGATTCTTATCCTGTCTTCAATATCCCAGAGCCTTGAATTGATTTCTTCGAGCTTTATGAACTCATCTGACTCAAGTTTGATCCCTGCGTCCTCTTCCATCGCAGTCCTGAGCTGATCATATTCTTGTCTGACATTTTTTACTTTTTCCTCATTTTTCATCTTTTTGAGTTTTATCGATAAGATCGATACCTTGTCAACCAGTTCGCCAACGGAAACGTCAATTTTCATTTTAACCCCTCTGCATACTAAACCAAGTTTCTACGGACTCGCAAAAAAAACCGGGAAAAATCTCTTTTTGGCAAGATTGATGTATAGCAAACTTTATATGGCAAGACAAACGGTTGCTTTTTCTTTTTGGGGGCGTTTAATACATTTTTAAGGATTTCGCAGGATTCTAACGCCTAATGACGGCAGGGCACATGAATCAGGTTCAAAGAGCTGGAAATCAAACAGGGATTATGGTAGAGACAACAGGTGATAGGTGATGATAAACCAGCAGAATATTAAAAATAGAGGAAAATGCCGAGAATTAAGGCTAAAAAAATATGCCTGATCCGGACATCGGCCCTTGGAGATACCGTTCACGTCCTGGCTTTGGCCAACGGGCTACGGAGAGGATATCCGGACGCCCATATCACATGGATTTTACAGCCTCTGCCTTATGAGATGGTCAAGTTTCAGAACGCCATTGACCGGTTCGTCATTTTTCAGCGCCATAAGGGAATCTCCGGTTGGAAAGATCTATATGAACAACTGAAAAATGACCGTTTTGATCTGGCCGTGGTTCCCCAGGTCAGTTTCCGGTCCAGCTTTATCACAGCCCTGGTCCGGGCCGACATCAAACTGGGGTTTGATTTCAGGCGATCCCGGGAACTCTCTTGGCTGTTTACCAACCGCCACATCGCCCCCAAAAAACCGAGCCATGTCCAGGACCAGTTTTTTGAATTTCTCGATTACCTGGAAATAAACACCGGTGACCGACAATGGGGCTTCGTGTTTACCCCGGAGGAGTTACATTGCCAAAAGGCGTTTTTTGACAAAATCAAACGCCCGGCGATTGCCTTTGTCATCGCCTCATCTCATCCTGATAAGGACTGGCTGCCTGAAAGATACGCCGAGGTCATGGATGACGTGGATCAGGCCCTTGATTTCCAGCCCCTTATTGTGGGGGGACCCAGCACTCGGGAACGAAACATCGCACGGGAAATCTTAAATCACTGCCGCTCAAAACCTGTCGTGGCGCTTGAAAAACCTATCCGCAATACCCTGCTGCAACTGGCCGGATCAGCCATCGTGGTTTCTCCGGACACCGGTCCTCTGCATGCCGCCGTTGCGTTAAATGTCCCAACGGTGAGCCTATACGGATATTCCGACCCGCGGCGGTGCGGCCCGTATAAAAAATACCACGACCTGTTGATCGACAAATACAACGACCCGGGCGACCCGGATTCGCCGATTACCCGAAAAGCCCGTAAAAACCGGATGAGTCAAATCACCGCCCATGAGGTGATCACAAAAATCAAACTCGGCCTTGAAAAACACGTCAAACCCTGAAAGGATTCTCCCTATGAGTCACGATTCACGATTTACGATTCACGATTTACGATTCACCGTTTGCTTTTCACTTTTCACTTTCCACTATTCACTATCTTCATGAACATCCTTATCGTCCAGACGAGTTTTTTAGGGGACACGATCCTGTCCACGCCGGTCATCGCCGGAATCCGCCGGATCTATCCCCATGCCAGGCTCTGGATGATGACCACGCCGGCATCTGCTTCACTGGTGATGCGCGACCCCCTGCTCTCGGGCGTTATCTCCTTTGACAAAAGGAAAAAGGAGGCGGGAATAGGTGGAATCCTGAAAATGGCCAAGATGTTGAAAACCATGGAATTTGACCGGGTGTATGCTCTTCACCGGTCTTTTCGAACCGCCTTGCTTTTAAGACTGGCTCAAATTCCCAAACGTATCGGATTTCGAGATGCAACACTGCCTTTTTTATATACCCATACGCGGCGGCGTTTGATGTCGGCTCATGAAGTGATACGAAACCTTTCCCTTCTTACCCCTGAAATGCCCATAAAAAATCTGAATACGGAGTTAAGGCTGTTTGCACCGAAAACATCGGAGCTTACACAAAAAGTCCGGGATCTCCTGCCGCCGGACGGAAAGTATGCAGTTCTGGTTCCGGGAAGCGTCTGGAAAACCAAAAAATGGTGTTGGCAGGGGTATCGGGAAACGGCAAGGTATCTTCGCAACGCCGGAATTGCCTTGGTGTTGGACGGATCGCCCGATGACCGGCCCCTTTTGGATAAAATCGGAAAGGACCTCGATGTCGTCAACCTTGCCGGCATATCCGACATTGCCGACGCGATGCATATTATTCGCCGGGCAAAGCTGGTGGTCTGCAATGACTCCATGGCCCTGCACCTGGCATCGGCTTTTAAAACCCCGACGGTTGCCGTGTTTTGCGCCACGTCCCCCTCTGCGGGATTTTATCCCTGGAAAAACCCTTTTGCCGTTGTGGTGGAAAAACACGGTTTGGTCTGCAGGCCCTGCGGAAGGCATGGGGGGAAAAAATGTCCGACCGGCACATCCGCCTGCATGAATGAACTCTTCCCGGATGCGGTTATCCGGGCCGCCAACAGGCTATTGCAATGAGTCCTCTCACCCTGACAACAATTGGCCCCTATACAGTTGGAACCCTGCCGGCCCTGGACGCCCGACACACAGCAGAGATAGTGAAAATGATCGATAAACCGGCACAAGCCGCTCAAACCGTCCTTGGCGGAAGGCGCGAGGTTGTGGTCTTTGATCTTTCAGATGTCGGAAAAGTCATTATAAAACATTATGCCCGCGGCGGTCTGATCCGTTTTCTGATAAGGCAGCGCTATGTGCGGCGCGGCATAACCCGGGCTCAGGCGGAGCTCCAATGGCTTGAAAAAGTCCGGCAACTGGGCATCCATGCGCCTGAACCTTTGGCATTTGCATGCAAAGGCAACCGGTTTTATGCCTGCATGCTGATGACCCGTGAAATCAAAGGCCATCAAACCCTGGCCGATATCAGCGTTTCAGATATCAAACGGGCCGAAACGCTTTTGCCCGGACTTGTCTGTCAGGTAGCCGTGTTGATCGAAAACCGGATCTATCATGTGGACCTTCACCCCGGAAACGTTCTGGCCGATAATACGGATCAGCCCTGGCTCATCGATTTTGACAAGGCCAGAATTTTTTCAGGGTCCTTAACCAGGTTGCGGAACCGCTATATCCGCCGATGGCAAAGGGCCGTGATCCGGCACGGTCTCCCGGAGGCCCTGCACAGGATTTTTCAGGATGCGCTCTTCGAAAAAATGCCAAAATTGCATCAGAAAGATTGTCCTTGTATACTGGGATAACCTTAAATATATTGTCCCTGTGAACAGTGAAAATCTCAAATACGTTATCCGCCAATTTTTTGAGCAGCCTCTGCCAATGAGTAGCCCCCGTGAGGTTGACCTGTGCGACGGCGAGGGGACCTTCTTTATCAATATCTGCCGGAGCATGACTGAAATATAATGAAAATTTTGTTTTTATCATGGAACTTTCCGCCCGCTATAGGTGGAATTGAGTATGTCGCGAAATATCTGTATCACGGTTTGAAAGTCCGCGGTATTGATATAAAGCTGATCGCCAGGTCCGCCAGTAAAAGTGACGGTGATCCAGACATATTCAGATGCAAACAAAAAAGCGTGGTGGGCTATAACCTTTTTTCGTTGTTTAAGGCATTATCAATAAACAAAAAGTGGAAGTTCAACACCATTGTATGTGGAAGCATCGCTTCTGCGCCGGCAGCCAGAATAATCTCGCTCATATGCAACGTACCGTATGTTATCCTTATGCATGGGGGCGACGTCTTATATGGAAAAAAATTGTGCCAGCTCATCTTGAAACATCTGGTTCAAAACGCCGATGCCTTATGCGCTAATAGTTTTTATACCAAAAACCTTCTCATGCAGATCCCCATTGCGGATCATAAAATTCGTGTTATACATCCGGGCGTGTGTTGTGAGAAATTTATAAACCGGTCATCCGGGGAGCTGTTTGGCAAATACAAAGGGCGGAAAATACTTCTGACCGTCGGCAGGCTTGTAAAAAGAAAAGGGATTATGGAATTTATCGAACATGTAATGCCAAGGATGGTAGAGAAAATTCCAAACATTCTTTATTTGGTGGTCGGTGAAGACGCGACCCAATCCCTTGTCCACAAAGACAGGATGAGAAAAGTCATCCAGGATCGAATTGATTCATTAAACTTGCAGGAACATGTAGCATTATTAGGCTATTTGCATGAAGAGGCGCTGATTCAGTTATATTTACGATCGGATGTATTTGTACTTCCCTGTATCGATCTGAATGGTGATGTGGAAGGTTTCGGGATCGTTTTTCTGGAAGCCGCACTCTCAGGGGTTCCCGGTGTGGGAACAAAAATTGGAGGCATTCCCGAGGCCGTTGTTCACGGGCAAACAGGCTTTTTGGTGGAGCCATCCGATTACAATGGTCTGCTGCATGCAATCTCACAGATTTTTACAGACACCCTTTTACAGACATCTTTGGCAAGAGAAGGGAAAAAGCGCGTTGAAGAAAAATTTTGTTGGGATGTCATTTTGCCGCAATATCTGGATGTATTTAAAACAATTAAAGAGAAAAACGTTAAACCTTAAAATTCTGTTGATTTTGATAGGGGTTGCCTGTGGTCTTTTATAAAGAATTTAAACAGGTCGAAAGCTTGAAAGTTGGAAATTGGGTGGATTCAAATGGCAGATGACGGAAGGCAGAAGACGGATGACATTATGCGCCGGCCCATTACATTAAGCGTTGTCATCCCCTGCTACAATGAAAAGGACACCCTTGAGGCTTGTCTGAAGCGGGTGATGAAAATCAGGGATGAGTACTTTCTGCTGGAAGTGATCGTCGTTGACGATTGCTCTACAGACGGCAGTTTTGAGATCGCCCAAAGACTGGCGGACCAATACCGGGAAGTGCATGTTGTCCGGCATGAGAAAAACAGGGGAAAGGGCGCGGCCCTTCAGACCGGTTTTACCCGGGCCACAGGCGATTTTGTCGCAATCCAGGATGCTGATCTTGAATATGACCCCATGGATTTGAGAAGGCTTGTCGTTCCTCTGGCTGAGGACAAGGCAGATGTTGTTTTGGGGTCACGGTTTGCATCTTCCGATGCGCATCGCGTGTTATATTTCTGGCATTCGATGGGGAATAGATTTTTAACCTTTTTGTCGAACATGTTCTCGGACTTGAATTTAACGGACATGGAATGCTGTTACAAGGTATTTAAGCGGGAGATCATCCAGCGCATCGACATCAGGGAAAAGCGATTCGGCGTGGAACCGGAGCTTGTGGCCAAGGCGGCCCAAATGCGGGTACGGATATTTGAAATGGGTGTTTCCTATGCGGCCCGCACCTATGAAGAAGGGAAAAAAATCGGCGCCAAAGACGGATTACGGGCGCTATATTGCATTTTTCATTACAATATGCCAAAGGCGCCTTTGCCGATTCAACTGTTGATCTACCTGCTCATCGGCGGCTTTTCCGCAATCGTGAACCTTTGCCTGTTTCTGATTTTGCTGAACTTGCAGGCGAGTACGGATATTTCCATTCCGGTGTCGTTTGTTTGCGCGGCTGTCGTCAATTATCTCTTATGCATCGGGTTATTGTTCAGGCACAAGGCAAAATGGACCCCATCCAAAGAAATATTGACTTACACCGTTATCGTCTTCCTGGCAGGCCTGCTGGACTTCGGCATAACGAAATCGCTTATAAATTTTGGCCATATGCCATGGGCTGCAAAATCCGTGGCCTGTTTCGCAGGATTTATCTTTAATTTTGCCGGCAGGCGCTTTTTCGTATTTAATGAACCTGCACCCGGCCCCTGGCATCCTCAGAGGGAAAAATAGTAAGAGCAAGAATTCAGAATACAGAAGTCAGAATGTAAAATCGGAAAGAATCCTTATTTATTCTGACTCCTGGATTCTGACTTCTGGATTCTCAAAAACAAGACATTTCAAATATTTTTGGATAGTATTAAAGATGTAAACCGTAAAGAAACAGCCTGCCCGAGTCTATCCCTTCCGGATCATTCGCTCCATTGCCTCCAGGGCCAACTGATACCCCAACGGTCCGAATCCCGCTATCTGCGCGGTCACAACGCCGGCGGTCATGGAGTGGTGACGGAAAGACTCCCGTTTGTAGATATTGGATAGATGAATTTCGATAACCGGCATGCCCAAAAGCAAAAGCGCGTCGCGGATGCCGATGCTGGTGTGGGTGTATGCGGCCGGGTTGATGATCAGGCCGTCATATTTTCCTGACGCCTCCTGAATTCTGGAAATGATGTCGCCCTCGTGATTGGATTGGAATGTATCTACGTCCAACCCGAGGTTTTTACCATTTTCAGTTAATTCCCTGTTAATGGCGCCAAGCGTCATCGACCCGTAAATTTCAGGCTCCCGCTTTCCCAGCATGTTCAGGTTCGGGCCGTGAATCACCAGTATTTTGTTTTTTCCATCCATGCGTCCATCTCCTCCTTCAGGCTTCAGGTCTCAGGCCTCCTGCTTCATCCTCCCGCTTTCAGTCTCAACTCATCGATGATTTTCCGATAATCCGAGGTCCCGAAAATCGCGGAGCCGGCTACAAAAACGTCTGTTCCGGCTGACGACACGGCCTCGATGGTTTTTGAGTTGATGCCCCCGTCCACCTCGATCAGAACCGACAGCCCGCGGTCTGCAATCATTTTTTTCAACGCTTTGATTTTTTTGATGGTGTTTACAATAAATGCCTGTCCGCCGAATCCCGGATTGACGCTCATGATCAGGACATAATCAACGTACTCCAATATAAAATCGAGCGTATTCA
>CAYTSY010000046.1:20581-21963 GCA_964440555.1 uncultured Desulfobacteraceae bacterium
CACGCCGGGATGAACCCCCAGATCCCGGTTCATCTGAACGGTCCGGTTCAGATGAATGCATGCTTCGACCTGAACGGAAATCCATGAGGCCCCGGCTTTGGCAAAACCAGGAACATACCTGTCCGGATTTTCAATCATCAGATGGACATCGATGGGCAGGCCGGTCGCCTTTTTGGCTGCTTCGACGATAATCGGGCCGAAAGTGATATTGGGCACAAAGTGACCGTCCATAACGTCTGCATGAATCCAGTCTGCGCCGGCCTTTTCCACGGCGATGATCTCTTCGCCGAGTTTGGAAAAATCAGCGGATAATATGGAGGGCGCGATCAGCTTCATTTTTTTTCTCCTTGAGCGTGTCGGGTAATGAGATGTACACAATAAACAAAACTCAATCAACCTGTTTTTTTAAGCCGTACCGAGAAGAAACCATCCATATCATGCACATGGGGAAATGTTTTTAAATATCCGGATTGCGGTTTCAATTCCCCTGCCGAGTCCGGAAATCCCTCCCAACTTTTCTCCACAATAAATTTTTTATTTTCCATTAAAAATGCCTTGACCACATCCTCATTTTCTTCCGGTTCCATACTGCAGACAGCATAGACCAAAACGCCGCCGGATTTGACCCTGCCGGCCAGATTGTTCATCAGACGGACCTGATTTTGATTAAACCGGATCAGGTTTTCCGGTTGAATTTTCCACTTGGTATCCGGATTTCTTCGGATGACGCCAAGCCCCGAACACGGCGCATCGATGAGTATCCGGTCGAACTCCGGCAATGCGCTGCATGAATTGCGATCGAAAAGGTCCGTCTGTTTTGTGAAAACCATGGACACGCCCAGCCGCCTCATTTCCGAATTCAAGGCTAAAAGCTTGTTTTCATGGCTGTCTACGGCGATGAGAGTTCCGGTATTTTTCATCAACTGGGCGATATGGCCTGTTTTTCCGCCCCGTCCTGCGCATGCATCCAAAACCGTTTCACCGGTTTTGGGGCCCAGCAGATGTGCGATAAGCTGAGCCGCTTCATCCTGAACCTGAAACCAGCCTTTTTGAAAACTCTCCATTTCGTCGATAAATAATCCGGGGCCGGTGACGGAAATGCCCTCAGGGCTTAATAATGTGTACCGAATAGTCTCTGCTTTCGGGGATAAAGCGTTATGCAGGGTTATTTTATCGCTTTTCAGCGTATTGACTCTGAGCGTGATGGGGGGAATCGCGTTCAGCCGGCAGCAAAGATTCCGGGTTTGTTCAAGCCCAAAACGAGCCAGCCACCGGGCAACCAGCCATGCCGGAAACGACATCCCCGCAGCCAGCCCGTTGACCGGATCTGAATGAATATCCGGAAATAAAACCTCGCCATAACTTTGGGCGGCACGGCGTAA
>CAYTSY010000047.1:0-18452 GCA_964440555.1 uncultured Desulfobacteraceae bacterium
CAGTGGTGACCGGACGCTTGGGCCCCACAGTGAATGATATCACGGCCTTGGCAGCAGCCGACACAGCCGGGGTAGGTGTGGCATTGGATCAGAGGGCCTTAAAACAAATCGAAGCGTTTTTTTTGTCCCGCAACCGCGACGTCAGCCCTTCCAACAGAAAACAGGCGTTTTTGCCCGAAAGTTCGCAACCCATCGACAATCCCGTGGGCACAGCCCCTGGGTTTGCGATAAAGATTGAGCAGTGCATGTTCTTTTTTCTCCCCGGGGTTCCCTTTGAGATGGAACGGATGCTTGAGGAGAGTGTTTTACCGCGGATATCGAGTCTTTGCGGCAAACACCGGTCCTTTTGTCGGATAAAGAACATATCAACATTCGGGTTGCCCGAATCCGTGGTCAATGAACGTCTGATGGGATTTGATGATGCTTTCCCGGAGTTGACGCTGGGATTGAGGGCGATTTTTCCCGAGATCCACGTAAAAATATACGGCAGCGGGACGGAAGAAGGCCTGCTTGACAAAAAGATCGCCGATGCGGCCAAATGGATCGGCGAACGGATGGGCGATCGCCTGTTGTCCGCAGAAGGCCTGGGTATGGCAGCCGTGGCGGGCGGTTTGCTGCGGGAAAGAAATGAAACCCTCGCGGTTGCGGAAAGCTGCACCGGCGGACTGGTTTCCCATCAACTGACCAATGTACCGGGAAGCTCCGGTTATTTTCTGTTTTCCGCAGTTACCTATTCCAATGAGTCCAAGGTGAAGGTCCTTGGCGTACCGAAAGAAATTCTTGAAAAGTACGGCGCGGTGCACGAAAAAACAGCGGAACAAATGGCCATCGGGGCAAGACGGCTGGCCGGATCCACCTATGGCATTTCAACGACCGGCATCGCCGGCCCGGATGGGGGCACGGAAGAAAAACCCGTGGGAACCGTGTGCATCGGCATCTCCGGCCCCAAGGAATCAAGGGGCATGAGATACTGCCTGCCGTTTGGCCAACGATTGAGAAATAAGGAAATTTTCGCCGCCCTGGCCATGGACGTGTTGAGGCGGGCACTCCTGGATCAGAGATAATGCAGCCTCTGGCTGTGCGCGTTCACCCTTCACTCCTCACTTTTCACCCATCACTCTTCTAAAGGGCATTGCATGACCGTAAAAAAAGGACAGATTGTCGAACTGGCCATCACCGATATGGAGGTCGGGGGAAAGGGAGTGGCCCGGATAGACGGCATGGTTGTGTTTGTGGATCATACGGTTGCCGGGGACCGGGCGTTGGCTCAGATTCAGAAAAAAAAGAAAAATTATGCCGAGGCCCGGCTGGTTTCCATTCTCGACGCATCGCCTTTTCGGGTTAATCCCCCTTGCCCCTATGCGGGGTTTTGCGGTGGATGCAAGTGGCAGTTTATCGATTATCCAAAACAGTTGGAATATAAACGGCAGCATGTTGCCGATGCCTTGGCGCATATCGGTCTGATTAAAGAAGCGGCAGTTCACCCGGTGATGGCCTCAGAGAAAATTTTCGGGTATCGGAACAAAATGGAGTTTTCGTTTTCAGATAAAAGATGGTTTTTACCGGATGAGGAAGAGGAAAGCCGTGCAAACAGCGATTTCGCCCTTGGACTTCATGTGCCGGGAACCTTTCACAAAGTCCTTGATATCGAATCCTGCCGTCTTCATCCGGATTCCGGAAACGCGATTTTAAATCATGTGAAACAATACGTGAAAGGGTCCGGCGTGCCGGTGTACGGTCTTAAAAGTCATGAGGGATTCTGGCGGTTTTTAATGCTGCGCCATTCGGCATTTTACGACCAGTGGATGGTCAATATCATCACCGCGTCTGAAAATCGGACCGTTGTTGGGCCCCTCGCCGAATCCTTGTGCAAGACATACCCAAACGTTATTTCGGTGATCAATAACATTACGGCCCGAAAGGCACAGATCGCTTTCGGAGAGTATGAAATATGTCTTGCCGGAAAAAGCTGTGTAAGAGACCGGATCGGACCCTATGAATTCGAGATTTCGGCCAATTCCTTTTTCCAGACCAACACCAAAGGCGCTGAAAGCCTGTACGGCATTGTAAAGCAGGCGGCGGATTTGTCGGGGAATGAGACGGTTTTTGACCTTTACTGCGGTACAGGGACGATTGCGATTTTTCTTTCAGATATGGCAAGCCGGGTTGTCGGTTTTGAGATCTCGGCCGGTGCGGTTGATGACGCTGGAAAAAACTGTTCGGCCAACCATGTGACCAACTGCAGATTTATCCCCGGCGACATCCGGGAATCTCTTTGCCGGATGTCGGAAAAACCGGACGTGATGATCATTGATCCCCCGAGAGCCGGCATGCATAAGGACGTGGTGAACCAGATTCTGGCCATGGGGCCTGAAAAGGTCATCTACGTTTCCTGCAACCCGGCCACCCTGGCCAGGGATATGGGGATGATGAAGGATCATTACCATGTAGCGGAAGTGCAACCGGTCGATATGTTCCCCCATACGTTTCATATCGAGAGTGTAGCGATATTGGAGAAAATCAGCTAGCCCAAAGCAACTGTTGCTTTTTACGGACTTCCTTTCTTACTATTAAGCAACTGTTCCTCTGATTTCTTAAGCCAATCCTGAGCCATGCTTTGAAATTTCCAGTCGGATGGGGCCATCCCAACGGCTTTTGTTAAAACATTAATGGCTTTATCATATTCTTTTTTTTTATAATATATAATTCCTATGTTGCAATGAGCTTCGGCAATATTCGGGTTTAATTGCAGGGCAAAGTTAAAATCCCTCAACGCGTTTTCGAAATCATTTTGATTCGTGCGGATCAACCCACGATTGTTATAAGCCTTGATATTATAGGGATTATAACGGATGGCCATGTTGTAATCGTCGATCGCGCGCCTTTCATCGCCTATCTTGCTGTAAGCCGCGCCTCGGTTATAAAAAGCGTATTCATTATGCGGGTTTAATTTTATAGCATGAGACCAGAGCGAAATATTATTTTGCCAAATATGGCATTGCGTGAAACTTAACCCGGCCATAAAAAATATTACGCTGCCGATGAGAACCATAGCCGGAATTCGATACATCCGGGAGTCAAAAAGCTTTAAAACACCAGCGCCTGCAAGGATAGCGAACGGAAGGCAGGAAATATACGTGTATCGATCCGCGGCAATCTGAGGGCCTGACTGAACAAAGCCCAGAAGGGGCGAAACAATAATGATATAGCTTGAAAATGAGGCGATAAGCCATTTAAACCGTTTTCTCAGGACAACCACTGCTGCAATAATGGCGATAAGCAGAAAGAGGCATAAAATATATTTAAATTCAAATGGGTTATAATTTTTGTGATCCAACAGATACAAGGGAGACAACCGAACGGGAACAATGGTCTTAAAAAGATAAAAGATCAACCCGTACGAGGTTTGCATCAACCTGTTGATGATATCATGCTCGGACATTGCAGCCATGGATGGTTTTTTGGCTAAAAAGGCCAGAATGCCGAAAATAATTGATAGAAAAGCAAAGGGTATTTTTTCAAATAGTATAGTTATGTTTTGCCTGATAAATGGTTTGGCCCATTTAAAACGATAAAGCGGATACATATCAAGAAGTATCAGTATCGCCGGCATGGTAATTCCCCAGGCTCTTGAGAGCAGGGAAAATACAAAAAAAACCAGAGAGAGCAGGAACCATCTTTTTTTATGGTGGCCGTCCTTTTTTTCGGCCATTTTAAGGTAACAAATTACAGTCAGTAAATAAAAAAAACAGCACATCAAATCCCCACGTGCACATAACCAGGATACCGGCTCAACTCTAAGGGGGTGCAATCCGAAAAAGAGGCTGCCGATGAAAGCTGCAACCGTTGTCTGGTATATTGTTTTTACTGTGTCCGGAGTTTTTAAGGTATGAATGATTTGGGGAATAAGAATAAATACCAGAAGGGTGTTGAGTATATGAAAAAGCAGGTTGGCAAGGTGATAGCCGGCTGGATTCATCTTCCATAAGGTATAGTCAAGAGCAAGGCTTATCCAGTATAACGGATGGTAGTTGGCATCTACAAAGTTCGTAAACATCCAGAAGATATTGGTGAAATTAAATCCACGATAATGGAGGTTTTCCAGCAGGTAAAGCCGGTCATCCCAAACGAAGGTGTTTTTTAAACAGGGATAAAAGCTGCAAAATACGGTAACAACAATTAAATAAACGAATAATCGCGGGGTTAACTCCTGAGATGATAAGTTCCCAAATACCTTCATGAATTTAAGAGGAATCGTTTTGGAAAATGGTGCTATGTTTGTCATATGCCCAATACTTTTCCACCCTGATACACCAAAAACGCCATCAGCCACGCCAGCGATGTGCTGTAAACAATGCTGAAAATGGTCCATTTCATTGATCCGGTCTCCCGTCTGATGGCGGCAACGGTGGCCAGACAGGGGACATACAATAAAACGAACATCATCATGGACAAGGCAGACAGCTTGGTCATGCCCGATGCCCGCAGAGCTTTTTGAAGGGCGTCTGCTTCATCCTCTTTGCCGGTGTACAAAACGCCTAAGGTGCTGACCACGATTTCCTTGGCCACAAATCCGGTCAGCAAGGCAATGCCGCTACGCCATTCAATACCCAACGGCGAGAAAAAGGGCGAAATGGTTTTACCGATTCTGCCCATGAAAGCGTATTCCGTCTTTTGCTGGTGAAACTGTTTTTCAAGTTCTGACAGGACGTGGTCCCGAATCTGCAAGGCATGTGCCTTGTCCTCGGCGGAAGATAAAACATTTCCGCTCAATTTTTCATGAGCTGCCAGGATGTTATTTTTTTTTGACTCATAAACGGAGAGTGCATGCCGATCCACCGGGAACGCGGAAAGTGTCCAGACAATGACGGACCCGATCAGAATAATCCCCCCCATTTTTTTTAAAAACACCTTGCCGCGGTCCCACATATGAATCAAAAGGCTTTGGGTCATGGGAACGCGGTAAGGAGGGAGTTCCATCACAAATGGCGCATCGGCCCCTCTCAGCAGGGTGGAGCGGAAAAGCCGGCCCGTGGCAACAGACAGGACGATTCCCGCCAGATAGATGCCGAAGATGACGGTACCGGCGCTTGCACCGAAAAAGGTTCCGGCCAGAACAATATAAATCGGCAGCCGGGCGGAACAGGACATAAACGGCGTAATTAAAATGGTCAGGATGCGGTCTTTTTCACTTTCCAGGGTTCTGGCCGCCATGATGGCCGGGACATTGCACCCGAACCCGATAATCATGGGGATAAACGATTTTCCGTGAAGTCCGATCAGATGCATGATCCGGTCCATTAAAAAAGCGGCCCGGGACATATAACCGGTGTCTTCGAACAATGCGATAAAGAAAAAGAGAATCAGAATATTGGGCAAAAAGATGATGACGCTTCCCACGCCGGCAATGATCCCGTTGATCAGCAGGTCTTTGATCAGACCTTCCGGCAGGAGGTTTCCCAGGAACACCGAAAAAAGGTGAATGCCGCCGTCGATCCAGTCCATGGGATATTGGCCGAGCATGAATGTGGCTTCGAACATGATCCAGATAAAGAAAATAAAAATGGGGAACCCGATAAACCGGTTGGTAAGTACCAGATCGATATTCCGGGAAATGTCTACGCGCTGTCTGGATGAGGTCGTCAGGACTTCTTTGATGATGCCGGTGATGAAACCGTAGCGTTCGTCGGTCATGACAATTTCCGGGTCTTCGTCAAACCGGGTCGTCAGGTGTTTTCGGAGCATTTTCGTGTGGTCAAAGATATCCCGGGATGCAGCCCCGGCTTTTTCCGCAATTTCTTCTTTAATAATTTTGTCGTCTTCAAGGAGTTTGATAGCTGTCCATCGCATGTCGTAGGGGATGCGGCTTTCGGCTTTTTCTTCAATAATATCCTTTAAGCTTGAAATGGCCTGCTCCAGATTCCGGTTGTATGTGACTCTGCGTTTGAGCGGCGCTTTTGACGGGCTTTGTGTGAGCTCGATGGCCTTTTTCAACAAATCGTCAATCCCCTGGTTTTTATTGCCGATGGTAAAGACGACCGGGACATCAAGCAGTTCGGACAGCTTTTGAGCGTTGATTTTGGTTCCGCGTGATTGGGCCACATCGGCCATGTTCAGTGCAAACAAGACCCTGCAACGGTCCAGCTCCCGAAGCTGCGTGGCCAGGTAAAGGCTGCGTTCCAGATTGGATGCGTCGATGATGTCGATGACGATGTCCGGGCATTCGTCCAAGATAAATTTTCTGGCAACGATTTCTTCTATGGAAAAAGGAGTTAAGCTGTAAGTCCCGGGCAGATCAATGATTTTTAAATCATATCCGAATTTATTGATCAATCCTTCTTTTTTTTCAACTGTCACCCCGGGCCAGTTTCCCACTTTCTGGCGGGTACCCGTAATGTGATTGAAAATGGTGGTCTTTCCGGAGTTGGGGTTTCCGGCAAGGGCAATCGTGATGGTCTTATTTTGCATGGGACCTTTCTAACCTGAGATTTCGACCTCAATCTGTGCGGCTTCTTTTACCCGCAACGAGATGTGGTAGCCCTTGACAATAAGTTCCAAGGGATCTTTCAGCGGCGCATATTTTTCAACATAGACCGGCGTCCCCTTTAAAATGCCCATTTCCAGAATCCGCCTGCGCAAAACGCCGTTGCCGCCCACCCGGGTCACGGTGGCGGTTTGGCCTTCACTGAGTTCGCTCAACAGCATGTTTTGTCTCTTCAATTTCTTGTATCAGTTCGACCAGAATTTTTTGCGACATGTCGCGGCCGATGACATAGCGTCTGCAGTCCACAGCAATCACCAGTTGGCCGGCGCTGGGGTGAGTCACCACTTCGATCCGGTCTCCGATTCGAAGTCCCATGGTCAAAAGCCGCATCCGGGCGTTTGCGCCTCCGGTAAACTCCCTGATCACGAGGCGTTCGCCGGGTTTGGCAAAGGCAAGGGGCATTTGTCGGATATGTTGTTTTAAACACTCCCCACAGATACCGTAAATTTCCATTTTATGCTGGAGCATGTGAAATCCGTGGGCGGAAGCGATGTCCACCTGATAATCTTCAAGGCCCTGATCTTTAAATTCGATTATTTTTCCACACTTGGTGCAGATCATATGGTCATGATGCTGCCCCAGATGCCGGTGCTCGTATCGGGTCTGCCCGTCGTCAAATTGCACTTTTTGGGCAAACCCGAAGCGGCACAGCAACTTCATTGTGTCCTTGATAAAGTCGTCATCGAAGTCCGGAGAATTTTCCATGAGTATTTTTCCCAAATCCTCCAGTGTAATATGGCTTTCGGTCTGCAAAAACACATCCAGGATTTTGAACCGGTCCTCAATGCGGTCAACCTTTTCCTGCTCAAAGAGCTTTTTAAACTGTTCCTTTTCGCTGGAATGAATATGTTTCATAATTGGTCCCGCAAACCCATTTCACATCGTCCATATGGCCTTTTTATCCCGAGTCTATTGCCTCTTTTATTAATGTCGAAGCGTGCGGTTGTCAAGTTGTTTGCTATAGACTATAGGCGATGGGCTATAGGCCGTAGAGTTTTCGTTATATTTTTTGGTTTCCCCTCAGCCACCAGTCTTCAGCCTGTATTTATAAAGCCTGAAAACATGAAGAATATAAGCAAGCTGCTGTTTAACCGTCATCTTGCTCTGGCCTGCCCGGCGGGTCTGAAAATGAATGGGAATTTCCTGTACTGTTTTGGGACGGCACTTGACGATTAGCTCCAGGCCGATTTTATACCCGAGAGGTGAAATATTTGCCCCCCTTTCCCATACATGCCGGGGCAAGGCAAAAAAACCCGACATGGGGTCGCTGATTTGGGTAAAGGGTTTTGCCAGCAACGATGCGAATTTGGAATTGATATCTCTGTAAAATGGCCATTGATCGTCTGTTGAGCCTCCGGCAATGTATCGGGACCCAATGGCAAATTCGGCGCCGTTTCTGACACAGGCATAGAGCGTCGGTATCGCGGATGGCGGATGGGATAAGTCCGCGTCCATGACGACGAAAACGGCCCCTCTTGCCAGGGCAAATCCTTCCAGAACGGCTGTTGCAAGCCCCCTTTTATTTTTTCGGATGACCAGTTTGACGGGAATCCCCTTCTCGACCATCTTATCGCAGGCTTCATCTGTCCCGTCCTGGCTGTCGTCATCAATAATCAGAATTTCCCAGGACGAGATGACGGGGTCGACGGATTTGATAATCTCCTCCAAAAGCACAGGGAGGTTTTCGGCTTCTTTGTAAGTGGGAACAATAATAGACAGCGGTGATAATCCAGTGGGCATCATTTTTTTAAATTTTCCTTCAATCGCTCAAGTTCTTTCCGGTATTTGTCGTTTTCAGGTGAAATTTCATTTGCCTTAATGAAGCTTTGGATCGCTTTTTTCCATTTTCTCTGAGTAGCATAAACGATTCCCCTGTTGGCATAAGGGACTGAATCGTTGGGGTCTAATTTAATCGCCTCATTAAAGTCTTCCATGGCGCCCTTTAAATCGCCAAGATAACTTTTCATCACTCCCCGGTTGGCGAAAGCCATGCTGTTGGTGGGATTGAGCCTGATGACATGCGAGAAATCCGACAATGCTGCGGCAAAATACTTGTTATCCCTAAAATAGATTCCTCTATTCCAATAAGCTGTTTCACATTGAGGATCAAGCGAGATGACATGGGTCCATAATGAAAAATCATCGTGCCATATTCGGACCTGCTTGAAAGTTAATGCAAAGAAAAGAAAAAGAGATGACAAAATGATAAAAATCGTCAAAATTTTAAGAAAATGGTGTTTTTTATTTTTTAGCCTATCCCAGAAATAAAACAAACCTGTACCGGCCAGGATGCCAAATGGCATTGTGGAAATATAAGTATAACGCTCAGCGACAATCTGCGGGCCGGCCTGAATAAGCCCAAGAAGTGGTGAAACAATAACTGCAAAACATCCAAATCCTGTGATGATGCCTTTCGATCGTTTATATGTTATTAACAGCGTGACGACCGTTGCGATAAAAAGAAAGATGCAGAAAATATATTTGAATTCCAAGGGGTTTAAATTTTTTTCCAAACGATGCAGGGGGGACAACTTGAATGGGGCAAGTGTTTTCCATGCATAAAAGCAGAGGCCATAAATAGATTGCGCAATCCTGTTGAAAATCCCATGTTGCGTCAAGTTCGGCATATCGGCCTGCTCTATTTTTGCCAGAAATGCAAGATATCCGGCTGCTGTGACCAGCAGTACAAACGGAATTTTTTCAATTAACAGGAATACATTAAATGATCGTTTTTGCCCGCTCAACCTGATTCTTTGCAAAGGATACAGATCCATAATTATTAATACGATTGGCAGGGTCATGCCCCAGGCACGCGACAACAATGAAAGAACACAAAAAAATATTGATAAAAGATACCGGATAGCTTTAGGCGCTGGACAGGGGGCCAATGCATATTTCAAATAGAATGAAATTGAAAGCATGTAAAATGCGGCGCAAAGCAGATCCGCCCGTGCAGAAAGCCATGCCACATTTTCAACTCTTAATGGATGCAGGGCGTGGAAAAGTGTGCCGGTAATCGCACAAAACAGGATTTTTTTTCCATCAGTGTCAGAATAGTGCTCCTTAAAAATAAGCCTGATGAATTGCATGACAAGAAAGAAAAATATAACCGCATTAGCACAGTGAATGACTATATTCGTCGCGTGGTATCCGGCTGGATTCATACCCCATAAATGATAATCCAGTGCGAATGACATCCAGCTTAACGGATGGTAATTCCCATCATAAAAGGTTTCAAACATCCATGTGATGTTGGCATACGAAAACCCTCTGAAGTTATAATTTGTTTCCAAGGCATAATGGTCGTCCCAGACAAACCCGTATCTTAACGCTTCTTGGTAACAGACAAAAATGGTTATAATAATAAAATAAAGAAAGAAACGGGTCGTTGATTTGCTGTCAAAAGAGTTCCTGGCATTTACGGTAAAAGCATTTATCTGCATTTTTTTGCCTGATTCAACAGGTTTTCAACGGTCTCTCGCTGCTCCCAGTTTTCAGACGCAACTTCCAGGGCTTTTATATAATCGCGTATGGCCTGCTCAATGTTGTGTTGTGAAGCATGAATTGTTGCACGGTTGGCATAAGGCTCGGGCGACTTTGGATTGATTTTAATGGCATTGTTGAAATCTTCCAGTGCCGCCTCACTATTACCCTGCATTTTTCTTATAGCGCCGCGGTTGTTATAATATTTATCATCCGTGGGATTGCAGCGAATAGCGTCTGAATAATCCTTCAGAGCACCATCATAGTTTTTTTGACTATCCAGAAGAAGCCCGCGGTTCCAGTAAGCGACATAATTGTCGCGATTAACTGAAATCGCATGGGTCCATAATGAGTTTTCATCATGCCATATTTTTGATTGTCTGACGCTCAGGAAGGAAAGAGGGATCAAGAAAGCTAACGCGGCTGCAAACAGCGTTGCTGATACGATTGCATAATGACTTTTCTTTCTCAACATAGACTGCAAACGGTACAGACCGGCGCCGACAAGAATTCCAAAAGGCAAACAGGAAATATAGGCGTAACGATCCGCCGTGACCTGAGGCCCGGCTTGGACAATCCCGAGAACCGGGGAAACGATAAAGGCATAACATAAAAAACAGACGGCCAAACCCGGCAATCTGTTTTTTATGTTAAACATGCCGATGATGATTACCGTAACCAATAGAGCGGAAACAATATATTGGGCTTTAAACGGGTTAAAATGGTTTTCTAAAAGATATAAGGGAGATAATTGTATCGGTATAAGGGTTTTCCATAAATAAAAAAACAACCCATAAGCGGATTGCATAAGACGATTGAGCCAATCATGCTGATCCAGATTCAGCATCACGGCCCCTTGGGATTTGGCCAGTAACGCAAGATACCCCGCACCGATGGATAATATGATGAGTGGAATTTTTTCCAAAATCATGGTCATATTGGATCGTGCAAGGCCATTTTTCCAATTCAGCCGCCGTAGCGGATATGCATCGATGAGGAGAAGAATCACGGGGAGGCTTATTCCCCAGGCTCTTGAAAGCAGGGAAAACACGAAAAACAAGAGGGTAAAAACATACCATTTTCTTTTATGATATTCGGCTGCAACAAAGTTGAGGTAGGACATCACGGCAAGCATATAAAAAGCCGCACACATCAAGTCTGCACGGGCGGACAGCCAAGCGACGTTTTCAACCCGTAACGGATGGACGGCAAAAAATAATGTGCCGACTGCGCAGCATGCCAGCATTTCGGTGCGGTCTAACGTATCGGTAGAAAGGCGGCCGGAATCCATAAAAAGTGTAATAAGTTTAAAAAACAACATGGAGTTGATGATATGCCAGATCAGATTCGTAAGATGATAGCCGGCCGGATTCATTCCCCATAATACATAATCCAGGCCGAACGATATCCAGACCAGGGGATGATAATTGGCATCGTGAAAGGTCTTAAACATCCAGGAAAGATGTGAGCCGGAAAGTCCCCGATAATGAGAATTTTCAACCAGGTTGAGGGTATCGTCCCAGACAAATCCATTGCCCAAAACGTTACTAAAGCATGCGAAAACGATGACAATGATCAGATATGCAATCAGTCTTCCGTCGGGGTTTTTTTCTAAAAGGGAAAAGGAATTCATCAGATTCATATTAAGAGAAATGACTTACAAAATCAATTTCTAATTGAATGACGGTAAGGGTTTTGAATTTAAAAGAGATTCCGGCCTTTTGCCTTCAAATAAGAAAATCCGGTTTACAAATTCTAACTTCTGGTGTAGCCTAATCTGGTATCAATTCTAATCACTGAGGCGAAAAAAGGCGCCGTTCGCCTATATTTCCACGCAATTCACGTGGGTGAGATTTATTATATCACCTTGAGGGAACAAGGCCAGAGTATGGCAGACTTGGCCTGCTCCAGGATTAAAGCTTTGCCGATAAAGCTGATCGATCGCATCGACGAAAAATTTCTTCTGGCATCTGCCGGCCTTAAAGCAAGATATCCCATTTCATATGCGGATTCCTTTGCCGCGGCGCTGGCGATGATCAATAATTGCCCACTTCTAACGGGAGACCCTGAATTCAGATCGCTTGAAAAACAAGGTATAATCAGCATCGAGTGGCTTACATAGAGAAATGACCGGCATTCGAAAGTTCGGCAAATAATTAAAGGAAAATCCGAATGGAAGGCGTGGGGCTTATAAACTGAAAAATGTTCAGCAATATCTATAAGAAAAGAAAAGTTCTGGTAACCGGACATACCGGATTCAAAGGCTCATGGTTAGCGTTCTGGCTGACTGAAATGGGGGCCGACGTTTTGGGTTTTGCCCTGGAGCCTGCGACGGAACCCAATCATTTTTCAATGCGCCATTTGGCTATTGAATCCGTTATCGGAGACATCAGAAAAAAGGAGCATCTTTCCGAAGTATTTAACCGTTTCAGGCCGGACATGGTGTTTCATCTGGCTGCCCAACCTCTGGTGAGACTGTCCTACCAGGAGCCCATAGAAACTTTTCAGACCAATGTGATGGGAACAGTTAACGTCTTTGAAGTCTGTCGTCAAACGCCCTCTGTCAGAGCGATTGTCAATATCACCAGCGACAAATGTTATGAAAACAAAGAGTGGGCCTGGGGATACCGTGAAAATGATCCAATGGGAGGCTATGACCCCTACAGCGCTTCTAAAGGATGCGCGGAACTGGTGACGGCAGCGTACAGAAGCTCTTTCTTTAATCCTGATGCTTATGGCGAAAAACATCAGGTTCTATTAGCCAGTGCGCGTGCCGGGAATGTGATCGGCGGAGGCGACTGGGCCAAGGACCGGATCATCACGGACATGGTGTGCGCCGCCAGTATGGGAAAGACGCTCCTGATTCGCAATCCCCAAGCTGTCCGACCCTGGCAGCATGTCCTGGAACCGCTTTCCGGTTATCTTTTGCTGGGGCAAAAATTATTGGAAGGCAGGAAAGAATATGCTGAAGCCTGGAATTTCGGACCTGGTGATGATGGCGCGCTCACCGTTATCCAGGTCGTGCAGGAAATGAAAAAAATCTGGAGCAGAATTGAATATGAGGTTAAGCAGGATGAAAAGGACTTCCATGAAGCCGGACTGCTGAAACTGGATTGTTCCAAGGCCCGCATGAGGCTTAAATGGGAAAGCGTTTGGGATATTCGAACGGCCTTTATTAAAACCGCTCAATGGTATCAGGATTTTTACGAAAAAGGGCAAGTGAACACGGGAAGGCAACTAAAAGATTATATAAATGATGCTGACAAAGCCGGATTGACCTGGGTAGATTAAAGGATCATGAATTGAGTGGTCAGACTGAAAAAGTAAAAACAGCCGAACGCCTTAGACAGGAAATTTTCGGGAAGGTAAAGCAATATTATCATGCCGTTCATGGCAATCGAAAAAAATTTGTTCCCGGAAAGTCAAAAATCAACTATGCCGGCCGCATTTTTGACGAAAAAGAAATGACTTTGCTGGTTGATTCAGCGCTGGAATTCTGGTTGACCACAGGCCGCTATGCTGAAAAATTCGAGAAAAAGTTTGCCGAATTCCTCGGGGTGCGGCACTGCTCTTTGACCAACTCGGGTTCGTCGGCCAATCTGCTGGCTTTCATGGCGTTGACTTCTCCCAGGTTGGATGAACAGCGCATTAAAAGGGGAGACGAGGTTATCACCGTGGCGGCCGCCTTTCCGACAACGGTCGCTCCAATTATCCAATTTGGAGCGGTGCCGGTATTTGTTGATGTGACTCTGCCGACCTGCAATGTTGACTGCTCCCAACTTGAAAATGCACTATCAGAGAAGACCAAGGCGGTCATGGTCGCTCATACCCTTGGCAATCCCTTTGATTTAGCAGAGGTTAAAGCATTCTGCGACAAGCACAATCTCTGGCTGATCGAAGACAACTGCGATGCCCTCGGTTCCCGTTACCGGATAGACGGGAAATGGAAATATACCGGGACCATTGGCCACATAGGAACTTCCAGCTTTTACCCGCCGCATCATATGACAATGGGTGAAGGCGGTGCGGTCTGCACGGATGATACTGAGCTCAAAAGAATTGTCGAGTCATTCCGCGACTGGGGCAGGGACTGCTGGTGTGCTCCGGGCAGGGACAATACCTGCGGCAGGCGTTTTGCTCAGCAGTTCGGCGAGTTGCCTGTAGGCTATGACCACAAGTATGTATATTCCCACTTCGGCTATAACCTCAAGGTGACGGACATGCAGGCCGCTATAGGTTGCGCACAACTGGAAAAGCTGCCCGGCTTTATTGAGGCGCGGGAAAAAAACTGGAAGTTTCTGAGGGAAGGACTTTTGGATTTGTCCGACCGCTTCATTCTGCCTGAACCTACCCCTAACTCCGATCCTTCCTGGTTTGGCTTTCTGTTAACCGTGGGGGAAAATGCAGGTTTTACGAGGGATGATATGGTTGCTCATCTTGAAAAAACCGGAATTCAGACACGGATGCTTTTTGCCGGAAACCTCATCAAGCATCCCTGCTTTGACGATATGAGAAAAAGTGGGAAAGGTTTCAGGATTGTTGCTAACCCCCAAACCCTCAAATCATCCAATTCTCTCCCTAATACTGACCGGATCATGCAGGACTCCTTCTGGATCGGAGTATATCCAGGCATGTCAGAAGACAACCTTGAATATATGGTTTGCTGTATAAAAGATTTTACGGGGAAAAGACATGCATCATAATATTCCTATAGTAATCCTTTGTGGCGGCATGGGAACACGGCTGCGGGAAGAAACGGAGTATAAGCCCAAACCCATGGTTGAAATCGGAGGCAAACCGATTCTGTGGCATATCATGAAGCTATATGCCCATTTCGGTTTTCGCAGGTTTATTCTGTGCCTGGGCTACAAAGGAAGCGTCATCAAAGAATATTTTCTCAACTATGAAGCAATGAGCAATGATTTTACAATCAACTTGGGAGGGGGAAATCATCTGGCATACCAGAGTGACCATGCCGAGCAGGATTTCAATGTGACACTCGTGGATACAGGCTTGAAGACGATGACAGGAGGAAGAATCAAACGTATTCAAAAATTCATTGACACTGAAATTTTTATGGTAACCTATGGAGACGGCCTGGCTAATATTGATATTGGAGAGCTTGTCGCCTTTCATCAAAGTCATGGTAAACTTGCAACTCTGACCGCAACCCGTCCCCCGTCGCGGTTTGGAATCCTCGAGTTAACAGAAGAGAATCGGGTTAAACGGTTTCGTGAAAAGGTTGGGACGGAATGGATCAACGGAGGTTTCCTGGTATTCAATCAGCGCGTTTTCGATTATCTGGATACGGATTGTATTTTAGAGGGTGAGCCGATTGAGAAACTGGCTGCCGATGAGCAACTCATGGCTTTTCGGCATAAGGGGTTTTGGATAGGCATGGATACGTACCGAGAGTACGAAATGCTCAATCAGATGTGGGATGAAGGAAACGCATCATGGAAAGTTTGGTGAATGCTTAAAAGAAAAATAATATTGACGACACAAGTAAGTGAGATAGAAAATCCGAAAAGTTCGATTGATCTGGCCCAAAAAATTCGTATCCATGCGATCAAGATGGCAGCTCGATCAAATAGTTCCCATATCGGCAGTTCCTTATCAATCGCTGATATTCTGGCAGTCCTATATATGGACGTATTGCGTGTTGATCCAAAACAACCGGACTGGACGGAACGCGACCGATTTATTCTCAGCAAAGGCCATGCAGCGGCTGGACTCTATGCTTCATTAGCCCTTCGTGGTTTTTTCCCGATGGCCTGGTTAGAGCAGTTCTGTCAAAGCGACTCTCTACTCCTTGGGCATGTGAGCCACCATGTTCCTGGGGTGGAATTGTCAACCGGATCGTTAGGGCATGGGCTGCCAGTGGGCTGTGGTATGGCGTTGGCTGGTAAACGGGAGAATAGCTCACATCATGTATTTGTTCTGCTGAGTGATGGCGAATGCGACGAAGGTTCTAACTGGGAAGCAGCGCTCTTTGCTGCGCACCAAAAACTGGACAACCTGGTTGCTATTGTGGATGCTAACAAATTGCAAGGCTTTGGGCGAACAGAAGATGTGTTGGCTTTGTATCCATTTGCCAAAAAATGGGAAGCATTCAATTGGGCAGTACAAGAAGTTGACGGGCATGATCATGAGGCATTGCGTGCCTTATTGCAGAGAATACCCTTTAAAGCTGGCAAGCCCAGTCTTCTGCTTGCACACACGATAAAGGGGAAAGGTGTTAGCTTTATGGAAGATCAGTTGGCTTGGCACTACAAGTCTCCCAATCCTGAGCAACTATCGGAGGCATTGAAACAGATAGGAGAGAAGCGTTGAGAAATGCTTTTTGCAACGTACTGATAGACGCGGCACGCCAGGATGAACGGGTTTGGCTCCTCACTGGCGATCTAGGTTATTCTGTGTTAGAACCTTTTTCAAAAGAATTTCCCTCTCGTTTCGTTAATGCAGGCGTGGCTGAGCAGAATATGACAGGAGTTGCCACTGGTTTGTCTCTTTCAGGGAAAATCGTATTTACATACTCAATCGCCAATTTCCCTACCATCCGGTGCCTTGAACAAATTCGAAACGATGTATGTTACCACAAAGCAAACGTTAAGATCGTGGCCGTAGGTGGAGGGCTTTGCTACGGCACGGCGGGTTTCTCTCACCATGCAACGGAGGACCTTGCCATTATGCGAGCACTACCGGGTATGGTAGTTGCCGCACCATCAGATGCTTTAGAGGCGGCACAGATCACTCGGCTCGCAACCACAATACCAGGTCCTTTTTACATAAGACTTGGCAAAAATAACGAGCCGATAATCCATACCAGTCATCCTGAACTGCATCTTGGAGAACCACTGTGTTTCGAGCGAAATGGAGGAGAAATTGCTCTTATTTCTACAGGAACTTTAGTATCTGAAGTATTACAGGCTGCTGAGATTCTCAAGTCATCAGGAATTGAGGCTCGAACCCTAGGTATGCCCTTTGTTAAACCTATTGATTACAAGAAATTCCTGCAATTTATAGATGGCTGCCGTTTTGTCCTTGTTGCAGAGGAACATACATCATTTGGTGGCCTGGGAAGCGCAATTGCAGAAATCCTCGCTGAAGTTGGGCTGAATATCAAGTTTGCAAGAATCCATTTGCCTGAGTTTATCAACTCCAATGGGAGCCAAAAGGAATTGAGACACAATCTGGGCTTAGACGCCCCTTCGATAGCAGCCCGCGCAATGGAACTTTTAACAAAAGCTGCAAGATAGCCGAATAGCATGATTTTCTGGAAGGCCTGGTGAGCATATTTGACGCATCCAATTGTTCAGGAAGATATTGAATCTATCTTTAAGATAGTCGGGAACGATCTTAACCGATTACAAGGCAAGCGTTTATTGATTACTGGGGGAACAGGTTTCATCGGCACGTGGCTTTTGGAAACGATCTCATGGTTAAATAAAAATTGCAATCAGCCTTGTAAAGTCTACGTTCCAACCCGAAATCCTGAAGCATTTGCCCGAAAGGCCCCCCATCTGGCGTCGAATCCGGGAATTGTATTATTGCATGGGGATATAACCGATTTTAAGTACCCGGATGATGAGTGCAACCTTATAATTCATGCAGCGGCCCCAGGAGGACCAAGGGTCCTAATTCATGACTCTCTTGGCGTGGCAGAAACCATAGTCAGAGGAACGCATCACGTACTGGAACTGGCCGTACAAAAGAATGTTGAAGGCTTTTTATTTATCAGTTCCGGGGCAGTGTATGGGGTGCAGCCGCCTGATTTGGAGAGAATTTATGAGGATCACCCCGGCGCTCCCGATGTCACAAATATCCGGTCAGCATATGGCGAAGCTAAACGATATGCAGAAATGCTTTGTACTCTTTATCATCAAAAGCATGGACTTCCAACTCATATAGCACGACCTTTCACATTCGTAGGCCCTTATCAGGATCTGAAAGCCGGATTTGCAATTACAGATTTTATTCGCGATGGTCTGCAAGGAGGTCCTTTAACGATTCAGGGCGACGGAACAACGGTGCGATCGTATTGCTACGCAGCAGATTTAACGTCAACGCTATGGAAAATCCTGCTTCAAAGTCCTGTCGGCAGAATATATAATGTTGGATCAGATGAATCAATTTCAATTATAGAATTGGCGAACAAGGTTATTTCTTTTCTGGATACTTCAGTGGAAGTAACCGTTATGTCGAAGCCAAAGATGAAATCCAAGCCGGCACGTTACGTACCCGATATTACAAGAGTGATGTCAGAATTAGGCATAAAAAATTTTACGAATATTGACAAAGCCATCCAACGGACGCTGTCATGGATGAGATAAAGCCGGGCGACTCTATCTTGATTGACGACCTCTATAGCCCGTAAAGTAGGGAATTAAATAGGTTGATTTATAATCGGGGGCTTTAAAATCAT
>CAYTSY010000047.1:18462-21798 GCA_964440555.1 uncultured Desulfobacteraceae bacterium
AATTAAAGCTTATCAGTATCGTTACGCCATGTTTTAACGAAGAAGAAAACGTAAAAGAACTTTACGGACAGGTAAAAACCGTATTTGCCGATTTATCCGAATATGAATATGAGCACATTTTTATCGATAATGCCTCAAAGGATCGGACTGTTGCGATCCTTAAGGAGATCGCGCAAGAGGATCGCAGGGTTAAAATTATCGTAAATACTCGGAATTTTGGTCATATTCGCTCACCATTTCATGCACTCATGCAAGCAAAAGGGAATGCGGTAATCAGCATTGTTGCCGATTTACAGGACCCGCCCATTATGATTAAGGAGTTTATCAGGAAATGGGAGAAAGGGTACAAGATCGTTATCGGCGTCAAGACGCAAAGTGAAGAATCGCCGGTCTTTTTTGCCATTCGCAGAGCATATTACAACCTTGTCGGCCGCCTTTCTGAGATAGAGCTGATAAAAAATTTTACAGGTTTTGGTTTGTATGACCAAAAAGTGATCGAGACCCTGCGCGGCATTGAAGACCCGTATCCTTATTTTCGGGGGTCAATCTGTGATATCGGTTTTGAAAGGGCCGTCATTGAGTATGTGCAACCCACACGAAAAAGGGGATTTACCAAGAATAATTTTTACACCTTGTATGATATGGCCATGCTGGGGATTACCAACCATTCAAAAGTGCCCCTCAGGTTGGCGACGATGACGGGTTTTACCGTTGCCTCTCTTAATCTGATTGTGGCGTTGGGCTATTTTGTTTATAAGCTGATCTTTTGGAATAGTTTCACCGTAGGCATTGCCCCCCTTGTTATCGGGCTTTTTTTCTTTGCCTCCGTGCAGCTCTTTTTTATAGGCATCATTGGAGAATACATTGGGTCTATCCATACGCAGGTGTTGAAAAGACCTTTGGTTGTGGAAAAAGAAAGGGTTAACTTCGATTGAACACCATGATGATGTCGTGGAGGGAGTTTAAAAAAAAGCACGCGACAAAAATCAGGTTTGTCATTGTCGGGATCTGGAACACCTTATTTGGCTATGGAATTTTTATCGGCATCGAAAGGTTGCTTGCTTACGTTTTTGAAAAAAGAAGCATGGCGTATATGACGGCCATGCTTCTATCCAATATCTTTGCAATCATTAACGCTTTCATTTTTCACAGGCACTTCACCTTCCAATCACAAGCGAAAGGTATAGCCGTTGTCTCCGAGTTTATACGTTTTTCAACCACATATGTTTTGACCTTTTTTTTAAGTTTAATTCTGCTGCCCATTTTTGTGGAAATATTTCTTGTTACGCCTGAGATCGGCGGAGCACTGGTTATTCTGATCTGTACAGTGGTCAGTTATGCCGGTCACACTAAATTTTCCTTCAAGCACAGGGCAGACAATCAATAACGGCATAGAATTTGTTGTCAGCGTGGAAAGGATCAAAACCTTGGCGCCAATAAGAAATGATCGAATAATCGTGCTGCTGGGCGGTTTAGGGTTGCTTTCCGTTTATTATGCGATTTTTGGACAATTTATGCCTAACAGCAGCGGCGGCATGGGGCATGACTATGGATTGGGCTTGCCCGCTTTGCTTGACGGCTATTTTTGGTTCCACGCGAACGGACTGTTGGAAATCCCCTGGTTTACCCCTTCATTTTGCGGTGGCTCCCTGACCTATGCTAACATAAATAATGGTTATTACTCGACGTTACAATTTCTCGCCTTTGTTGTCGACCCGGTGACAGCAGTAAGGCTCAATTTCATTTTTTACGCAGGCATGGGGATGTTGGGGTTTTACGTATTGCTTCGAAGCGGGTTTCAATTTGGGCGGACGTTTTCTTTTTTAGGAGCAAGCATTTTCCTTTTTAATGGTTTTTTTTCGCATCGAATGATTATCGGGCATTTAGGCTTTTGCTTTTTTATGTTGATTCCCTTTGTCGCATTTTTTTTCTTACGGCCCATTTGTCAACAGGGAAAATCACGAACCTGGCAGCTTATTTTCGATATGATTGCCGGCGGATTGTTATTTTCCGCCATGATTCAGGGCGGATTTTCGAGTATGATGATGCCGGCAATCATCAGCATCCTTATCCTGGGTCTGACTCACAATCTTGCCTATGGAAGGCACCGGGACTTTTGGATAAGGTTTATCGGAGGAGGTTTTTTCGGGGTTCTTTTTTGCTTATCAAAACTTGTGACGATATATTATTTGATGACGAATTTTCCAAGAAGCGACTATCTGCTTCCCGGAGCGAAAACCTTCTTGCATGCAGCCTGGTTAGCGGTAAAGTCTTTGTTTATCAGTCCTTCCGTTGATTTGCTCCGCACAGAGGCGCTTACAAACATGCAATGGGCCTTGGATCGTCATGAGTGGGAGTATGATGTGACATTGGTTCCGTTGATACTATTGTTATATGGATTGTGGGGCTTTTTAAAAAGATGCAAGAAAGGCGAAATCTCTCTTCACATGAACCATTGGACGCGTATTCTTCAGGGCGGGCTGCTCATCATATTACTAGCTATTCCTGTTGCTGTGAATACCTACTCGCCGGGTTGGAATGAAATATTAAAGCATGTTCCATTAATAAAAAATTCCAGCAGCTTGATCCGGTGGTTTATTATCTATATTCCCCTAACCATTCTTTTGTCTGTTCTCGTTATTGAGAAATCAGGATTGACCCAAAAAACACGATTGATAATTACGTTGCTTGGAATTTCAGCAGTGATCCTGTTAAACACTTTTACCGATCGTAATTTTTACAACAGCCAAAGTTATGACCCGGATGAAGTTGTTTCGGCTTTTTACAGAATACAGTCAAATTCATTGCGCCCGGAGATTAAGACCATCGGTGTTTACCGTGATGAAAAGGGGAATATCCTAACGCCTGCTTTCCGCAACAATGCACTGATACACGGCGCCTCTCAATTATTTTGTTATGAGCCGATGTTTGGATATAGGCTGGAAAATTTTCCTATTAAAGCACTACATCCGGGACCGGTTTTGATGGAAGAAAACGGGGCGTTCAATATCAAGAATCCGGCGTGTTATGTCTGGCCGGAAGAAAATGATTGCGTTCCGGGGGATCATTTTACGAGTGCTCAGAAAGACGCGGCTGAGGATTTTATCAATTATAGACCATATGAATTTAAGACGCCGCTTTTTCAAAAACTCGCAAATTGGATCAACGGATTATCCTTAATCGGGGCGCTGATATTTTTTTTGTTTTACGTGGGGAAAACGGTTTTATTTCACCGGATGGGAAAAGCGAAACCGGCATCTCTTGAATAAAGGAAGAAAAACTGGCGGAAGTGCATGGGAATCGAACCCACCCGGGACGGTTTTAGCGCCCCACACC
>CAYTSY010000048.1:0-10082 GCA_964440555.1 uncultured Desulfobacteraceae bacterium
ATAAACCCCCCAACCGCAACGCATGGAGGTTGTGATGTCAAAAGTGGCCCTTCTCGGATGTCCGGAGTACGACCTTGATACCCTCAAGGGAAAAATCGCAAAAGGATTTGACCTGATCGGATTTGACCCAAAACAGTTTGAAAACAAGAGGGTCCTTCTCAAGCCGAATCTGTTGACCAGCGCGGCCCCGGAAAAGGCCGTCATCACCCATCCGGTCTTTTTTCGTGCGGTTGTTCAACTCGTGAAAGCAAACGGCGGAACCCCCATCCTTGGGGAAAACCCCGCAACCAAACCGCTGAACAAGGTTATCAACAGTGTCGGATACCGTGAAATTACCGAGACGGAAAATATAGAAGTGGCCGATGTTCGGGAAACCCAGGTACTGGTCGTTGAGAGCCCCTTGAAGTTCAAACGGTTTGAAATCTCGAAAATCTTTTTCGAGGTGGATATCATAGTGAATCTCCCGAAACTGAAAACCCACAGCCTGACGCTTTTGACAGGGGCCGTAAAAAATTTTTTGGGCGCCATTCCGGGACTCAATAAATCGCAATGGCACTTAAAGGCGCCTTCTTCCCAAGAATTTTCGGAACTGTTGCTGGATTTAAACGAATGCCTCTACACGGGATTTGCGCCGCCAAAACAGTTTCTCCACATCATGGATGCCGTGGTGGGGATGGAAGGCGAAGGACCGGGGCCATCGGGCAATCCCCGTCCGCTCGGGGCTGTCCTGATCAGCGAAGATCCTATAGCGCTGGACCTGGCGGCGGCTAACCTCATCGGCCTGGATTTTCAGGAAATTCATACGATAACCGGCGGCTTCAAACGGCCTTTTGGTCTGTCGTCTCCGGATGATGTGATCTTTGTGGAGGAAAAGCCGGGCGTCGTCCGACCGGTCGATTTCAAGTCCCCGAAAAAGAAAAACCTATGGTCAAAGCTGCTCCGGGGCCCATTTATCACCCGGCATTTTAAAAACTCATTTATTGAAAAGCCGGTCCCCCGGGAAGACCTCTGCACGCTTTGTTACCAGTGCAAAAGCATCTGTCCGGCCCAGGCCATCGATGTGCAGAAAACCCGGGAAAAGATCCCCTCATATGATTATGAGAAATGCATCCGATGCTTCTGCTGCATGGAAATCTGCCCGGAAGCCGCCATCCGTCTCAAGAAGGGCAGCCTGCAATGGCTTCTGGGTCTATAATCCCCGCCAGGTGGTCATATCGTCTATCGGAACCCGGGTGCTTTGGATTTTATTGGCCGGAAAGTTCCAGTCCGGGTAACCAATGGCAATAGCCATGATGATTCTTTTGGAATCGGCAATTTGACCAATTTCACGGAGCGAATCCGGGTAGAGACACCCCTGGTCTTCAATGCAGGTGGCCAGACCGTAGTGAAGCGCCGCCAGACAGATGGACTGAATGACGATCCCGATGTCGATCAGCGGCGTACTTTCCGCCAGGGATTTATCCGTTAAAACGATGATGGCCGCCGGCGCATCAAAGAATTTAAATCCCCGTTCCATCCACTGAGCCCGTTTGACGCTGTCCTCACGCTGGATTCCCATAAGATCGAAAAGCTGCATGGCCAGCTCAACCTGCCGGGTCCGGTAAACACTGTCCCGGGTCCATCCGGTCACCGAATGCTCGCCTGAAGGCGCGACTCCCGCCTTGAGTTTATCCGCATTGGCCTGTCTGATCCGGCTTAAGACATCGCCTCCCAGCACGAGAAATTCCCAGGGTTGGGTATTCATGGCCGAAGGCGACCGGCCGGCGACTTCCAGAATTTCTCTCAAAATTGCCTTGGGCACAATATCCGGTTTATACCCGCGAATGCTCTTTCTTGTCTTGATCGCTTCAATGATGTTCATCGGTTTCCTCCTTTTTGTTATAGACGTTTGACAATAAACCGGTGCAGGGTTGCCTGCAAGGTTTTTTTGCTTTTTATCGGGCCAAAGGGTATAAAAAGCAGGAATCCGGCAACAAAGAATATTGATATTTTTTTAAAACCGGTTACAATCCGTTTCATGAATCCGGATGGACGGCAAAAAAAGAAACACAAAAGTTAAGGAAACGCGCATGTCCCTTCCCAAAATAAGCCGATTGTTTCTATTTTTGGTGTTGCTCATGAGCTATGGACTGCCGGTATGTTTGGCGGAAGAAAGAGGCGCGTCCGACTTCTTTGAAATGGCGAAGGCCGATGCGTACCCCGGCGTCTATGGCGATGCGCTGGACTTTTTCTCAAAAAAATACGGCAACGCCGGCGATGACCTGTTAAAGGCGGTTTCCTCGAATTCGGAGCACTTCAGGCAGCATATCAGCTTGATCGCAGCAGCGATCGACGCGGGGGGAATCCCGGCGACGAAAGAAGATGAAAAAACCGCTCTGGCCGCCGCCCTGACCGGCCTTAAGGCACTGGCCACAACGCCGGACGGAAAGATATTCCTGTCAGTTTACGGTCTGTCTCCGGATATGGTAAACGAAGGCATCGCCTTGTTTCAGATCTGGTGGGACTCGGCTGCCGCGCTCGGGAAAAACAAAATCGGACCCATACTTTTCGCCATGCAGGGCAGCATTGAGCACGACCCGACGATCATGAACCCGCATCGCGAAACCGACCAGGGCGATGCGGCAGTCGCAACGCGGGAAATTCAAAATTATTTATGGGAAAAGGTGACGGCAAATTCTCAGTGGCGGGATCTTTTTATGGTTTACATGACCGAAGATCTCCAAAAAGAAGGCCCTCAACCTGTAGACTGGCAGCAATGGGCCTTGGCCCGGGATATTGCAGAAGATGAAAAAAGCCTGCAAAAAAAGGAAGAATGCCAAAAAAACCTCGCCGGTCTCCTGACCCATATAGACCGGTTGGCAGAAGCTGAAAAACAACGGGCGATGGCCCGTCGCGCTGTTGCGGTGCTTAAAAGAAAATTTGCAGGGCCATCCCATTTTTCGCTGGCCCTCAAAAAATATGCCGAGGCTGTCCGCCTGCTTCCCGAAGTCCATGCCTTTGCCTTAAAATGCCCTGACATGATCCGGGAAGGCAAGGAAAATAACCATATGGATCCGCTTCAGGAAGTGATCCGAACAAGCAGGGAGTATGCCGAAAAAGCTCTCTGGCATATCCCGGCCAGGGGCCGCTATGCTGCTGAGCGAAACAGCCTGTTAGATCAGTTCAGACGTTACTACTATCAGGCCAAGGACGCCTACAGCCTGCTTTCCTCCGCTTATGAACAAAAAATGCTGAAGGAAGCGGATCGTACGGAACCGCCTGAATGGACGGCTAAGCGATATCCGTTTACCATGACCTTTGAGCAGATCCAGGGGCAGGCCAGGCAGGAATATCTGGATACCGGCACTGCCGGCAGTACAAAAAAAAATATCAAAGAGGCCTATTCAAAAATACTGAAGCAATATGAAACCGATTACGATGCAGTGAAAAACGAGGCGTTGAAAGCCATGAGTACGGCGAGCGATTCATCGTTTCGTGAGGCGTATATTTCTTTTAGTTCCCAATGGGCTTATTACAAATCCGCCGACGTCCAGGCCTTCACGGAACTGACGCTTCTGATCGATGAATATCTTGAAACACTAAGCCTGGTTCCGTCGAAGAACCTCGAAACCGCCATGCAGGGAGGCGAAGGCATGGACGGCGTGGAACAGATTGCGCAAAGGGTGGAGTATATTGAAAACGCCGGCGTTTTTGCCCTTGAGAGCGAAATCGAAAAGTTTTGCCTTGCGCAAGACAGATTGCCGGAAACCGGGTATGTCTCTTTGCAGAAGTTGAAATTTTCCCCGAATTCAGATGACGTGGTCATGAAAAGCCAGGCCGATGCAAACGCCATAACTGCTGTGGAACCGGCCATGTTCTTTGAGGCTTATGGCCGGCAGGTTTCAGAAATCAGAAGCGGGGTCTCCGGCGCGTTGATGGCGGCAAACCCATGCGCATCCGGCAATGGAACCGTTCCCCTCTCTGAACTGATCTCAAACACCGGACGGATTCTGGCGATGATGGAAACGGTTTGGGAACTCAAGGGCGCAATGGATGAAATCAGAAATAACATATCGGCGCTAACCGATTTTATTCATCGGGCGCCGATGCCCAAAAACCGGGTGCCGGAGCTTGAAGCGCGAATCGATGGAATACGACAGGTTATGGAAAAATGCAAAAAGGTCGAAGACAAAATCCGGACGTTGAAACCGGTTTATATCACCGGCAGGGGCCGGTACATCGCCGACCTCCATCATATCGAAAACGACCTGTTTTTTTTGGATCAATTGCACAAAAATCTGCTGGCCCAGCCAGATGCCTTTTCTGCGCTCAGGGCCGGCTATACCTACCGGCCGGCGCCCGTAGGGGCCGGGGACGGGTCTTATTTTATCTTCAAATCCGGCATGGCAAGTCCATGGTCCTGCGATAAGGCACAAAGTGCGCCGGTCCTGATGACAAAAAAGGAAATCAAACAACAGATCGCCCAATTCCATGAACAACAGAATGCTTCCGGAATATATGCGCTGGACGCGGCCTACGGACTTAATATCCGGAAATACACGGATAACTATATCGAAAAATCGCTGGCCATCGGCCGGCCCTATACGCCGGAAAATTACCTGTACTTGAATATCGACAAGGAATGCGTTTTCTTCCCCAAGGAGTATTTCGATGCACTCGCAAAACATCTTGCCGATATTCCCGTGAATGCGCCGGGCCGGTTCAACGAAAATCTTCAAAGAGCCTTTTCCAAAACAAAATACTATCCTCCTGAAAAGCTTTTCAGGGTTCCGTATGAGACTCTCTCCGGCAAAAGCCTGCCGGCTGCGGAAAAGGTGGACGTAAAAATCTTCTCCGACCTTGAAGCCGAGTCCAAAAAGAACTGGAACGCCCCGGCCAGGGCAAGCCTGAAAAAAGCGGCGGATCTTTTAAAAAAGAAACGAAACGCTTATGCGGACTGGAAAAGCAAGGAAAGTCATTTTTGGGCCGTCTGGAAGAGGTTCGAGGGCATCCAAAAAAGGTTTACTGCGGCGGAATCCAAAGCCAATGCAGTTGACATGAAAGCCGCTGAAAAACAGGGGATTCTGGAATTGTATAAAGCCGCAGCCGCCATGGAGCCGGAAATCATTGCTTTTGCGGAAAAGACCGGCGCTGATCCCGGTCTTTCGGAGCAAAGAAGGTCCCAGGTTTTAAAGCATATTTCAGATTTAAAACAGCGGCTTCAATCCATCAAAGAGATGATCTTGAGTCTTTCACCCCCAAAACCGGCGGCTTCCGGCACGGTTCCACAAGCATCGAAAGCCGCCGGATGAAACAGTCCGATCTATTTCCTTGATGTCACTTTTTTTACTGCCGCAATCAACTCTTCCTCGCTGGGGATGAATTTGGCTTCCAATGACGATGCAAACGGAACAGGCGTAAAGGGCGCGCCGATTCGAAGGATCGCTGCCGCGGCCGGGGTGACTGCCGTCTTCAACGCCATGGCGGCGATCTCTGCCCCGGACCCGGCGAACTTGACCTCTTCGTGGATAACAACCAGCCGGTTGGTCTTCCTCACGGATGCCAGAATGGTTTCTTCATCCAGGGGCGACAGGGTCCGGGGGTCGATCACTTCAATGTCAATGCCTTCCCCGGCAAGTTTAGCCGCCGCGGAAAGCGCTGTCAGCACCATCGTCCCTGTGGCCACAACGGTTGCATCCTTGCCTTCACGCTTGATATCGGCCTTGCCCAGCGGGCTGGTATAGGATCCTTCCGGGACATCAGCCGCACCCGGCAAAAAATAAAGCCCCTTATGTTCAAGAAACACCACGGGATTGTCATCCCGGATCGCCGAAATCAGCAGACCCTTGGCATCGTAAGGCGTACTGGGCAACACCACTTTTAAGCCCGGAACATGCATGAACCAGGCTTCCAGGGATTGGGAATGCTGGGCCGCGGCCCCCATCCCGGCGCCGCAGCATGTCCTGAGGACCATGGGAATTTTTGCTTTTCCGCCGAACATGTACCGCATTTTGGCGGCCTGATTGAACAACTGGTCAAAACAAACCCCGATAAAGTCGACAAACATCAGCTCGGCGACAGGCCGAAGCCCTGTCGCCGCCGCACCCACGGCCGCACCCACAATGGCGCTTTCGGTGATCGGCGTATCGATAACCCGTTTTTCCCCGAACTGCTCCTGGAGACCCGCGGTGACGCCCATCACGCCGGATTTCAAATCAATACCCATTAATAAAACATTTTTGTCGCGTTCCAGTTCAAGCTTCAGCGCGCTGTTTAATGCCTGCGCCATATTCATAGTCGTCATGACGAAACCCTCCTGTGGTTTGAGAATTAATTCCTGATCACCCGTTTATTGGGCATACACATCCGCGTACAGTTGCGAAGGCTCCGGTATCGGGCTTTGATCGGCGAATACCACCGCTTCTTCGATTTCCTTTTTGACGGCGGTCCTGATCTCTCCCATTTTATTTTCCGTCAGCAGGTTCAGCTCCATAAGCCTTTTTTCAAACCGCCGGATCGGATCCTTATCATTGGTCTGCCATACCGATACTTCCCCGGGCTGCCGATATTTTTCGGGATCACCCACAAAATGTCCCTTGATGCGATAGGTCATGCATTCCAGAAGGGTGGGGCCTTTGGCTTCTCTGGCCCGTGAAATCGCTTCGTTGGCTGCCTCATAAACGGCGAGCAAATCGTTGCCATCCACCACAACCCCGGGAATGCCGTAGGCTGCGGCCCGTTCGGCAATGGATTCGATGTTCTGGTGCCTGGACTGGCGGGTAAACTCGGCAAAATGATTATTTTCAGCCACAAAAACCACGGGCAATTTCATAACGGAGGCCAGGTTCATGGCCTCGTGGGTCGTGCCCTGATTGGACGCACCGTCGCCGAAAAAGCATACCGAAATATAATTTGCCCCCTTGTACCAGGATGACAACCCGGCCCCCACAGCCAAAGGCGGCCCGCCGCCCACAATCCCGTTGGCGCCGAGAATGCCCAGGTCCAGATCCGCGATGTGCATGGAACCGCCCTTTCCTTTGCAATACCCGGTCTGTTTCCCGAATATTTCCGCCATCATTCCTTTGACATCGCCACCCTTGGCGATAAGATGTCCATGGCCCCGATGGGTGCTGGTGATATAATCGGTTTTGTTCAATGCGGTGCAAACGCCTGTTGCAACCGCTTCCTCGCCGATATAGAGGTGAACAAATCCGGAAATTTTTCCGGTAAGGACCAATTCCTCAATTTTCTCCTCAAAGGCCCGGATTCTCAGCATCGTTGCATACATGGTGATTTTTTTTTCATCGGTAAGATTCAAATTGCCTCCTCCTTTGGTTTGACAGGGTTGAAATCGGAACGACATAAAAACAGAAAAAGGGAAAAGCTATTTTTTTCAATCGGATAACCCGATTTGAATGCAAATGAAGAAAAAGGTCGGTCATCAAACAAATGATTCCTGTTCATACACATTTTTTAACCGATTGTAAAGTTTTTGGTCCGGCTTTATTTGAAACCGTGAATCCATACGTGAGTCCTTCCCGACTGTCGCACATCAACACGTCTCCAACGCTTTATGGGGCAGGGGGGTGTTCGGAATTATAAAAAGCCTGCTCACGGAAACACCCCCCTGCCCCCCTCAATGGGGGAATCAGAGGAGTCGATGGGGGAATTAAAGAGGCTGTTTATTTCAAATGCGGTTTCCCTGCTTTATGGGGCAAAAGCGTTTGACAATCTCGAGGTGAACATGTATTTTTCAAAATATTTTTTGGGAGTTAGTGTCCCATCGGAACGATGTGCCTCAGCAGGGTAAGAAAATGCCCATACCCACATACAATAACAGAAACATTTTTATCTCCGGCGGTTCAAGCGGCATCGGCCTTGCGGTTGCCCGGAAACTGGCCCGGCAAGGGGCGAATGTAATCATTTTTGCCCGGAATCCGGAACGTCTGCGAAAAGCGGTGGATGATATTTCCGCCTGCCGGGCAAGCGGCAGCCAGCGATTCGATGGGAAAACGGTGGATGTATCCGACTGCGACCGGGTCAAAACGGTGATGGAAAACGCGGTGGAGGAGTTCGGGAGTCCCGACATCCTGATCAACTCAGCGGGGCAGTCCGAGCCGCGGTACTTCGATCAGATCGGCTTTGCGCAGTTCGACAGGATCATGCGGGTGAATCTCTACGGGGTCTGGAACACGATTTCCGCTCTGCTCCCCCACATGAAGCAAAAAGGGGGGGGCATCGTCAATGTGTCTTCCATCGCCGGACTGATCGGCGTATTCGGCTACACCGATTACTGCGCCTCGAAATTCGCCGTCATCGGACTATCCGAAGCCCTTCGCTGCGAACTGGCGCCCCTGGGCATCCGGGTGTCGGTCTTGTGTCCCCCGGACACGGACACGCCGATGCTGGCGGACGAAAATAAAATCAAGCCCATCGAAACCAAAGCTCTGTCGGGCGGGGCAAAGGTGCTTTCCGCAGACCGTGTCGCCGAGGAACTGATCAAAGGCCTCGAAAAAGGCAAATTTCTGATTATCCCCGGGGCCGAGGGAAAGATTATTGATCTGTTGCGCCGGTTTTTCCCTTCGCTGATTGCATCCTTTTTGGATAAAACGGTTAAAAAAGTGCAAAAATCAATGCGCTCAGGTCAGAAATAAAGCAGGCCGTATGCCTGTTTGGTATGCCTGACAGTACATTGGATTGGACGAAACTCTTGTGATGTTGAAAAAAGTTTAAATATAGAGACGATTTAATCTCCCTCAAGTTCTTTTATATCCGCAAAATATTGTAACACGCCCGGGTTGCTCAACGCATCCTGGTTTAACACAGGTATGTGCTCGATGATTTTTTTGACGGCCAGCTCGACCTTTTTCATGTTCAGGGTATAGGGGATTTCCGGGACAGCGATAATTTTTGCGGGCACATGGCGTGGGGAGGCGTTTTTCCGGATGGCATCGGCAATGGTTTTTTTGAATGCTTCGGTCAGGGAAAATCCTTCCTTCATTTTGACGAAAAGTATTACCCGTACATCGTTTTTCCAAGCCTGCCCCACAACGATGCTGTCTTCTATGCCTTCGATGAGTTCCACCTGACGGTAGATTTCCGCCGTTCCGATGCGGACTCCGGCAGGGTTGAGCGTGGCGTCCGAACGGCCGAAGATTTTCACGCCCCCGCGACCGTTGATCCGGATATAGTCGCCGTGGCGCCAGACATTGGGATAAACATCGAAGTAGGCGGAAAAATACTTCCGATGATCCGGATCATCCCAGAAATAAATGGGCATGGAGGGGAAAGGGGCCGTGCAGACCAGCTCCCCCTGCCGGTTGAGGACGGATTTTCCGTTTTCGTCGAACGCCTCGACTTTCATGCCCAGTCCCCTGCACTGAAGTTCTCCGGAGTACACCGGCCCCATAGGGTTTCCCAGGGCAAAGCAGCCGTTGAGATCCGTTCCGCCGGAAATCGATGACAGTTGCAAATTCTGTTTGATTTCGCGGTATACAAAGTCAAATCCTTCTTCGGAAAGCGGGGATCCTGTGGACAACAGGGTCTTCAGCGACGACAGATCGTATTGCTTCCCCGGCCTTACGCCCGATTTTTCAAGGGCTGAAAGATATCCGGCGCTGGTCCCGAACACGGAGATCTTTTCATTTTGAGCCATCTCCCAGAGCACGCCGGGATGGGGGTGAAACGGGTTGCCGTCATACAGCACAACAGTCGCGCCCACGGCCAGAGAACTGGTCAACCAGTTCCACATCATCCATCCGCAGGTGGTAAAATAAAATATGACGTCTTCCCGGGACAGGTTCGTGTGAAGGATAAGTTCCTTCAGGTGATTGATCAGTACGCCGCCCGCGCCTTGGACCATGCATTTGGGAAGGCCGGTGGTGCCGGAGGAATACATGATGTAAAGGGGATGGTTAAAGGGCAATTGCGCGAATTTAAGCCCGCCTTCAGGCTCAATCGGCGCAAATGAATGAAACAATACGGCACGGGGAAGGATGCGGATATCCGGATCAGGGTCTGTATACGACGCCACGACAACCTTTTCAACGGAAGGCAGTTGTTTTACAATCTCAGATGTGCGTTCCAGGATCGACATGATGTTG